>LRSL01000086.1 GCA_001563335.1 Candidatus Thorarchaeota archaeon SMTZ1-45 | reverse complement strand
TATCCATACATTATCTTTGTATTGATGAATGATGTGGCATGATTGGTGACATGGAGTTCTTCCCTGCACTTGAAATTGGATGGTTCAATGGATGGATCCTCTTTCTTGTATTGTACCTAACATATGGTGTCTTACTTCTCACTTTCCCCAAACATGTAGTGAAAAGGCTCTACGAGTACAACAGGTCTAGCTGGAGTAGAAAACATCGAGCTTTCTATGTGACCGAGAAACTTATGCTCGTAGTCTATATGATTCTAGTAGTCCTTTCTCCACTCAAAGTTGATTCCCTTTTTTTCATTCCCGGAATTGTTCTCTTCTTTTTTGGTCTGATTGGTTTCATCATCGCTCTATTCAACTTCAAGAACACTCCACTCAATCAACCAGTTTCCAGAGGACTCTATAGAGTATCGCGCCATCCTCAGATTCTCATGTTATTCATTGCAGGTAGTGGGATTGGTATTGCTGTAGGATCACTGTTTGTAATATTCCTTCAGATACTAGCCTCCTTATTTGGTAGGTCTAGAGTTCTAGCGGAGGAACAAGCTTGCCTGAAACAATATGGTGACCTGTACCGCGACTACATGAAAAACGTACCCCGATATTTACTCATCAAAACGTGTGTCGAGGATGTAAACTCTCGTAACTGACTGTATTGATGATTCGCTTGAGTTCTCAGATTATAACATCGAATATCTAAGACGGACACGAAGTACAAGGCTATCGGGCGGGGTTGGCTAACGGGACCTTTCCCTAGCCGCTCACTGTTGGGCACCCTTTCTCTTTAACATCATTCAATCCCCTAGTATTAGTTTCTTTCAGCTTTATATTCGACAGAGTGTAGTGAAATCTGGGAAAGCAAATTGACCAAAAAGATTAGGATAACTGAGGAAGCCTACAATTGCTTGGAGGAAGCACGATTACCAGGTGAGAATTTCAGCGATACACTCCTCCGTCTAATCAGAAGACACGAACAGATTGAGTTCATCAAACGTCAGAAACAGATTCTTGAATAAGAGGACTTTATTCCACTTGATGAACTAAAAGATAAAAATGGATAACTTCATATACTCTGTCATACATAGTATACATGATAGGAATGGGCGATGTACTCTCAGTGAGAATGGATAAGGAGCTGGAAAAACGCCTTACTTTCTTGATGGAGAAAAGAAAGATAGTTGACAAATCATCGTATGTGAGACAGCTCATCGATAGGTCTCTTTCAGCCGATCTTCTCGATTATCTTTCTGAGGAAGTTGAAGCTAGACGGCTCAGTATCTGGAAGGCAGCATCTATTGCTGAAATACCACTAAGAGCAATGATGAGAGAACTAGCTGAACGCAAAGTGACCATGTATGATGAACAAACGCTTACAGAGGACTTGACCTTCGTAGAGGGCATATGAATTGATTGCAATCGTCAACTCATCGCCTCTCATCTATTTAGGAAAACTAGGACTTCTTGACCTATTACAACGACTGTTCGACCAGGTTTTCACTGTTGGTACTGTCAAGGTGGAGGTTCTTGATACATCAGAATCAGAATATGCGACTCTGCAAAGTGCTTTCTCGGACTGGTTGACTGTGTCAGAGGTGCCAGAAAGCCCACTCGCAGGCAAGCTTAATGAAATGGGACTCCATCAAGGGGAGGTAGATGCACTTGTACTCGCTTATCATATCAAGAAGCAAAAATCAGATTCTGTAATAGTCATTGACGATCTAGCTGCAAGAGACGTAGCTAGAACTCTTGGACTCAGGATGACAGGAACTATCGGAATCATTCTTTCTGCCACAAAGAAAGGAATACTATCGAAGAAGGAATCACACGCCAAAGTTCGTTCTCTTGTTGAAGAAACCACCTTTCACATGTCAGCTGCGTTGTATTCCAGAGTCCTCTCTGAACTAGAATAAGGAAAAGGACATAGATGTAGGAATAGAACTCATGGATGTGTAAGAAGTAGAGGCTGACAGGGTCGGTTGAACAGGGACCTTTCCCGAGCTGCTCACTGTTGAGCACCCCTTCTCTTTTGCATTTTAGACTCATTTTCTAACTCGTTACTATCATCCAACCAAATAACAATGCGAAAAATATGAAAAATAGTATCATTGCATATGGAATTCTCTTGAGCAACTTGTTGTAATGGTTTCCAATATTATCAGGCCATAGCCCTGCTTGTTTCATACTGCTTCTCCATAGTATTATGTCGTCTTCAAGTCCTTTTTTCCAATACCAACTAAATGCAGCAAATGGAAACTGAAGAAGAAAAACTGTGAGAGATAAACCTATGTCAAAAGATCCAACCTCAAGATAGATCAAAGCAAACACATTGATTGTCACAAAGATGACTGGAAGAAGCATGAAGGAGAATACATGGCGAACAATCCATCTAGGAGATTTCCTACTTGCCAAGGTATGATAGAGATTACATATCTGCCAGTTTAGGACAGAATCGTCCTGGCTTTTAAAAAGAATGATCGTTCTACCATCATCTAGCAATCGAGGCCTCTGAAAAGACCCCCATGATTCCTCATAGACAATTGTTTCTGGTGGATTGATATCAAGAATCGCACAGATATTTTCCAATCTGGCTTTAACAACTTCAACTGGAATGTTTGGGTCCTTCACATCTTGATAATATGACACTTTTGAAACGCCCCTTACTTGCAATTAAATGGTCCAAGATAAATACAACCAGTTCTCAAATTAGTAAGAAGCAGAGGCTGATAGTGTCGGATGAACAGAGAACTTTCCAGTTCCACGCACTGTTAGGCATCCTTTTTCCCTTGCAATACTCTAGTGTTTTTCTCCATTGACATCAGCTTTTCCTTTCACATAATCTAAGATATTACCCGCATGACTCATATTTCTCAATAAAAGTTGCATCCTATACTTGCTCTTCAGCGTCATAAGTATCTGTTTCAGTAGGTATTTTTTTCTATGAACAAACTTCTCATAGACTTCAGTAATCCATCTTTCTAGAATATCGGTCTTCACCGAATTGGGATAGATATCTGGAACGAGGACCCCTGTTTCCCAATACACCTCAGGATCTATATACTTTTGATTCACTAGCTGATTCCAAATGTCAGTCCCCGGCATTGCTCCCAATATATTCAGTTGAGGAAAATCAATATCGAGTTTCATTGTGAAATCGATAGTATTTTGAATTTCGCTCCTTGTTTCACCAAGTGCTCCAATGATGAATGTACCAAGAATGATATCTAAGCCTGCCTTACGAGAGGTCTTTACTGCTTGAATACTCATTTGAGGAGTTATCTTCTTCTTGTAAAAATCAAGTATCCTTTGATTTGCACTCTCTATTCCAAGGTAGATGAGCTTGCAACCACTCGTGACCATAGATCTAGTCATTTGATAATCAATTTGGTCAACTCTTCCCTCACAAAGCCAATTGAATTCGAGTTTCCGCCTTTTAATTAGCTCACTAATCCGCAATATACGCTTCTTATTTAGGGTAAAACAATCATCAACAAAGAAAATGGTCTCATATCCTGCTGCTAATAGGTCCTCAATCTCATCCACCACATTCTCAGGACTCCGTGAACGCCACTTCCTACCTGCGAATTGACTACAGCAACAGAAATTACATGAGAAAGGACAACCTCTAGAAGACACCATAGACACCATCGATGGTAACTTCAATCCTTCTAATTGACCATACCATTCCTTCTTAACCAAGTCCATTGCAGGTGGTGGCAAAGAATCGAGATCGGTTATAAGACGTCTAGAGGCACCTCTCTTCACTTTCCCGTTCTCACGGTAATAGATACCAGATACTGTTTGAATAGAATTCCCGTGTTCTAGAGCTTTGAAAAGCTCGACCATAGATAGCTCGCCCTCTCCCTCAATAGTTGAATCGATTTGGATGTATTTTTTCATCATTCGTTCGGCGTTGATTGATGCATGCACGCCTCCAAATACTATATGAGTGTCAGGAAGTTTCTCTTTAATCATAGCCGCCAGTTTTGCAGCTTTTTTTGCCTGCCATGACATCAATGACAAACCAACTACATCTGGAGAGTATCTTTCTACTCTCCTCAGTATCTTTTCATCAGGTATCTTTTCTCCCAACTGGTCAACAAGTCTGACTTCGACTCCAGCTTCGCGTAACGAAGAGGCGATATAGAGAAGACCAAGTGGAGGACTTAATGTTGGAGTAGAATATCTAAGGTTTATGACATCTGGAGCAGGAAAAATAAGAAAGCTTTTCATCCCAATCACCTCACGATGACTACTAATATTAGGACCTTATAGAATTGGGCGAAATAGGAATTAGCTTTTCTGACATTTTTAACACTTTCTTCATTTTATAAAATTCATCTCTGTGTAATCGAAGAAACTCACTCCAAACTAGAGATACTATACACTCCTATTCAAATAAATTCTAACTATCATAGTAGCTATGAAGATCAGGGCGAATGGGATCCAAGTTCCAACAGGATTGTTGAACACAGCATAGTCTTGAAGGATTATTGTAGCGGTCAGGAAAAGTCAAGCAAGATTACCGTGGTTACTATCAATATTGCTGTTATGAGCGGACCAGAATAATTGAACTTCTTGTAGTATATTTATGAGAATATTACAGAAACAAATAGTGCCTCTGCTGTATGAGCTAATAATGCGCGTGCATGAATTTTCTTTATGTTAGCTGTTTCCTTTGACAAGATGCTCAGAGGAGGTACATGCAAAATCTGTACCAATTTCTCATGCAGAATGAGCAAAGTTCCAGAAGACTTGATGAAGGAGTTTCTGAAAAGAAATCTTATAATGAAAGAAGCGTGGGAAAAATGAATTGATTGATTGTAAAGAGAAGTAAAGGGTGACGTGGGCGGTGAACAGGAAACTTTCCCGTTTCTGACACTGTTGAGCACCCTTTCTCTTTTGCAATATATAAACATGACATAGGATATCCATAGTGAAAGAATACAGTATGTTGACTTGCTGTACACTTGAATTCAATTAAAGATCTTTCTACTCAATTGCACTCTTCATAATCCGCAAAGCGCAAAGAGTAATCCATCTCGACGGTTTCTGTTTCTGTCCAAAGTCCCAATCAGACCAAGCTCTATGGATTGACTCGGGTGTGAACCGTCCATCGTTGTCACGTTTCTTGAGTAGTAGGTCAACCAGTCCAGATCTAAGAAGCTCTTGCTTTGAATGCTTAAACTGCGACAGAACTTCAAGGAACTTCAGAATACGATATTCTGTAAACGGATATTTCAACTTCTCCCAACCATGTCCAATCTCACTGTCATGGCCAGCATATTTCATTTTCCCACGATTTCTCCAGCATTTAAACAGGAACCTGATCCCCCTCTTCGCAGCTATACTCTCTTTTAACCTAGGATTCTGAGCCATTGCTCCAAGCACGAACATAGTTGCAAAAGCACAGCTTGGCTCTTTCTCTCTTGGTTTCCCTATCAGACCAGTGTTCTTGCACCAGAATCCGCCATCTAGGCGCTGTTTCTTGACGAGCCATCTGTAGGCACTCTGTACTCTTGAGTCATGCAAAAGACCAAGCTTTGCCATTGCTTCGACAAGTATTGCAGTATGACACTCTCCGGGTTTTGTTGGTGGAGACCATCCAAAAGCACCAGATTGAAGCTGTGTAGTGAACACATATTCACAAGCTTTCGCGATTCTCTTATCATCTATCGTTAGACCGAAATCTGCGAGGACTGGTAGCAGCCAGAATGTGGTGAATTTCTTGGGCCACCAGGTATGTATATCCTCCGGTTTCCCCCAGTATCCGTTCGCATTCAAGCCTGCGAAGATGCCTTCTATCATTGGATGCTTGGGAACCATCCTTTTTGCTTCTAATACTGAATCATCATTCTCCGGCTTATCTAGTAGCCATGTCAAAGTCCGATAGATAACCCAAGGCTCTCCATCTAACAGCCATTGCAAGAGATTCTTGTGCAGTAAGGATTCCCAGTTCAAATTAATTCCTCACTGGAGCGTGTATCTACTCATTTACCACAATCAGATGCCTCTGTCCCACATTAGATTTTGGATATGCATTGAGCAACAGGGTCCCGAGTCACTTGAGCTTTGATGTTTGGACTGAGAAAAAGCTATGGCGCCCATGTAGTGAGAAGTAGAGGTTGGTTGTAGGGTATTTGGAGGATTACGCATATTGCATTATTGAGCACCTTCTCTATATTGCATCTTTTTCCTTCTCTATTCCTGATTATCTAGTACTGTCTTAAGACAGTACTAACCTTATGCTTGATGCAGTTTCAAGTACCCATACCAAAACTTGGTTGAAAATCGCCTAATTCATTGTTCTAAGAAGTAGAGGCTAATTGAGTGGGGATGAACAGGGAACTATCCCCTTCCTAACCTGTTGATCCACTCTTTCTCTTCTACATCGTTTTCGTTGAACTACATGCTTATTACTTACCAATCAACCTGGTCTTATCATGAGTAAAATTCTGATTCTGAACGGTAGCGCAAGAAGAAAGGGCAATACTCGTTACTTAATTAACCAGATGAATGATATACTAGAAAAGAAAGGGATGGAATCAAGAATTCTTCATCTTCATGAACTCAACATTAAACACTGCCGAGGTTGTTTCTGGTGCTACGAAGGTTTTCCTCTAAGATGCGTTCAAGATGACGATGATATGAATGAGATTTACCCGAAAATTATCGAAGCTGACACCATCATTTTTGCATCACCAATATACTGGTTCAATTATTCTGGTCAACTGAAATTATTCATTGACAGATTAGTAGCATTGCATGTTAAAGGCGGTCACAAGTTAGATGGAAAACGATTTGCTGTTCTCTTTGTTTACGGAGATACTAATGTTAAAGAATCCGGAGTTCAACATGCGATAAATTCTATCAAACATCTTATACGCTATATGAAAGGGGAAACTTTGGGGATTGTTCATGGAACTGCAAATGACATAGGGGATGCCGAAAAGAATACTAGACTAGTTGCCGAGGTTCGTGAACTAGCTAACAAGATTTGTAATGCGTCCTAAAAAGTCGAGCTTTATCAGTTCTAAACTGGTAAGGGCAGAAACCGACGGGGTCGGGTGAACAGGGAACTCTCCTCTTCTGACACTATTGAGCACCTTTTTTCTTGTGTTTTTGTGCATTTGCTATTTAGAATCGAATTTATCCACAAGTAGACACAAATCCAACCCATATCTAATTATCATCAGGGGTCAAAGAGTGAGTTGATTTACAATGAGCATCCGAATTCCAGAGAAACTATTGGGACTCATGATAGCCATTATTGCGAGCTTCGTCGTTTGGTTAGCCACCACAGATGTTCTCTCCTCCGTTTTGGTAGCATTGGTAATTGAGCTAGTTGCGCTGACAATAGAAACACAAATTCAGCTTTCACACTCAACAAAAGTCATCGCTGACACACTATCAATCTCTGAGGTCAGTGCCACGCATAAGCCTCTAAGAGAGGTGGTCGCTGAATATGACCTTATTATGAGAAACGGAAGTCCACTTCACATTCAAGAAGCACAACGAGGACTACTTAAGTTCGGAGAGATGATTAAGGATCTCAGGAGAGGTCGAATCAGTATTCCACGCGAAGAGGCCTATGTGAGAGCAGGACAGATATTTGACACTGTTCAGAAGACTGTTCTCGCTACAGATATTGTCATGGATCCGTACAAATGGTCAACTGGTGATCATCATCTCTGGCAGGAAACTAATCTTAGAACAGCTAGGAAGGGACTAAAGATTATCCGAATCTTCATTTTAAAAGACAAGGATTTTCTGAGAGATGAATTCCCACTTACCAATACAATCAGAGAGCAGAGCGAGGCTGGAATCTCAGTACGTTACGTGACCATAGATGAGCTTGAGCCAGAACTCATACGAGATGGAGCACTTCTTGATGATAATATAGCAATAACTAGCCTATTCACACCTGCAGGAGAGTTCGGGCTTTTTACACTTGAAACCTCAAGTTCAGTAGTAGAAGATAGTCGTAGACATTTTGAACGTATTTTAGCTCGCTCGCATCCCTTCGATAGGGATGTTGATTCTGACAACTCGTAATTTACATATTCTTCATACAATGTTTGAAGTAGAGGCTGACGGGGTCGAGTGAACAGGGAACTTTCCCTTTCTGACGTTGTTGAGTACACTTTTCATTTTGATAAATTACTTACAAACGAGAACAAGTCAATACTAACGTTATGTTTAATCCAGTTGCTTAGCTTCCTGTTTGAGTAGTTCCAGTAGTTTAGTTGTAACGGTGAGTATCTCCAATAACAGATATCTGATAATGTAGTTATTCAATCTACCATGAGTAAACCACAAGAGTTCAAGATACAATCCATCGGAACTATCAGAACTCCTTTCAAATCGAGCAAAGCCACTCCAATTCAATCGAGCAAGTCTGATGCTCTCGGGTATGTTGAGGTATTCGAAGAATTCCGTGATGGTCTCAAGTCTCTGGATGGGTTTTCACACATCATTCTCCTGTATTGGTTTCATAAGGCTAAAGCCCCCAAGATGCAAATGAAACCATACCTTGATACCGACTCGCATGGCATATTTGCCATAAGAGCCCCATCACGCCCCAATCCTATTGGAATTTCTATTGTAAAACTAGTCAGCATTGAGGGAACACGTCTATATATTAAAGGAGTTGACATGCTTGATGAAACACCACTACTTGATATCAAACCCTTTGTTCCAGAGTTTGATAATAGACCTCTAGCAACATCAGGCTGGCTTGGAATGTCCCCAATTAGAAAAGACCACTCATTCAAAGCTGATGATCGTTTTGAAAATGATCATGATTAATGAGCAATATCCCCTCAGTAACACCTCTTGCGTTTTCTATCATCTTAAATAATCAATACAGCTTGCTCTGTCTTCAGAAAGAGAAAGGTGCAGGTTTACGAGAAAGTCAGGTAATCAGGGAACTAATCTTCTCTCGGTAGTATTGAACATCCCTTTCAACATAGTAGTAAACATTGCACGCAGGGGATAGAAATTCTGCCATTCTAAAGCGAAAGTCTAATATTACCCACGACTCAACGTTATGAAGCGAATCATGATTCAATTTCTCATAGTTGAACATGCTCCGAATTCATAATACAGGGTGATCATAATGGGAAGTAAAGGAACGGAAATAGTCAAAGCCAAACTTGATGTCGATGAACTACTAAAGCTACTCAATAAAGCATTTGCAGATGAATGGTTGGCATATTATCAATATTGGATTGGAGCGCAGATAGTTGTCGGACCAATGAGAGGTCTCTTAGAGGCAGAACTAATGGAACATGCTGGTGATGAGCTTCGACATGCTGGGATGCTGGTAGAGAGAATGATTCAGTTGGGTGGAACTCCTTTGATTAAACCGGAGGATTGGTATAAAGAAACAAACTGTGGATATGAAACGCCATCAGATCCATCGGTTCGTGCGTTATTAGTCCAGAACATCAAGGGGGAACAATGTGCCATAGTAGTATATAACAAATTGGTCGAGATGACTGAGGGAAAAGATCCAATCACTCATAAGATGGTTCTAGAGATTCTTGCAGATGAAGTTGAGCATGAAGAAGATCTTGAGGCCATTCTCGAAGATTTAGAAAAACTATCTACCAAGTAAAGTTTCACATGACCATAACAATCTGTATTATTACAACACATTATGAATGTGCTTCATTAAAGCTCATCAAGAAAAACGGTTTGTAGTCTATCTTAGATGCTACTATGATGGGCAAAAAGTATAGGTTGATAATGTTGGATGAGTAAGGCAATCTTCCATTCCTTACAGTATTGGACACCCTTTTCATTTTACATTTCAATTCCTCTGAGAGGGACTCATGACAATGTTGAATTCCTCTATTCAAACCTCTGGATAATTAACGATTCTGTAGAAGGATTCATTCTCTATCTTCTGTATCGATACCTCTCCACTTTTGAGAAGGCTGTTTAGGATGTGTTTCGCGAGTGCTGTCTTTATTCCCATGGAAACTATGACATCCGAAATTCTGCATGGTCTGCGTCTGAGTAGATCAATGATCTCATTCTCAATTTTATTATGATTTTTCCATCTCACGGGTTTGTTTCGGGCATCATGGTAACCATAAACCCATATTTTATCCATGCCAAGATACTCACCAAGCTCCTGCCCAAACTCGTGTAGAATGTTGACTGAGAGTGGTTGAATGCCCTCAACTGCAGAGGGACGCCAAGGAGTGTAGATCTGTACAACATCAGGTGTGATCTCAAGAATCCTCTCAATGAGTGCTCCTCTAGCTTGTCCTTCTGCATTCGTCAATCCCTGTGGTCCTTTTAGAAGCATGACCTCTAGAGCCAGAGTGCCATACATCTGTTTATGTAGTTTCTTAATGCCATCAATAATGTCATCCAATGTGAAAATACCCCGTGCTGGATGATTGATGAGTCTGAAGGTTCTATCATCACCTGCATCCATCTTGGCAGAAATAATATCAAATCCAGTAAGGTTCTTTCTCACCTCAGGGGTTTGGAGAAGTGATGCATTTGTCAGAAGTACAAGAGGTAAACTCTGAATCTCTCTTTTTATTGCATCTGCTAACACACCAATTTCCAAGTTTAGAGTGGGTTCTCCTGCTCCAGAGAATGTTACAGCATCGATGGAGTTCAAATCTAACCGTCTTAAAACACTATAGACCTCTTTGAGGATATCCTGAGAAGATGGCAATTTATCTAGAATATCATCTGGTGAAACTACATGTTCTATCGTTGAGCCCAATTGACAATAGATGCAGTTGAAGGTGCACTTCTTTGGACGAGTCGTTACATCAATTCCCAAAGAGCGTCCATAGCGCCATGATGCCACTGGGCCATATGTGTATGTCATAGTTATACACATCGTTTCGGTACCATTAGTACCACTCGTTATTCACACCTGTAGATAATCTACTCCTGTTTTTGAATCTCTGACAGATGTTTCTCAATATTCTTTAGTCTATCCTGAAGACTTCTGATTTGTTCTTCAAGCAGTTTTTTTTGGCTCTGCAAAGATTGAAGATTGTTGGCTACTGAAAATGGCTGAACTGTATAGTCAATACCGGGACGATATCCCATATACCAACAAGATCCACGTCCATAGAGCCAACCAGGTCTCTCCCATGGTGGTAGGTCCTGGAATGGACCATTTCCTGGCCAACGACCTCTACTGCCTGACCGTCCATATCCACCTCTCATTTTTTCTCACCCTGATTCTTTTTGATGCCGATTGTCTTACTGAGCTGATCAACGACCACTCCAAATGCTTTGGCAGCTTTGGATTCTGGGTCTTCCACGACAAAAGGAGTTCCCCTATCAGAGAGGCTGATGATTCTTGGATCTAGTGGTAAGGAGCCGAGGTGCCTAATTCCAAACTCGTTGGCGGCTTTCTGAGTCACACCTTCTCCAAAAAGATTGTACGACTTACCACAGTGTGGACATACAAACTCACTCATGTTCTCTATAATACCAAGAATCCGTACTCCCATCTTCTCTACAAGTCGAATTGCTCGACGTGCATCCAATACAGCGACCTCTTGAGGAGTTGATACAATAATGACACCATCAATCTCAGGAATTGACTGGAGAATGCTCAGAATCTCATCTCCTGTGCCTGGTGGTAGGTCAACAACGATCACATCCAGCTCGCCCCATTTGACGTCACTTAGGAATTGCTGAATAGCCTTTCCCACTAATGGACCTCTCCAAGCAATAGCATCATCACTGTTTCGAAGAAGAAAACCCATACTCATCACTTTGAGACCCAGTGGTCCCTCAACTGGCAATAGCTTTTGGTGTTCTGCGTGTGGGTGTTCACCCTCGAGACCTAAGAGTTTAGGCACATTTGGTCCATATATATCGACATCGAGGATTCCAGACTTGAGTCCCCTCTTTGCAAATAACATTGCCATGTTAGTTGCGACTGTGGTCTTACCTACACCACCTTTGCCAGAGAGTACAACGATTTTGTGTTTCACATCTCTCATATTCTCTTTTACTTCAGGCGGAACCATCTCACTTACTTTAGAAACAACTTTTGACGTCTTGAACACCTTCTCTCAAATGTTATTTTGAGATTGAAATCCCAACAACGGCAATAAATAATGAATCAAGATTCATTATAAAATATGTGGTGCGACAAAAACATACCACGATTAACCTAATAGTTACAATATGTAAGATTGATCGGATTTGTAGAACAGGGGCTTTGCCTTAGTAGTGTTCTCTTGAACGCCCTATTTGTTTTTAGATAATCATACTGCTATTGATACTACCACTCGATTCTCTTCTCTTTATAATTGGAATAACAGCTTTCACATACACGTAGGGGAAATTCTGGCTTTGTACACTGCAGTTGTAGTGATTGAACTCCATCTTGGTTAACCTGTAACTGACTTCCGCATATGTTACATTTGTAGAGGGCCTTGATCTTGAATTTGATCTCTCGAGATGGGCAATTATACACCCTCACATTACGCTCAGAACTACCTAATTCCCTCATATCACCAAATACTCGCATGGAATGTAATATGGGATACATTCCAACAAGGCTCTCTGTGCAAATACCCTCTGGAGATTTCCAGCTAAATTCAAACTTTTGGCCAACTTTGTGATTTGCGCGGCAATTCCCATCATCTATAATTGTAACCCTAAAAGCGACAGCCTCCTCCCAATTATCACGAAGTCTTAGAATCGACTCCTTTTCCGAATGATTTTCTGAAGTCATTATTATCACATATATCATAATACAGCAATCATCTATATTATTCACTTCTCTCGGTGTGTTAGAGTATTGGAACTACTGTCTATCATATCTGTTTCTAAGGACCACATCTTCATAGGCAAAAGGCACCATACGTTTCAGGGAGATGATAGACGAATGGGTGATGTAGAGCGCCCAACATTATATTTCCAGTACTGTGGTGAGATAAATACTGAAAAGACATTGTTAGCAGCAAGAAACCGCTGCAAGGCGCTTGGGCTGACCAAAGTAATAGTTGCTTCTGAAACTGGCCGAAGCGCTTTGAGAGTTCTTGATGTCTTCAAGGATCTGGATATTGTTTTGATTGTTGTTACTCACTACCCTGCATCGACCTGGGGTCCAAAAGGAAGAATACCAATAGGCCTTAGTCGTTCTGAATACTCCGAGACTCGAGAGACTTTGATCAGTAATGGTGTCAAGATAGTTCAGAGCACAAGACCTTTCGCGCCACCATCAAGATCCTTAGACTGGAACGCCCCTACACCTGAGGCGATTATTGATAAGACACTCGAGGTGTTTGGCGCAGGAACTAAAATTGCTATTGAGGCAGCAATCATCGCAGTGGACTCTGGAGAAGTTAGAGAGGGTGAGGATGTTATTTCATGTGCTGGTACATTCAAGGGGCTCGATACAGCTCTATGTGTTCGACCAACATACACAATGAATTTCTTCAAGTCCTTCGAGATTCGAGAAATCATCGCCAGACCGTTATGCAGAGTTCAGGAGTTACCAGAACACGAACATAAGAATTGGAAAGGCAATTTGGATCAATATCTCTCTCAGTAGGAACTAAGCTGCCTGACAGCCTACTAAATGAACTGGAAACTGGTTTTAGTCAACCAGGCGCTCCAGTCATAATGAAGAAACTTAGCTTAGCCTAGATTATCAAACACACTTTCAGGTTGCTAACTAGGAATAGTGCTCATTATTCATATTGTTCCTTAACATTAATGATACATGATGTAGTTTGAAAGATGCAGAATCTCTTATTGAAAAATCGAAACTGAAGGATGCTCAAGAAATAATCAATGTCATCAACTCATCCAATCGTGATGCGTTTGGTCGAATAATTCCAAAGCAGTATTTCAGAGAACCAATTATCACACTCAAAGAGTATGAAGAAAGTTTAGAGAATATGACTTTCTATATACACAGATATGAGGGAAGCATTATAGCAGTAGCTGCATTGAGCGTTGAAGCCGCAGAAACTGGTCGAATCCGCTGGGTCTATGTATTACCAAATCATCAGAAACAAGGAATCGGTACAGCTCTGGTTTCTCATATAGAAGCTGTAGCAAGAGATATGGGGTTGAAGAAAATACGACTGGTAACGGACTGTAATGCTACATGGGCAATCAGATTCTACAAGAATCGAGGATATACACAGACCAGCTCAATTCCAAACCCATGGGGTTTTAATATCTGGATGGAGAAGGAGATTTAACATCAGATTGATATGAAGAAAAAGGCAGTAGGATCATTTACATGGGAAACCTAACAAAATCACACTGTTGAGCAGCCTTGTCATTTTAAAAAACATCATAAAACATGTCGAAATTATTCAACAAACTGACAGAGATATTGTCGAAAAATTTCGTGAAAATGGCTTAAATAAGTTCGAAACAAAACACTACGTGATACTATTGAAGTCATCAAGAGAATATCACGAAGGAGTGTTAAAGGCACTCTCGAATTCCACTAGAAGAGAGATCATTCAGCTCATTTCAAAAAGAGGTAGTGCCTCTTATACACAACTAATGCATGTCTTGGGTCTTGACCCATCTCTTGAGAGTGGTACGTTCAACTATCATCTCAAAGAGCTCGCAGAAGTAGGTCTGATAGAAACTGTCAATGGTGAGTACAGGATAACCGCCCTTGGCAAGAAGGCATTGATTCTACTCGATCAAGTCAGAGAGGAGCGTCAAGTGGATCGATATGGTGTCCTGTCTGCCGCCATGACTATGACACCCAAAGAGGAGATACATCTGTTCAAAATGCAGGTTGGATTTGGTTTTGGAATTATGCTTGTGCTTTTCAGTTTCATTTTTATATTACTCACGCTTGGACAAAATCAATTTATTTCCGTCTTGACAATAACCGTCTTCATACTCACTTTGATGTTAACAGCGAGTTCAGCGAACAATTTGGTAAAGATTGCACGGAAATACAATCTTGGGCTCTCTGTTCTCCTTCTCATCTCCGACAGCTGGTTTCTCATGCGATCCCCAAATAGAGGGAATTTCTTAGCGTTCTCAGTATTTGCTGTAGTTTCAGTGTCTACTCTAGGTATATTCCTAATCCTAGTTGCATCTGGGGAGATACCTTGGTTATCAGGTATAAGTGTCGCATTGTTAATGGTTTCAATCTTCACTGCTCCCTTTGCTTTCATTCTCGCTGATACTGCTATCAAAAAAGCAGAGGAATTGGAGTCGATAGATGATGAATAGTGACAATCAAAAAGAAATGGAGTTAGATAGGTTACTTCTATTATTGTCACGACCCTTGACAAGATTCATTCTCTCTACACTCGCTGGTATAGACCCTGGTCACTTCCAAAACAAAGTCTTAGACTGATGAAAAATTCTGTATTAATAACGGCAAGTCAACGCAAATACCAGGCTTTCAATCTGATTTTATTTCGAAATATCTTTTCATTGGGTCGAAATAGAATTCCTGCCAACCTTTTCTATATTCATCAGCCTGGCCCTCGGGAATTTCTGAATGGACCAAAGTTATTCTTGTTCCTTTTTCCACCCTTTTCAAAATGATTTCAAGTTTCGAGTCGGGACTGTCAGACGGAAAATCAGTTGTACGCCATTTCTGTACAATTCTTTGATGGGGGCTCATTTCAATTGTTTTCCCTTCAATATATCCATCCCATGCAGTAAACATTCCATTGACTTTCAGTTCCACTATTGCTTTGCTCCCAGTCATCTCACTATGCTTCTCGCCATCTAACCAAGCATTGTAAATGTCCTCTGGCTTTGCTTGGATGGTTTCAGATATCTTCAGGTTTTCAGTCAAGTCCCATCACCTATTTTCATTACGTGTAAACGCATCTTCCTATAATTATCTTAACTATAATTAATAAAGGTCTTGGTGAAGGATAAATTCGTAGACTCTTTCACTTAGACTATATGAAACAGTTGAAAACTCATTAGGACTCAAGAGTTTCATTCATGGCACCAGTTCTATATCCAAAAGCATCAAGAGTGACATACTTGAACCCTGCCTTTTTCGCTAGTTCATGTAATTCATCAAGTTTGCTTTCATCAAGTAACTTCTTTCTCTCTTCTCTCCCTACCTCAACTCTAACCAGATCACCATGAAATCTTGCACGAACGCATTCAATACCAAAGGTTTCTTTGATTTCTCTCTCCACTATATCTATTATCCTCACGCGATCTTCAGTAATTTCAGTGCCATATGGAAATCTACTTGAGAGACAAGCCATAGAAGGTCTGTCAGCAACTGAGAGTCCCACCTCTCTAGCATAAGTTCGAATTTCATCTTTTGTGACGCCTGCATCTCTAAATGGTGACATCACTCCAGATTCCTCAAGCGCTTTTACACCAGGACGATGTCCATCCATCTCGCTAGCATTGGTCCCTTCAACAACTAAATCCATGCCTATGTCTTCTGCAGCTTTCAACCAGACAGAAGACAACTCTTTCTTACAATGATAACATCTGTCAACAGGATTCCTGACCAAATCTTTGTTCGAGAGTTCATCAACTTGGATGATTTGTAGTTCAATACCTAGCTCTGCTGCTATACTTACAGCCGCATTCAATTCTGACCGAGGAAATGTAATGCTATCGATGGTCAGCAGTCTCGTGTCAACAGCAGTCTCTTTTGCTATGTGCGCAAGCACAGTACTATCCACACCTCCACTGAATGCCACAAGAACTCTCTTTCCATTTAACATATTCCTGATTTTGTCAAATTTTGAACTGTTAATACTCATTTTTCAATTCACACTCAAGCTTCATCTGACAGTCTTAAACGTTGAGAAAGCGTCAAGCAACCCTGCCTTGATATTGTTGAGCACCCTTTTCATTACTGAATATGGCACAATCTAGATGTCCATTTATTTTGAAACGACTTTTTGTTTGGATGACCTTCTTTATATTGACAATATAGGCAATACCTCAATTGGTCTAATCACTCATGAAGAATCTAATCGATGGAGTATCTAGAATCGAGGTGCCGACTCCATTTCCTGTTGGTAGTGTTAATTGTTACCTTATAGAAAGCTCTCCACTCACTCTGATTGATACAGGTCCAAAGACTACCAAGAGTTTAGAAATAATCCAGAAAGAGCTCCAAGAAAGGTCATATTCTATGTCAGACATTGAGCAGATTCTCCTGACTCATGGTCATATTGATCACATTGGATTGGCTGCGCAATTTGTTAGAGAACGAGCACATGCCCATGACAATCCTACAAAGGTATGGATTCATCAGAAGGACGCCACAGCAGTAGTAAACTATGATAGGTATGCAGAACTCTACATGGAGTTCTACACGGATCTAATTACATCCTCTGGAGTTCCACAGACTGAACGCCCGATACTGCCACCAAAAGGTCTCATTGAGTATTTCAAATCACTTGTAGAGTCTGTTCCAACAGCTATCAGTTTCAATGATGGTGCTACTTTTAAAACCGGTATTGGTGATATTTCTGCAGTCTGGGTGCCCGGACACTCGTCTGGGTCGACATGTTATGTATGCGACGAAAAACAAGTTATCTTTAGTGGAGATTTCATTCTAGGAGATATCAGTTCAAACCCAAGCATATCATTCGAAAGGTCAGAAAAAATAGGCATAATCACCTACCTCGATTCTTTGAATCGAATCGCTTCCAGAAACAGCTATATTGCACTACCTGGCCACAGAGAACCAATTCTTGACATCAAATCTAGAATTCAAGTACTACGGACTGAATATGACGACAAACTCCAGAAGACTTCTGACTCACTAACAGACACCCCGCAAACAGTCTATGATATCTCAAGAATCATCTATGGTGATTATGATTCTAATTCGCTTCTCTTAGCTTTAGCTGAGAGCCATGACCTTCTTAGAATCTTGGAACGTAGGAATCATGCTAAGTTAATTCATCTTAATGGAATTGTCCATGTAGTTAAAAATTGACAGAGATGCACTCAGGACACTCGTGTCAAATACTCAGCTAGATTCAAGATTTGATAGATTATCCTCCTAGGAAGAGGATTGAGAAAATGACTATATTTTCTCCCTTAGAGTTGCCTGCAATTAATCGAACAAACCATAAAGATCTTCTATACTTCATATCATATCTTCTCGAAAGAAACACAGGCCTATAAACCCAGACCCCTAAAATCCATATCCCATGCTCTGTTTTAATTTGGAATCAATCTTGTCAAAAATAATCTTGCATGGGGTCGGGAGCTTGGGTGCAGCTCTTTTCAGAGCTTGCTGCGCTTGCTTGATGTGTTTGTTGTCACATCTGATTGAAATTATTGGTTGCTTCGGTTTGATTCTAGCTGCAATACCAATGACTTTCCCAAACGCTAAACGCATTCCATCTTGGATTCGATCTGCTCCAGCACCTGAAATCATTTTGTTCTCTCTCAAGAAATGAAACGGCTTTACACGAACTCGTAGGTGATAATTCTGTCTGCCAACATTCCTCATCATTAGCCGATTTGATGCAATACGAGCCGCTTCAAGGGCTTGATGTCGTATTTGGCATCTCTCAAGACCAATCAAAGATAATTTTGCCTTGAAATCACCTGATGGGTTGCCCATATCAAAGCTAGTAATCTTATTTGTAGGTCTTCTATAGATGTACCTTTTCCGAGTGTAGGGTGGCCTGTCACAATCTCGATAGCAGTGTCCTGGTCTTTTTCCCATAACTATTGAGTCCTCTAAATATCATGTCTTTCTGAGAATCTTCTTAGCTGAAAGAATCTCTGTGCCCCCTAGATTGTCGTATTCTATAGTCACATGTTCTCCTCTTTCAACAGTATCGTATTTGGTCATTGCATCAACTTTCAGTTTAACATGCTCCTTGTTTGGAGTTTCAATGGTAATATATCCATAACCACGATTGCTATTTGGGATGTTTGCAATTTGAGCTGCAATAATCTCTCCTGATGTGTGCTTCAATATTTTTCACCTTCATTCTACTCGAACCCAATGAGGCTAGAGTATTTGCATTGGTTGTTCTTATTACCAACACACAAACTTGACACCTGCGCCTGATTCCTACACAATACTGAATCTCCTGTCCAGTGGTGCATGGCATAGGGTTCGTTAGTGAGTTTCTCTTCTCTTGTGTTTCGAGTAGAGAAGAGATATGAATATTTCGGATATAATAGAGTTATTTTCAGTATTTTTGGATTTATTAAATCCATTTTATTCAAAAATGACAATATCAGTGCTTTACATAGGCTGACATTTAAAAAGGCAATCTGCGAATTAATGATAATGAAGGGTCGTTGCATTTGATGATTTCCGTGTCGAATTACATAGGAATTAACTTCGTGATTGTAGTTTAGACGTCCCTTGATTTGGTGTAAGTGATTTGAATGACTTCTGAAATTGAAAATGATGAAACAAAGACCAAAGACTCTAACGAGATAAAGATTGAGGAATTAAAACCACGAATGAAACATGTGGATTTGATTTTCAAGGTTTTAGAAAAAGGTGAAGTGAGAGAAGTAACATCCCGTCGCACATTTGAAACTCATCGAGTCGCTGATGCCACTGTTGGAGATGAAACTGGTATAGTAAAACTTCCACTATGGAATGACAAAATAGAGAAAATTGAGATTGGAACAACCTATAAACTTGAGAATGGGTATACAGGCTTCTTTAGAGGAAATCTGCAGTTAAAGATAGGTCGTCACAGTGAAATCAAAAAAGCTGAGAACGATATTGAAAACGTCAACCATGATGTTGACATGTCTACGAAGGATTATCGAAGCCCAAGACCACGACATTACTATCAGCCTTATGATAGGAAAGGAGATTCCGGTGAGGCTATTTACTCTGTAAGAAGAAGCCGCGACCGAAACTCAAGATATGATCGTTATGGCAGACGACGTCGCAGGTGGTAGTATTTCGATAATGGGTTCCAATGCAACTAGCAGAAGATTGAACAAAGCTGATACAACATCAACTACTGATGCATGTTCTGAATGTGGTTCGAAAAAGGCTATTCGAAAAACAAAGACCGGAGAAACAGTTTGTGCTATGTGTGGTCTTGTGATAAGTGATCGCCGAATCGATAATGGACCAGAATGGAGAGCTTTCACAGCTGATGAAAGGAAGTCTCGAGCGAGGGCTGGAAGCCCTGTAAAACTCATGTTTCATGATAAAGGCTTATCCACCATAATAGATTGGAGAAATAAGGACTCTTCAGGCAAGAGGTTTTCATCAGAGAGAAGAGCCAAAATATCTCGACTACGGAAATGGCAGATTCGTAGTAGAGTTCACAGTTCTGCCGAAACAAACCTCTCAAGAGCATTGTCCGAAATTGAGAGACTGTCTTCTCAGCTGGGTCTTAAAAAGAGTGTCAGTGAACTCGCAGCTATGTTGTACAGAAGGCTCATAGTTAAGAAAAAAGTACGAAGTCGGTCCATTGATGCACTTGCAGCTGCATCAATATATGCTTCATTTCGTCTGAGAGAAATCCCCCGATCATTAAAGGAAATTGGTCGACACACACACATCGAATGGAAAGTAATTGGTCGATATTACCGGTTTTTAGTACGGAAACTCAAACTGCGATTGCCTATCCCAGATCCAATGAACTATGTTCCAAAGCTAATAACAGAGCTTGAATTACCAGGAGTGATGCAAGAAACTGTTTTAGATGTGCTAAAGGATGCAAAAGACCACGGTAGATTACTCATAGGACGTGACCCTCGAGGAATAGCTGCTGGAGCTCTTTACATCGCATCTATTCTCACTAATAATAAAGTGACACAACGAGAGATTGCATCTGCAGCAGGAGTGACTGAAGTTACTGTCCGGAACAGGTACAAAGAGCTTGTTCGAGAGCTTGATATAAAGACACACTAATCAGGTTGAACATAGTAAACACAAAGTGCTAATCACGTGTCAATTTCTAAATCGTCTAACCAAGCAGATGTCTTGTCAACTTTCCTAGTGAAAATCTTACCATAATCTCTGGAATCCTTGGCTTGATGATATTTGAAGAGGAATTGGTTTCCATCGATACCTAGAATCTCAATCTTCCCAGTTGGATGTGACATAATGAAACGAAACCTCTTAGTATGTCCATCTAACTTGGCATGTGTTTCTTCCATTATCTTGCAAGCCTCATAAAGTGGAACTTGGAAGTGCCTTTTCACCCGTTTCACAGGTCGACATTGAAATACGTAATATGGCACTACACCAATTCGCACAAGACCCCTTTGTAGTTGTGCCATTGTTTCTGAATCATCATTGACACCTCTCAAAAGCACAGTCTGATTACTGACTAGTATTCCTACATCTTGAAGACGATTGCAGGCCTCAATTGATTCTTTAGTTATTTCTCGAGAATGATTGAACTGAGTGACTATATACAGATGTTTCTTCTTTTTGGAATAGGATTCCAGAATCTCTATTAGATTCTCGTCTGAAAGAATTCTTTGGGGGAAAGTGACAGGAACTCTTGTTCCAAATCTTATAAAATCAAGATGCTCTATTTCTGTCAAAACTTCTAGAAACTCTTGTATGCGACCATTTGGCAATACAAAAGGATCGCCTCCAGTGATGAGAACGTTGCTAATCTCTTTATGTTTCTCAATGTAATCTGCTACGATTTGAATGTCTTGAACAACTTCATCAGTATTCAATCCAACCAATCGCTTTCGAAAACAATGTCGACAATACATGGCGCATTCATTTGTCGATAGAATTACAGCAGTTTCTTTGTACTTATGCTGCAATCCGGGTAAAACGGTATTTACCTTTTCACCGCTCGTGTCATAGCTCCCCTCCAAATAACTCTCATGAGTTAGAGGTACAGCCAGTTTCTTAATGGGATCTTCAGCATCCTCTTTGTCAATCAAAGATAGGTAGTATTTAGATATCCTTAGTGGATGATCCTGACAGATTTCCTTCAATACAGCTTTGTCTTTGTCGTTCACATGCAAATAATCAGCTAAATCCTCAACAGTTGATATACTGTCTTCTAGAAGTAGATCCCAGCTCATACTATCCCAACACTTGCCTAGATTTTCCTTTCAATCTCTGAAGATTCACCTGAGAAAGGAGATGGAATATCAGTCCTCTCTACTAGCTCTGGACTCTCTTTTTTCTGTGTTTTAGCTGGGGGTTCACTCGTCATTCGTGATATTATTGCCATTCTTCTCTCTATATCAGGCCACTCGATAATTGGTAACCTCTCTCTCAGTTTTTCCTTCATGTATATCACCTATTGTAGCGGATTCAGCATTTTGGTATTGATAAGCAGGACATTTGCGCTTGGTCCGTTACTATTAATTATTAGCGTCAATGGAACGCCTATGAACATCGACGGTCTATGAATATTAGACCTGTATGCGTGTTTTTCGTCCTTCTTTCTAACATTAAAAACAGGATTTTCCACTTATTAGTATTACGAATCTTTTGCCTTATAAGGGGGAAAATAGGCATAATAGATATTTTAAGTCATTTTCAAGTTTTATTAGCTCTTTATTAAATAATCACTTAATCTCTTTAAATGCTACTCGTAGTGTGAATCACTATTCACATCCTTTAAACGCAATATCAAAACACCTATAATCGACATTATCTGTTCCTGTCGAAAATATTTACAGTACTGGGAAACCAGAATGTCGAAAAAGAAAATGTTCGCAATTCTACTGACGCTTGTAGGGATTGTATTTCTTACGGACGAACTGTGGATGTTTGGTTTTCCAATTGGACATATTCTTCCAGACCTAAGCGAGTATCACATTGCACTATTTGGATTTCAGTATCATCACTGGATGACTGGTGTTATTCTCATCATACTCGCAATAATGATTTGGCGACATGATGATGGGAAATGAGGGCTTCCAGCCTGATTCTTTTGGAGAGCATTACTAAATCTAGGTAAGGTTGAGGGATAAGATTTAATCTCATTTTCCATCCGATTTCTTTGGAGAAATCTTCGTCATGACCTCATCTGACCAATCAAATCAAAATGTAACTAGGAACGAACAACTGATGTTATTTGAGGGAATCGTCATTGGAATATATGGTAACTGGTTAATCACTTTGATACAGCAGATTACATTCACAGCAATCTTGGTCAATCTTCAAATCATTCTAACTCTCGTGTCTTTATCCAGTCTAATAGTTTTGCTTGCCATTGGCGTATTTGGAGGAAGATTAGAAAATCATTATGTTGTCCTGCTACTTGCATTCTTGCATTTTATCCCAATATGTATAACATTAGCAATGGAAAGCCTCCTAATACCAGATGCCTTCTTTCTTGTGATTGGAGGTATTCTGTTTTCAATGATATATATGGCTGAACATACACGTGCGAGAGCTGCTGAACGAGTGCGCAAAAGAATCGGATAGTTATGGTCTTGCAACTGAAAAGAAAAACTTGCTAAATGAGCTCAACGACAGCTCTCTCCTTATGACTTTAAGAAATCTACTTTTATCTATCACAATCCTAATGCATAAATGATAGATTGCCTTAAGATTGTTGAGTGAGCTGAATGGGGGTTGACCTCTGGACTGAAGACTTGAATGTCTTAATTCAAGAACTTGGTACAACTACCATAGGTCTCACATCAGAAGAGGCAAAAGATAGACTGGCCAAATATGGACCTAACAGGCTGAAGCCAAAAAAAAGAACAGACGCTCTCTCTATACTTGCTAGTCAATTCAAAAGTCCAATAATCCTTATTCTTCTATTTTCTTCAATTCTAGCTTTTGCAACGAGCGACAATATTGACGGTCTGATAATTGCGGGCATCTTGGTTTTGAGTAGTAGCCTTGGGTTTTGGCAAGAAAAAACGACTACTGATGCTGTAGAAAAGCTCCTTGAAATGATTAAGATTCGTGTTGCAGTTCTAAGAGATCAAGGTGAAATCGAAGTTCCTCTGGAACAGATAGTTCCAGGTGACATTGTAATCCTTAATGCCGGTGACATCATTCCTGGCGACTGCAGAATATTGGACTCTAAGGATTTCTATGTGAATGAAGCAGCTTTGACAGGAGAAACATTTCCTGCTGAAAAGAAACAACAATCTCAGGAATTGAAAGAGTCAGATTTACGACAAAATGCTTTGTTTATGGGAACAAGTGTTGTAAGCGGCACCGGGAAAGCAGTAGTCGTCCTTACTGGATTGCAGACCCAATTGGGAGAGATTTCAGAAAGGCTAAGAGTCAAGCCTCCAGTGACAGAATTCGAGAGGGGGATAACGAGATTCGGATATTTATTAATGGAGCTCACCCTAATCTTCATAGTTGCGATTTTTGCACTCAATGTCTACTCCAATCGACCTGTATTTGATTCATTGATGTTCGCTCTAGCTCTTGCTGTAGGTATTACACCACAACTACTGCCTGCTGTCATAAGTATTAACCTTGCAAAAGGTGCACAGCAGATGGCAAATGAAAAGGTAATTGTCAAACGTCTCAATTCCATCGAGGACTTTGGATCTATGAATCTCTTGTGTTCTGACAAAACAGGGACAGTAACAGAAGGACGGGTTGTAGTTCATTCATCTGTGGACATTGAGGGGAATCCAAACGACCAAGTCCGTTTCTATGCCTATCTCAATGCCTACTATCAGAGCGGATATACTAATCCAATTGACGAAGCGATAATAAAGAGCAGCAATTTTGATGTTCATAACTATTCTAAATCTGACGAATTGCCATTTGATTTCGTGCGCAAGAAACTCAGTATCTTGATTGCTGAAGACGGAGTTAACATTCTAATTACAAAAGGTGCTGTTCAAAATGTACTGGACGTGTGCTCTCAAGTACAAATTAATTCAAATGTGACAATGTCTGTTGAAGAAGCAAAAAGCAGAATACTAGCAAAACTGGCGGATTTCAGCAGTCAGGGCTATCGAACCATAGGGGTTGCTTATCGAAATGTTGGATTGGTAGAAACGATTGACCGAAGCTTCGAATCAGATATGACCTTCTTGGGTTTCATTGTACTTTATGACCCTCCGAAACCTGGAATTGACCGAGTAATTGCCAACCTGCAGGATCGAATGATTCAGTTCAAAATGATAACCGGTGATAACAAGCTCGTCGCCACGAATCTGGCAACCCAAATAGGTATAGCACAACCAAAGATCATTACAGGAACACAATTACGTCAAATGAGTGACGAAGCATTAATGGTGCAAGCAGGTCAAACAGACATATTTGCAGAAGTGGAACCGAATCAAAAGGAGCGTGTAATTCTTTCACTTAGGAAATCAGGATATGTAGTCGGATTCATGGGAGATGGCATAAATGATGCGTCTGCAATCCATGCAGCTGATGTCGGCATATCCGTTGAAGGAGCGGTTGACGTTGCCAAACAGGCTGCAGAGATTGTTCTCCTTGAGAAGAATCTTGATGTATTAATCAAAGGTGTTGATTCTGGCAGAAAGACATTTGCCAATACGATGAAATACATCTTTGTCACAACAAGTGCAAATTTTGGTAATATGTTTAGCATGGCATTTGCCTCCCTAATCCTACCATTCTTACCATTGCTACCCAAACAAATACTCACAATCAACTTGCTAACAGACTTTCCTGCGACTACAATTTCAACTGACGATGTGGATGAGGAATTAATAGACAAACCACGAAGATGGAATATACGCTTTATAACGCAGTTTATGGCCACCTTTGGTCTGCAGAGCACACTATTTGATCTTCTCACATTCGCAGTCTTTCTACTATTACTCCACTCAACAGAAACTCTATTTCAGACAGGATGGTTTGTCCTGTCTGTTATAACCGAATTGCTCATAATGCTTGTAATCAGGACACGAAGACTCTTCTGGAAGAGTAGACCAAGCAAACGTCTTTTTGGCTCATCAATTGCAGTATTACTGATTGTTCTTTTCTTGCCATATTCACCTGCTGCTTTGATTCTTAGTTTCACTCCTTTGTCTTTGTTTGTCATAGGTATTCTTCTAGCAATTGCTATTCTCTATGTAATCTCCACTGAACTTGTCAAGTGGGTCTTCTACAGATATGCTGAATTTTGAATGTTATTCTAGCTCTCTACTTCTCAAGTAAAGTCCTGAACACGTTGTGATGATCTTCCTCATCTGAGAGTATGTTCTCAAAAAGTTCTCGAGTCACATAGTCTTTCTCTTCATCTGCACGCTCTATAATCTTCTTGTAAAGTTCAATAGCCTCCTCCTCTGCATGCATATCAAGAGTGATCATTTCTTGTGGTTTGTTTACAACTGTTATTATTGCCGGAGTCGTGGTAGGAACACCCCCAAGATAGTCACCTCTCTCTGCAATGCTCTCAGCATGTTTCATCTCTGCGATTGCAGTTTTCTTCAGCTCTTCAGCAATTGCTAGATGGTCAAATCCATAAATCCTGACATGCTGCCACATATATTGTATACTTACTTGTATCTCTCTCGCAATAGCTTGATTCAACATTTCCATTAATTCTTTTGATGTCATTCAAAAACCTCCTTCTGGTTTAGATATATCAAGAACATAAGATGTATTCAAACCCACCGATTCCAATCAGGTATTTGAGAGGGCTAATGCTATATTCCAACAATCTTTGACTTAGTCTTGTCCCATCCGAATATTTTGGCTCGTTTATACGCATCACTTGCGTCATCATATTGACCAATAATCCAAAGCACAAGACGAAGATGATTCCACAACTCAGGATCTTTTGGATGTTCTTCTAACTCTTTACGAATTCCGTTCTCTGTTCTTTTGTAACGTGCTATCTCTCTCTCACTTTGAGTATGCATTGCTTGCAATACTCCTTGTACAAAAGGTCCAGGTCTTTTGAGCACATAAGACTGAAACTCAATAGGTGTTTCTTTAAGAAAAGTGTTAATTGCTTCGTTAGGAGTATCCTTTTCGCGTCTTAATTCGCCCTGTAAGAGCCGTCTTTCATAATCTGTTTGCATGAATCTCATAAGTTCCTCAAGATGTATAGTAATCTCATCCTGCTCCCCTAATTCTTCACGAGCTTGTGTCCACTCGAAGTAGATGATTTCAGTTCCGACAGTGTAGAGTGTGCTTGGTGTCAGTTTGAGTTTCTTGAGATCCCCAAGCAAATTCTTCACTGTATATGCACTTCTTTGTGGAATGCGTGCACCTTTTTCTTTAGTTGGCATACAATCCTCTCTCTCTTTTTCTTTCTACGTCAACTCCCCTTTCGATGCAGCTGCAATTCGGATAAGTCCTAGGACCATAAACGCACAAGATATCAGCAGCCTAAGTGTAAAGAATCCTAAACCTGAAAGAATTGCTGCAAAGAATCCAAAGAAGAATACAATTCCTCCACCAAGAATATTCATCCATCTCACCCAAGCCGATAATGTCTTCTCATTATACCCAACAACAATCCTTGAAATTCCTAGTATCATTATTGCGAAGGTTAGTAATGAAATCAAGGCTACTATCGTCAAACTACTAAATATAAAAGAAAGAATCGAGAGGACAATTGCTCCAATACCACTCAATATCTTCATGGCACGGCTTGTCATTGTCAAGCCACTCATGGTGATACCTTTCCCAAATCTTACCACACCGATTAGAAAAAGACCAATAGCCATCGCGAGTACTAAAGTGGCTTCAACAAGATCTGGACTTAATAAGATCCAGGCTCCTACAATGATTGTAACGAGTCCAATAAATACATCAATACCTCGAATCCAATTAGGATACCCTTCTAATGACATGTTCTACACTATTCACATTCATCAATAATGAGGTTTTTGGATTTTCATCTGCTAGCATTCTTCAGACTTTCACATTTGGAGATGTCATTTCAAACGATAATAATGATTGCAACACTCATCCCCAGTCATGAGCCTCTTTGTGATTCTAAACTCCATCTTCGGATTGAATCCGGCTACAATGTGTGGATCAGTACTGCAATGAAAAATCAATCCATACTCAGGCTTTCCAATCTTGAGGTACGTGTCAGCCATTGGGCACTTTGTACAGTGAATCTGTGCTGAATCTTTTGTCCTCTTGACAGTGAACTCTCCTCCCACTCGTTCAAAGGACTCCCATAATGTATCAAGGATGCCCTGAATGTCATTATTCTCTCTTTCCTCAGCAATTCCCACCCATGACTTCTCAGTATCTTCAGCGATGATCTCCAGAACTCGTTTCTCTGCTTGAGTTCCAAATTCATTCTCATACTTGTTAAGCAGAGTCTTTAGCTTCTTTGGGTTTGATCGTGCGGCACGAATTTCTGTGATGAGTTCTCTTAGTTCCTCCTCATGCATTTCTAAGTCCTCCATATCCCTCATCAAAGCTCGCGTGTATAAAAGAGGATAGTTCTAAGTAGAATCACTATCAACTGAGATAAATCCAATTAATTATAGAAATTGATCTGTTCAAATGAGTTGTAAGTCACTCTTTAGTACGGCATTTTGTCTTCTATCTCTTGCTGGATCATCAGCTCGTAAAAGTACAAAGAAGGCAACTATGAGAATAATTGAGGCTATCAAGAAGGGAAACATGCCAATGAGTCCAGAATGAGGCTCCCCACCCACTGGTGTAGCTGTCAAGTCAGCTATGAAACCAAGCAGAAGCGGTCCAACAACGAATCCGAAATCACTGATCATGCGATAGAGTCCCATGGATATTTCTAGTTTATCCGGTGGTGATAAATCAGTCACATAAGCCGCGCTGGGTCCTGAGAAACCAATTACGGCTCCATATATTCCTAGGGAAATTGATAATGTTAGCAAATCCGTAGAAAATGGAATCACCAGAGTGATAGCTGCAGTCAAAACGAGACATAATGCTAGAGGAATCTTTCTCCCAATTCTGTCTGAAACACTTCCCATGGGCGTGATTGTAATTGCAGTCGTTATCCCCCCAATCGTAAGTACTAGACCGATGGCACCCGAATCAAGACCCAGATTATTAGCGGCAAATAGCGGTACTAGTGTAGTTCGTACTCCTGTACGTAGAAAGAATGTTGTGAAGACTGCAAAGGTCACTAGAAGAAATGAAGGTGTGGATAGAACTTCTCTCATGTCTCTTAGGATCTCGCCTCTCTTAAGAGATGAAGATGCATTCCCAGAATTAGCTAGTTTTGGCAGCGTTATTGTTGGAAACACACCAAGGCCTGTAATTATTGCATAAGCAAAGAAGGGGGCTCGAATATCGTAAGTGTCTGCAAGAACCCCTCCAAATGTTGGTCCAAAGATTGCTCCGAGAAGCAACATGCCCATATACAAACTCATCCACTGCCCCCTTTTCTCCTCTCCTGATATTTGAGCTAGGAACACTGTGGCTGTAGTGACGTATAGCGCTGAGCCTGCGCCTTCTATCATACGCGCGATTACAAGTGTGCCATAGTTGGGGGCAAAACCAGCAAGTATTGATGAAGTTGAAATGAGTACCAATCCTGAAATCATTATTTTCTTCTTGTCGAATCTTCTTGAGAGTAGTCCTGCAGGCATGTCGAGAACCATTCGTGTTACAGCAAAGGATGAAACTACGAAACCTACGAGGGTGTATGATACTTGAAAACTCTCTGCATAGGTTGGTAGAATTGGAGCAACCATGCTTAGACCAAGGAGAACTAGGAATGTCACTAGAGAGAGATTAAGCACAGTGAGGACATTTCCCTCGTGATTTGAATTTCGAACTTTCTGATCGATTAGTTCGTGATGCTTCTCTGACAAGAATAGTAACGGTCCTTGATAACGTGAACCATTGTCTTCTGGTTAAAGTACTTTCAGTTTAAACCATACACCTGTGCTTCATGGAAATTCAAAAATTACTATAATTGGTCCATACTTTTACCTAAATCCAGTTTGCTTACTTGTTTCTTGATTGATGTTTCAATCTCATCGATTTGGTCTCTAATCTTAGCAATATGAGCCAATCGTTTCTCTATTTCCTGTTTCTTCTCTTGGTCCAACTTAACATGCTGGTCATAGGCATCTGCCCACTCCTGCCTAGTTTGAGTTAGCTGTTCTCTTAGATGCTCGTACATTATTTTCTTTACATGAACAGTGTTCCTGAGTGTAAGAAGCTTGGTTTCGACTTCCAACGAGTAATCACGGAACTCTTCTTCAGCCTTCTTCAGCTTTCCGCGGAGCTCGATCAAATGGGTCATGGTTAGTGCAACCTCATCCTCTTGAGCTATTACTGACTCTTCAACAGATGGCATTTCTATAACAGGTTGACTGCTTGAAATAGTAGGCGTTAAAGAACTAGACGCAGAGGGTTGGCTTTGCTCAGCGGTCCCCACACGTACTTCATGCATCGTAGTAATTGTCTGATAATCCTCTGGATTAATCATTAGCCTAGTCAGTTTGTCAAACGCCCTATCGATATTCTCCCCCGTCAATGCTGAGGTTTCGATAAAGATGGCAGGAGTGTTTAGTCGTTCACTGAACTTCTTGGTGAACTCAAGACCTTCTTCATAAGTTATTATGTTCTCTTTTGGATGATATGACCGAAGATCGATTTTGTTCCCTACTATAATCAAAGCAGGAAAATCCTCCATAAATCCCTTCGCCTCGACCAACCATTTGGAAGCATTATCGAATGACTCTCTATCCACCACAGAATAAGCAAGTATCAGACCACTACACCCCTCGTAGTAGCGCTTTCGTAGGCTCTGGAATTGTGGTTGCCCAGCTATGTCCCAGATTACCAAACGAACATCATCCCCATTGTACGTTACTGTCTTTTGTGCAAAATCAACACCCAATGATGGAATATAGTTCGACCTGAATCCCTGTCCTAGGTACTTTCGACGAATACTTGTCTTCCCGACATAGCCATCTCCAATTAGACAGATCTTGAATTGCCAACGGCGAGATGCTGCCATACTATCCTCTCCAATTCCGAGGTGGGGTCACTACAAACCAATTGTTACACCACTTATAGTGATATTTCAGCTATGTACTCGTCCTATAAAATGTGTTTTCACAGTCATTTATACGCTGAAATACAATAAGTCATACATAATGGTCCCTACAGTAGAGATATTATTCACCCTCTCTTCCTGAAATGACATCCACCGATGGAATTGATACTCATGACAGATTTGTCACTTGTTGAGAAGATGCTAATAGAGATAGCTGGCGACAGACATGTAAGTAGCGAGTTATGTGATAGATTGGTCTATTCCAAAGATTATTCAATTGAAGGAATTGCGGACGATTACACACCTGACATCATTGTCAAACCAGGAACTTCAGATGAAGTTGTTGAGGTAGTAAAAATCGCCAATCAAATGAATGTGCCAATCTATACTTGGGGTGGGGGAACTAGTATGTCTGGTAATCCACTGGCTGTCGCGCATGGAATTGTACTTGATATGAAGCGACTAAATAGAGTTCTAGAGGTTGATACTGACAACCTGACCATCACAGCTCAAGCAGGTACAACCATTGAAGCAATTTACAATGCAGCTCTAGACAAAGGGGTGTTTTTTGCCCACCATCCTGAGAGTAGCCTCTCTTCAACAATTGGTGGAGCATTGAGCTGTATGGGTATCAGCATCTATGGCGCGAAGTACGGTTATGTGTACGACCAGGTTCTTGCATTGGAAGTGATTATGAGTGATGGCCAAAGAATCAGGATTGGAGGTAAGAGTTATCTCTCATTACCAACCCATAATCTCCTGAATCTCTTTCTTGGTGCAGAAGGTACTTTTGGTATCATCACTGAAGCCACACTCAAAGTATATCCCAAACCTCCCATGCGGGACCGGGTAAGCTTCGGGTTTTCTAATATAACCACAGCCATTGAGGCTTGCAAAAGTGCTCATGCATCTGGATGTTGGCCTGAAACAGTCTTTATGTTTGATCGAAGGTCTCTTGTTCAATATATGGAGCGAGCAAAAACACCAATTCCTGATAAAATTTCAATGGCTGTTCTATTTGGAGCGTCTGGTAGTGCTGAAATGGTGGATACAACACTCAAGGTCATAACAAAATGTTCTGAGAAACAGGGTGGAAATAGACTACCCTCAGACCTTACCCAGTCATGGTGGAACTCTATCAACATTGGAAAAGACACCTTTGATCAGAGTAATTTTGCCCTATCACATACTGAATATGAGCCTGATTTGGTTGATGCCTGTGTACCACTCAGTAAGTTCCAAGAATTCAGCGACTTTTGTGATGAATTGAAAAGAGAGTTTGGGTGGGTCGATATTGATTTTGGAGCGTTTGTTGTTGGTGGTCCTAGAGGACCTATTCCATTCTGCATTTATTTCAGCGTACCAGTTGATACTCGAAGAAAGAGTGAGATTGACAAGTGGTTCCAGTTTAAAGAGCGAATGTATCGCCGAGCTCTAGAGATGGGTGGCAGTCTTTCAAATGCCAATGGACTAGGATTACGTTCTTCACCTTGGGTTCAAGACCAATTGGGTTCTGCTTGGAACCTTCTCAAGGACCTGAAATCATTATTAGATCCAAAGAACATTTTGAATCGGGGAAACAGGGGGTTTAGTTAATGATAGACCGGCTCGAAAAATATGAGGACTGGGCGCGTGCTTGTATGCATGTACGTTGTGGATTCTGTCGTGAAAACTGCCCTGCCTACAGCCAAATGCAATTAGACAGTTATGCAGCAAAGGGAAAGATGACTATTCTTTACCATTTACTCAGGGGAAGACTCCAACTAGATGAAACCATAGCTGAACGAGTTTTTGCGTGCACAAGTTGCGGTCTCTGTGATGTGGCTTGTGGGTATAATCAGAGTGAAGCCATCCATGAGATGAAAGCAGTTCTCTGTAAGCAGGGAGTCGCTCCTCCTGAAGGTTACAGAAAAATCAGCACGAGCACCCGTGAAAGTGGCAATCCCTATTCAGCTAATTCAGCTGAGGGCGATACGGTCTTACAATCTCTATCTGAATCTAAGCTAAGTTCAGCAGATTATACTTTGTTTCTTGGATGTACCCAGATATACAGAGAAAGTGAAGAAATAGACTCCTTACTCAAAATCCTAAGAGCTGCAGGAGTAAGTTTCAGAATCCCAAATGAACAGATATGCTGTGGCTCTCCTGCATATCGTGTGGGCGATGAATTTCAAGCTTTTGAACAAGCGAAGAGGATTACCACACTCTTTGAGAGTATGCAGTCAGACAAAATTCTGGTTTCATGTGCTGGTTGCTATAGAATGTTCTCTAACGACTTCAAGCTTTTAATGAATGATGAATCAAGGTTCAAGACTACACATACTATTGAGTTATTACAAGAACTAATCAAACAGAAGAGGCTCAAGATTAGTCCTCTCAATGCTACTATAACGTACCATGATCCTTGTCATCTCGGTAGACACTCAGGGCTTTATGACGCACCTCGACAGGTGCTCTCATCTATACCTGGAGTTAGACTTGTCGAAATGGAGTGGAATCGAAAGTTTGCTAAATGCTGTGGAGCTGGAGGTGGTTTCCGTGCTGGAAAGGTTGAGGACTCAATAGCAATTGCTGCAAATCGGGTTCAAGAAGCCAAAGCAACCGAAGCATCAATTCTTGCTACAGCTTGTCCTTTTTGCCTTAGAAATCTACGTGATGGCGCCGCAAGCATAGACTCTAAAATTAAGATTGAGTCGGTCGAATCAATCTTGGCTAAACTTGTCTTGTAGACTGGAGTTTAACTACAATTATCTTCCATAGTGTTTTGCTATAATCCGCATGTCCTCAACAACTTTCTTGTATTCTGACACCCTATTGCTTGAAGCAATCACGGTTGATTCCTGCTTAGGTTGTTTCGCTACAGCCATTTTTCTACATCCTCTATGTACTAATTACAGATTGTATACAAAGAGAATACAATTGTATACTATTTACATTTGGAAGAATATAAACGTATTTACCGAATGAACGATTTGGAGAATGGCTATTGACCCTCATCATGGCTATCGTCATCAGGAATTGGTTCTATATCAGCTGGTTTCTTTTTTCTTCTACCTCTTCTCGTGACCTTCAGTGGGGCCTCGAATGTGTGTCGCAGGCCATCGACTGTTGAAACAGTCCTAACATTTCTCCTAGTTTCTGCAATCAACGCATCAATGACAACCTTTTCCTCAACCTCTCCTTCCTCCTTCACGAGAGCAATCCGATGTATTGCATATATCCCAATGATTGAAGAGATGACGAATAGAAAGTCAATACCAGACAAACGATAGGCTGGAATGAGAGTAAATAACTCGCCATCAATAAGCCATGAAAGAGAGAACTCTATTGTGTGATGTGCAAAAAGGTCAGCCAGTAATCCTGCAATAACAGGAGCAATAGCTCCAGTCACTGCGATTATTGATCCTCTTGCTGCAAGATAAGTTGCTGACTCACCACGAGGTGCTAATTTCAAACCAATGTTATTACTGCTCAAATTAACTCCGGCGGCTGAAAACCCGTTGAAAATGTGTATTAGAATGATTAATGGAATCAGTACTCCATAATTCCTCGCAATTGAACTGAAGGTCCAAAGAAATGTACCAATGATGAAGAAAGGTAATGTTACTTGTAAGATTGACTTGTTACTGAATCGATCCGCAAGACGTCCCCATAATCTCAGAAAGATTACGCTTGTTAGTTGTGTAAGAGCTACGAGACCTGCAACAAATACTACCTCTAATCCAAGTATATTCACATCAAGTAGATAGACTGTGAAGAATGGGCTCGCGAAAGAGGTACTTAGACTCCACACTGCAGAGAAAATCATCAGATTTCTGTAATTCTCATTTTGGAATGGCTCTGCTAGTAATTGCGCAAAACTGAGTTCCTCATGTCGGGAATGCATCGGAGGCTCAGGAGTGGTTCTTGTATAATATATTGCCATCATTCCAAAAAGAAATGCAATGAAGAAAAGTACTGAGTATGTAGAGAGCTGACCAACCATGTCGCTTGGGTCAATATATGCCAACCAGTTGCTGATGAAGAAACCTCCAGAGAGAGAAGCAACTATTGCTACAAGTCCCGTTAGTGCCATTCTTGTTGAAAAGAATCTGCCAAGACGATCAGGAGGTACTAAATCCCGCATCCAAGAGTTCCAACTGGGTGAGCCAATGGCTGTAAACACGCTTTGGATGAACATTGCTCCAATAAGGAGTAGTAAACCAATCTCACCAATAGCTATGAATGGTATCAAGGCCATGAGAAGGATTCCAAATCGATTACCTAATTGCGTGTAGGTATTCAATTGTCGCCTGTTTCTATATTTCTCCAAGAGAAATATTGATGGAATTTGTAGTAGCTGAGTGACAGAAGGAATTGCAGCTAAAATGCCAATCACTATATTTGGAGCTTGCAAGAGAAGGGCAAAACCAACAAGGAAAACACTCTCAGTAAAGGTAGTCTTGACTTGAGCAGCGATTCCTTGCTTCACCATTTTAGCAAGAGCCCTATCTGTTTCTTCAGATGTCAATGGAGGTTTGGGCTCTTGTGTCAATTTCTTGATTATCTCCCTTCTTAGACATTGGTTGTCGGAATCAATGTAATTCTCTAATGAAGATTCGCTTAGTGCAAAGCAAATCAATCGCTATAATAGGTGAAGTTTCATAATCGAGGAGTTGTCTAGTGGAGCGGTGTAATAGATGAAGTTAAGCGGCAAGACCACCATAATAACAGTAGCTGGTGCAGGTATAGATGAAGCAACATCTATTTTGTTTGCACAAAATGGTGCAAATGTTGTAGTTGCAGACATATCTGATTCTGGATTGAATGTTACTAGGAAGATTCAGTCACTTGGTAGTGAGTCCATATTCATCGAGGGCGATGTGTCTGAACTCGAAATGGATCGGTAGATTATGTCTGAGACCATTGAAAGATATGGTCAACTAGACATCTTGGTGAATAATGCAGGAGTTGTGGTTCCAGGTAAGGTGGACAATACAAGTCCAGAGGACTGGGATCGTACAATGGCAGTTAATGTTCGAGGTGTTTATCTTCTATCAAAATTTGCAATCCCTCATTTGAGAAAGACAGAAGGTACTATTATCAATGTGGCATCTGCAGTCGCTTTGATGGGAGCAAAAGATAGAGCCGCCTACACAGCATCAAAGGGTGCACTAATTTCTCTCACCCGTGCAATAGCTATTGACTACATGGATGATAGGATACGCGTCAATTGCATCTGTCCAGGCACAACTGATACTCCTTCTCTAAAAGATCGACTATCAAAATTCCCTGATTCAGAGGCTGCGAGAAGAGAGTTCATTGAGCGCCAACCGCTCAGACGTTTTGGTCGACCTGAAGAGATTGCAGAGAGAATCCTGTATTTAGCCACTGCTGAGTTCTGTACTGGCACTTGTCTATCGGTGGATGGAGGCATGGCTATATAGATTTGCGAATTGACCGGAATCCTTTTGGTGCCTTGAATCGATAAATGCACCATGCCTCGTCGGAAAAGACATCGATTTGTCCATAGAGAACCAACAGTTTCCGTCTACAAGCCAGCTGGAATACCAGCTAAAGATCTTGACGAAATACTTCTTACTGTTGACGAGTTTGAAGCTGTCCGTCTTGCTGATTACGAAGGGATGAATCAACGAGAAGCATGCACAATAATGAAAATCAGTCAACCAACATTTAACAGAATACTGGCATCAGCTCGCAACAAGATTGCTCAGGGAATAGTGGAGGGCCAAGTATTACGAATTGAGGGTGGTCGTTATGTGTTGGGAGATGGTTCTGGGGGACTTCAGTGTATCGACTGTGGCCATCGATTAGATATGGAGAAGGACAAACAAAATGCATGTCCAAATTGTGGTTCTCCTAGGTTGCGATGGAAACGATACGACTCTCCTTAGAACATCTACACTAGGGATTCATTCTCATCATATTTTCAATCCTTTTCCACATTCTTTGCAAGGATTTCACGAGATTGTGTTTAGGAGAGTATTCTGGAAGAGTCATTCCTTCAATCATGGATTCAGTCATTATCGTATCGAAGGGTAATTTTCCAAGAATCTCAATACTATTATCTAGACAGAATCTCTCAATAACTCTAGAATTATCAAGATTGATATCGTACTTGTTGATGATAATAGCTGGTCTGACCCATAATTGTTTCATCAGGTCTAATACTCTCTTCAAATCATGTATGCCTGATAATGTTGGCTCAGTGACGACAATTCCCAATTGCAGTCCTGATACTGTAGCAATGACCGGACACCCAATTCCAGGAGATCCATCAATCAACACCATCTCATTTCCAAGCCTTTCTGCAAACTTTACACTACGTTTACGCACCTCAGTTACAAGCTTGCCTGAATTGCCCTCCCCTGGCAATAATTTCGCATGAACCATGGGTCCAAAGTGGGTCGATGATTCATGAATATGACCAGAAACCTTGTCACGCATCATGATGGCTCTCTCCGGACATATATACTCACACACTCCACACCCTTCACATGATATTGAGTTAATATCTGGTGGATCAACTGCATCAAAACGACAATGTGTTTGGCAAAGGTTACAGTATGTGCATGAACCTTCATCTATGAGTGCGATTTTCGAGCTGATGAATTCCTCAGTCTTTTCCATATTTGGTTGCAGGAGGATGTGTAAATCAGGTGCATCAACATCGCAATCAGCCATCACTATGTTGCTTGCTATTGCAGCAAATGCAGCAGCTATTGTGGTCTTTCCAGTACCACCTTTCCCACTGATAACCGCCACCTCATTTGTCATTATTCACAATCTCCTGAATAGACTTCATCATCTCCTGTAACTTTTCACGGTATTCTGTGAGTTCCTTGACGAATGGAATGCCTCTGGAATAGAGTTTGGCTATACGCTTCTCAAAAGGGATTTCCATGAGGATTGGAATTCTCTTTTCTTTCAGAAACTTAGCTGTATTATCGTTCCCTATGGTAGATCTATTGATTACAACACCGTATGGCACACCAATTCTATTAACTACATCAATGGTCATCATAAGGTCGTGTAATCCAAATGGCGTTGGTTCAGTCACCAACACAACATAGTCGCTTTCTTGCACTGTTTCAATAACGGTACATGATGTTCCTGGAGGTGCATCAAGGATATTGATTGCATTATTCACAATGTGCGCTTTGACAGCTTTGATTACTGGAACCGCCATAGGTTCTCCGATATTCAACTCTCCGTAAACAAGACTCACATCATCTACTTTACTTGATTTGATGGATCCTACAGTCCGTGCTCGCTCTCTTATTGCACTTTCAGGACAGATGAGAGCACAACCTCCACATGAATGACATATCTTGTCATATACTAATACATTGGTCTTGCCAACGAAAATCGCATTGAACTGACAGAATTCGCTACATTTCCTACAAAATGTACACAGATTATGATCTACTTCAGGAGTTAATACAGTCACCTCTTCAGATGTGACATTTCTTGGATGAAGTAGAGTATGAACATTAGGCTCCTCAACATCACAGTCAAACAAGTATGTATGGTTCAATGAAAGAGCAAGATTTACTGCCACCGTGGTCTTTCCAGTACCACCCTTTCCTGATGCAATTGTGACAATCAATGAATCACGCCCATGATCCATTTGTCCCAATTTATCTGTGGTGGGCTTCTGCACAGCCCTCGGTTAGTTCTTCTAACTCGTTTCGCTGATAAGCTTGAACAATCTCATGAACGAACCTGCTGTTTGCCTTAAGAACTGCGATATTCTGAGATTGAAAACTCACGATTCCACGAGGTCCCATTCCATACACAATTACAGCTTGAGGTTGATACTTCTGGACGTTGCTATGAGCATGTCCTCTTCCGCCTGAATGTTCGCCTGTGTTTGGGTGTACTCTTATTTCAATTGTGTTTCCTTTCACATCTAGATCAATCACTGCAAAATAGGGTGCTCTTCCAAAGTGGTCCGCAATCTCAGTACCTTCCATGTCATGTGTAGGGATAAGTATTCTAGTTGTCACCTATTCCTCCCTCCTCTATGGCGACCTCGCCCACCCCCAGCACGACCCATTCCCAATCCATATCCATAGCCCATTCCCAGTCCACGACCAGGACCCCCCTGTCCTCTTCCAACATTTGAAGGACCCGGGGTTGTCAGTTCCTGGAATACATCTTTGTTATAGCTCTCTATTGCGGACCTTACAGTGCCTGATACTCCAGCAAGTATTCTAACTCCTGCATCCTGTAATGCCGGGAATGCATTAGGGCCAACACTACCTGTGAGGATCGCCTCAACATTCTTGGCGACAACAATCTGAGCCGCCCTGATTCCTGCACCACCTGCAAAACTTGCAGCTTCATTTGGCACTGCTTCAAAGTCATATGTTTCAGGATCTGCAATGATGAAGTAAGCACACCTACCAAATCGAGGGTCAACCATAGAGTCCAATGTTGTCCCTGATGAAGTAACGCAAATCTTTGTCATGATTAACACCAACATATATTGAATATTGATTCAATTTAATAATGAATCAGGATTCATATAAACTCATCGTTGCGCTACCAGATAAAAAATGAAGTGGTAAACAGGTTTCTTCATAACCAAGGTTTTGAATAACATTTGATGAAAAAGAATAGTCAGCTTATTCAGTTTCATACCTTTTAGGTTCAGCAAAGAAATCCATTACTCTACAAAATGTTTTGAACTCTGCTGAATGTACAACCCCTTCAGGTATATAGTATGAATCACCTTTTTTGTAGAGTTTGGTAACATCACCAATTGTCAGTAGCATCTCTCCCTCAATAACAAAGCCATATTGTGCCTTGTGACTATGCGGAGGTACGACCCCGATTGGTTCTATCTCAAAGAACCCAACTTGAGACTCATTGCCCTGAGAAATCCATGCTTGAACTCCTGGAAAAGGTATCTTAGCTTTTGGCAGTTTTGTTATACAATCTGGATATGACCCAATTGACATGACAATCACATTTTAGGATTGAATTACCAGAATGATTTGAGATTTCCCATCTTAGTAATAATCATACCATCAAACTAAAGAAATCATGAAACTCTTTTTCGTATGACAAAGAAAGTGAACGGTCTTTTTCTTTGCAAAGAATGTAATCTGTTGTATCGCGAAGAAGAACTAGCTTTCAAGTGCGAAAAATGGTGTAGAAAGTAAAAGTCTTGCAATCTTGAAATCACGAAACATGCTGTGAACAAGTTCGATTTTTCTCTCTAACTTTGGTTATTTCTAAATCACTACCGTGAAATAGGTGAATGTCCATATTGGGAGAGTTGCAGCTTGCAGAATCAAACCAAGAGGAGTGTATTAATTGAAAGAGACCTTTGAGTTTGGAGGCGAGATCGTCTGGCGACCTACATCGGAACATGTAGAAAAGGCCAACCTCACGAGATTCATGAAGTTGCATGAAATAGAAGACTTTGATGAACTCATGCAACGTTCGACAGAGGATGTGGCATGGTTTACAGACGCACTTCTGAAGTTTCTTAATATTGAGTTCTATGAACCTTATGACCAAGTTGTGGATCTCTCAAATGGTATTGCATGGCCACGTTGGTGTGTCAATGGGAAGCTGAACATTATTCACAATTGCATAGATAAATACATGGGCACAAATACTGAAACACAACTTGCACTGATATGGGAGGGCGAAGATGGTGCAACTCGTTCAATGACATATGGTGATTTGTATCGAGAGGTGAATAAGACAGCAAATGCACTCCGCGAACTTGGACTTGGATTAGGCGATTCAATTGGAATTTACATGCCAATGATTCCTGAGATTACAGTTGCGCTACTAGCAATAGCTAAAATTGGCGGCATAATCCTCCCACTATTCTCAGGATTTGGAGTTAATGCAATTGTCGACCGATTGGGTGATGCTGATGCCAAAGCAATTTTCACAGTTGATGGGGCTATCCGCAGAGGCAAGACTATTCCCATGAAACCAATCGCAGATGAGGCTGCTGAAAAGATATCCTCATTGGAACATATGATTGTTCTGAATCTGACTGAAGTATCAATTGAAATGAAGCCTAAGCGAGACTATTGGTGGCACGACCTCATTTCTGACCAATCTGATTCAGCTAGTACAGAGATAACAGATGCAGAATCGCCTATGATGATTATCTACACCTCTGGCACTACGGGACTGGCAAAAGGAGCAGTACACACCCATTGTGGATTTCCAATTAAATCAGCTCAAGACATGGCTTTTGGAACAGACTTGCACCCTGGTGAGCTGATTTACTGGATGACTGACATGGGGTGGATGATGGGGCCTTGGCTGGTATTTGGGGCTTTGATTCTGGGAGGGACCTTTTTCCTTTATGATGGTGCTCCTGACTACCCGCATCCTGGACGCCTTTGGGAGATTGTTGAGAAACATAAGGTTTCGATACTTGGAGTATCCCCAACACTGATTCGATTGTTGATGACCCATGGAGAAGACCCAATTAAGCCGCACAATCTCTCTTCACTTCGTTACTTTGGCTCCACTGGCGAACCATGGAATCCCGATCCTTGGATGTGGCTTTTCGAGAAAGTAGGGATGAAGAGAATACCAATAATCAACTATTCTGGTGGCACAGAAATCTCAGGTGGTATTGTGATGGGAAACCCTCTATTGCCCTTGAAGGCTTGTGCATTTTCTGGACCTTGTCCTGGAATTGCCGCAGACGTGTTTGATGAGGATGGAACTCCTGTACGAAATAAAGTTGGAGAACTCGTTATCAAATCACCCTGGATAGGAATGACCCGTGGATTTTGGAAGAATCCCGAGAGATATGAAAACACATACTGGTCTCGTTGGAAAAATACTTGGGTCCATGGGGACTTTGCCGCGATTGACTCAGATGGACTTTGGTATATTCTTGGTAGGTCTGATGATATCATCAAAGTGGCAGGCAAGCGCTTTGGACCTGCAGAGGCTGAGTCAGTTCTTGTGAGTAATCCTGCTGTAGCTGAGGCTGCAACGATAGGCGTGCCGCACAAAATCAAGCTCAATGAACTTGTTGTATTTTGTGTCCTTAATCCTGGAGTTGAACCATCTGAGAAACTAAGAGAGGAGCTCAAGCAATCTGTGGCTATAGCAATGGGTAAACCACTTACTCCTCGTGATGTTCTTTTTGTTTCTGATCTACCTAAAACAAGAAACGCCAAAGTGATGCGGAGAATGATCCGAGCTGCCTATTTGGGAGAAGATCCGGGTGATACCTCATCCCTAGTGAACCCAGAATCTGTTGAAGAAATTAAACACGCAAAATAAACGATGTAAAAAAAGGAAGAACGGGGAAGTCTGATAGACTTCTCCCGGTCCTATATTGTTACTTCTTCTTTTTCTTAGTTTCAGTTTTGGTCGATTTTTTTGCTGCTGGTTTCTTTTTAGCCATAGCATTCACGTCCAAGTCTGGGATAAGATTGGACCGGAAGAGTTCTATCGAGACCGACTAACCAACCTCGACCTACCAGTCGTCGTCGTCGTCTTCCCAGTCATCGTCGAAGTCGTCATCACTATCCCAAAGATCTTCATCATCGAAGTGCATAGATGTCACCTCAAACAATGTGTGTCGAATAAAGAGTAAAGTTATTCTAGTTACAGAAACTCATTTTCTTATCCCTTAAAATTGAAAAAAATTACTATGAAAGTCCTAAATTTCATTTATAAGGTTATCAAAAATATTTACTAAAATACAAGTATTTAAACATGCCAGACAAAGATATTAACGATTATTGCAGTCGCTCAAATGTGTCACCAATGACCTTTGAATACCTTTTGCTGTTGTTTGAAGGACAAATGTGCTATAGAAAATGACCGAAGCCAGTGTAGAAGGCATCCTCCCAGATGCCTCCGAATTGAAAGGTGATTCTCGATTAATCATTCTATTAGGTTCTCCTGACGGAACTAAAGGTGTGTCTAGGAAACTCTCGGCAGTAGAAGGTGTTCAACGAATCCGGAAAGGTGTGTTTATTGTTCATGGATATTCCGAACTTCATGACACAATTCTTCAAAATCAACCTGTTACATCATTCATTAAAACTCGAAAGATACCGACAGCCCGAATGAAGCTGGAGGAATCATATGAAAATCGCGTCTATTCGATTGTTTCATTCAGTTTTAGTAATCCAACTGCACAACAGAAAAAATACGTTGAGAGACTAATAAGGAAAACTCCTGGGGTCCGCCTCAGGCCAGGTGTGATTCTCTTCCCACTACTCAGGTCAAGAGAACGAAGAAGAATTCTAGGTTCTGAAAATGAACGAGTATTGATCGACTCTAGCGAGTTTAGTAGACTCGTTCGTGAAAATGGAGGAAATACGTTGCGCTGGTCTCGTATCAGGATTATCAACCTGAACGGAAACAGCCATATCAGAGATGCTGTTGAGCGAACACTCGCTAAGGACTTAGCTCCATTAGAGGAAAAGATCCGATCTCTTCGTGATCGGTGCAAGGACTCTACAGTAGTAATCGGACAGCTGAAGACGAACTATACACAACTGTCACGTAGCTTTCGAGAATCAAAGACCAAATGGTTGTTAGCAAAACAACTATGGTTCTTTGACGCTGAAAAAGCTCTCAAAAGCACATATAACAAGCTGATCAATACTAGACGTTCCATCATTGATGAAGAAGCCAAGCGGTCCACCTGAGCAATGGTCTCTAGGAATCGCAATTTTGACATCCTGGATACAAGACCTGAACTCCGCCTAGACATCCATCTCTAAATACAGTTGTACCCTTGAGTCCCAACTGATTAGCTAGCAAAAATATTTGCTCAACATCTTCAGTCGTGGCACTGTTTGGCAGATTAACAGTTTTACTTACAGCATTATCAGTATGCTTCTGAAAAGCCGCCTGCATTCTAACATGCCATTCTGGACTTATCTCATGTGCTGCCTTGAAGACCTGTTTTATATCATCTGGAACTCCATCAATTTGTTGAACCGAACCTGATCTTGCGACTTCATGCTCTATTTCGTCATTCCAGAAACCTCTTTCCACTGCAACTCTCTCGAATAGCGGACTCACTTCACTCAGATGGATTCCCTCAGCAAGCATACGACTGTGAGCGATTGCAAATAATGGTTCAATACCACTGCTTGTTTGTGCGATTAGACTAATACTGCCCGTTGGTGCAACAGTGATCAGAGATGCATTTCGTTTCCACCTATTACGCTTTTTCAAGAGTGCGAAGTTCTCGAAATTACCTCTAATCTTTGCAAGTTCGCTTGATGCTCTCTCAGCCTTTTGTCGAATGAATGACATCACCTCTTCGGCTTTTTCTAGTCCCTTCTCTGAGTCATAGGGATTTCTCAATTTAATAAGAAGCTCAGCAAATCCCATGATGCCTAAACCAATCTTCCTATTGGCTTTGGTAACCTGTTCAATCTCAAGCACTGGATAGACGTTTAAATCGATGATATTATCAAGAAAACGAACCGCGAGCTTTACGACCTCTTCAAGTCTTGACCAATCGATCTCTCCATCTTTGACCATTCGTGAGAGGTTGATGCTTCCCAAGACGCATGACTCATAGGGCATCAGGGGTTGTTCACCACAATTATGCACAACAATCCCATTCCCCACAAATCCACAATGTGGAGTACCAACAATGTCAAAGACATCTTCCTCCAATTGAGGTGTGAGTGATTCAAACCGAGCCAGAAAATTCTCCTTATATGGCCCACGGATACTCAATGAATCAAGACCTTTGACTAAACGACTCTGTTTGTACTCTAACAGAAAACCGATTTGATCACGGAATTTCACAATATTCTCCTTTGATATGACAAGCTCATGATTTGCCTTAGTCTTGTAGTGTTTTGGTTCCCCTTTACTATCAGGTAATAATCGCATTTGTTCTCGTCGACGATTATCATAGATTTTCGAAGCAATACCGAAATTCAACAACATAATCTGTACACTACGAAGACTGTCCAGATTACTTTGCGATAGTCGCACTGAGATTCCTTTCTCAGGCTTTCCCTGAATCGAACCGTCTGCAGTGAATAACCCTTGTAGGAAACCTCTTTGGCAATCAGCAGATGAAGAGAGAATTGGATTTGATATCTCCTTTGATTCCATCCCCCACTCTTGAACTAGATTCAAGATTCTTCTTGATCTAACTTCCTCACGATTCTTGCTTTTAATGACCACTAAGTCGGACTCAAGCTCCTCATTTACAATATCACAGAAGTACTGAGCTAACTTACCTTTATCATCGCCATAGAAAGCAAGAGTAGCACGTTGGTCAGTTCCTGTATTCCAACCATCACCAACATACCACCCAAGAATTTGACCAATTCTAAGATTCCCTGTTTTACCAAATCCTCCTTCTGTACTCTGAAGGCAAATAAAATCACCTTTACTCAAATCTCCAGCTTGCTTCCACCCTGTTGTCGTTAGTATTCGATGATCATTTGTGACTTTGACTTGGTATCCCTCTTTGGTCTTAAGACAATAAACAAGTTTCTTTGCAGTCTTTATCACCCCAGGTACATCTTGAATACTCAACAGACCAACATCTGTACTTACTATAGTATTTCCGGATACGCATGGATTTGTTGATTCTATCAGCTCGCCACCTAGTGGATGTTCATCATTAATACGGTCGATGAAGACTATTCCTGGATCTCCTGTACTCCATGCATTATATACAATCGCGTCGAAAATCACTCTTGCTCGTATACTCTGAATTTTTACGCCATTATGAGGTGCAACAAGGTTGATTTCTTTGTCACCCTGTAGGGCATTAATGAACTCACTCGTTAATGCAACCGAGATGTTGAAATTTCTAAAGGTCTGCTTATCGGACTTACAAGCTATAAATTCCATTATGTCTGGATGATCGCATCTGAGTATGGCCATATTTGCTCCTCTGCGACGTCCACCCTGCTTGATGATCTCTGTTGCAGTGTCGTATACTCTCATGAAAGAGATTGGACCGCTAGCCACTCCCCCAGTGGTTCCAACGGTTGATCCTACTGGTCTTAATCTTGAAAATGAGAACCCCGTACCACCGCCTGATTTCTGAACCACAGCCATATGTTTGAGTGAAGTAAATATTGAGTCCATGTTGTCCTCAATAGGTAGTACAAAACAGGCACTGCACTGGCCTATCTCTGTACCTGCATTGAAGAGAGTCGGACTGTTTGGTAGAAACTCAAGGTTTGCCATCATGTAATAGAAGAGATCGTCATATTCCCTCACATCAGCATTCTTGTCATACTTCTTTTCGATACTCGCCACAGCTCCTGAAACTCTACGAAAGAGCTGTGATGGGGTTTCTGTTGGATTTCCCTCCTCATCCTTCAGAAGATATCTCGAGAGGACGGTTGCTGCATTAGGCCCAAACTTGAGGTCATCAACAACTCCCATCATCTGGAGTATCTTCCGAGCCTCATTGTGCTTCTCTCGGTATTTCATATAGCGTCGAGCAATCTCTGTGAAACCTCTGAGCATCAGAGTGTCTTCAACAATGTCTTGTATCTCCTCAATATGGATGACATCTCTTTCCTTCTCGTGAATTATCTGAACGACTTCCTTTGTTAGACCACGTACAGGACCTGTGTCCGCATTGATCGATTCAAATGCCTTTGTTATAGCCGCCTCAATCTTGGAATCATCGAACTCCACTATTCTCTTATCACGTTTCTCAACTTTCAACTTATTATCTCCTCACCGGCGGATTCTCTCTCACAAGTTGAACTGCTTATATTCCTATAAGCCCCCCTTCTATATTTGACTCTCTTTATCTTATCACTGAAGAGATAGACTCTCGTCCATCTCTTAGAGTATTGTCAAATGCTAACTAATTATTACTTGCAGGCAGCTCGAACAAAGTACACAGGATCAGCCTTTGAGTACCTAAATCCCATTCTCTCATACAAATTCTGAGCTGGAAGATTATCAGCAAAATAATGGAGAATTGCCAATTCGGAATTCTCCAAAACTTCTTCGACAACTGCCTTGATACAAGCGGCTGCGAATCCCTTCCGTCGGTGATTAGGGTGTGTGGCAATATTACCTATCTCTGCTCCATAGGGAGTAACATAATGAATGCCAGCAACTGATATCATTTCATCATCATCTACAACCCCGTAGAAAGGTCCCAAGGTCATGGCATTAGGGGTCCATGCTGGCGTACCACTGAGTCTATACAATTCTTTGAGCTTCTCAGCATCTTTCATAGATAGTCTGATTGGTGTTGATTTACACTCGCAATGCAATTCTGTGGTTCTGTCAGCAATCATTTGCCTTTCTCTGATTGGTTTTAGAACAACGCAGACTTTTTCGAACTGGTCTAGCTGCTCCTTTGTGCAGATTGCAATGAACTCTTTGTTTCCCAATTCTTCTGAATAATCTGCCATTAATTTTTGCAGTGATCCGACATCTCTGCACCAAAACGCTGTTGCCAAGAAATCCAAATCACTGTAGAATGAGAAAATCGCATTGATTTGGTCATCGTGTATCAATACTCGAACATCACACCACTCTCTAAGTTGAGTACAATCAGCAATCAGCGTGATGTTTGATAATGAATTCTTAGCAAGAATATTAACCACATCGTCAACTAAATCATCTGTCAGATGTCGTATATTGTATGCCATAATATGATTAAAGATGCCATCTCCTTTTATTAGTGGCTGTCAAAATTGCGTCAGAAGCCTCTTTTTTATTCTCTAATTGTGAATAATGCAATGAGGAAACTGATGGGCTATGAATGGCTATAAAAGAAACGCAAACATTCTACTTTGTATACTGTTTATAGTTTTAGTTTCAACATCGAGCATCAATGAAATATCACTCGATTATAAACAAGATTTGATCTGTGAGGAAACTCACTCAGTACTACCAACCAGTTTCCCAATAAACTATACAGAAGACCAAAATCAGGCATGTAGCTCTGTGATTGTAACAGGAAATGCCACAAGAGATGGTCGTGCAATCTTAATGAAAAATCGGGACCTTATTGATGAACGAATGAATATTCCAGTCTATACTCCTGCAACTGCAAATACCTATGCATACGTTGGTGTAAATACAAATACAATGGGAATTAATGAGAAAGGTCTAGCAGTGATGAATACATACTTACCAGCACTGGCTGGTTCAGAACCAATAACAGGCAACGTACTGCTAAATCAAAGAATATTAGAGCTGTTTGAGTCAGTATCAGACGTAGCTCATGCATTAAATAACAGCTACTCTATAATTGGTCCTGTCTATCGAGCATCTCTTGGAAATATAGCTACTTGTGTCGGAGTTATAGATCGATTTGGGGTAGGGGCTTTCTTTGAAATTAGCAACACGAAAGCGTATGTTCAGTATGTGATAAATGGATATGACACCCGTGCAAATCATCCTCGTATCTTTCCAGGAGCAGCAAGTGGACCTAATGGCAGAGACCAGTATCTTCTAGATGCGCTTGATGAGGTATATAGTATGAATGGATACATCTCTCCAAAGCATGTAATGCAGAACGTGTCACGTTATGTGCACCATAAGGAGCTTGGAACTGCAAACTTCTCCATAGACGGTGAAGCATGTAATCCTAACACTGTAGCTACAATGGTTGCTGTGAGTGGGGACGAAAGATATGATGGGATCTTGAACTGTATGTGGACTGCATGTGGCTCAAATCCAATTGTTGGAGTATTTGTGCCCTCAATGGTGTATGCTGAATTTATTCCTGAGAGTATTGAGGACCTTTGGCTTCATACGCAAGAAAAGTACCAATCTGCTAGAGCCCGTTACTCTAATTCTATTTCGTGGTTACTGTTTCCCGAACGCGTAAGAGAAGTGCAGAAGTTTGCGTTCTTTGCTGAAGACTTCACAGTGAATGCATATGAACAGCTAATGACCTCGGTGCCTGAGATGCTTTCAGATAGTCAAATCAAGGAAACTATCAGTGCTTTTGTCGAGGTAATGGACAATTATACCTCCGAAATATTCACACAAGAAAACATGGATGTTCAACCTCCGTTGCCAATCAATTTTCAAATTTCTTCAACAGCAACCTCAACAACAACTTCTCCAACAGGTCCAACAACTACTCACAGCATCACTACAAATCTAACAAGCCCCACCTATACTCCATGGGAATCATCAAATGATACCTATCTGCTTTCCTTGACTATGGGTGTTACCTTAGGTTTTGCTCTAGTGATGTCTATTCTCATCATCAAGCGTAGATTCAATTAGATCAATCGCATTAATGGACCCTTTTCTATTCTCCAACCTCACTTGACTCCACATCAACCAAGTTATCCAATACTCTACGGAGGTACTTCTCAAACAGGTCTATTTCTTCAGGTGTAAATCCTTTATAGAACAGATTTGTCATTTCGACGGAGACCTCTATGTACATTCTCTCAAGACTTCTAGATGTTTCAGTCAATCGAATCAAAGTCTTTCTCTTATCCTCCTCTGACTGAACACGCTTGATATGTCCTGCAGCTTCAAGATTATCTAGCAGCTCGCTCAATGTTGACTTTCGCAGAAGAGTTCGTTTAGCGAGGACATTGATAGGCACTTCGTCCTTTTTCCAGAGTGAAAACAGAATCCGTCCTTGTCCAGGACTAATCTCAATGTCACGTTTTTTCAGTAGCTCTGCAAACACTCTTCTCCCCAGATGATGAATCTGGGTAATTAAGAATCCACCCTCTCGTTGTGACATCATTTCTAATCACCTAAGTCAATTTTGAAAGTTGAACTCCCAGTCCATCCACGAGCTGTAGTGGGTATGAGTCTTAGAAGAGTATGATCTGGATCATCATAACCTCCAGCGTAATACCGTTCCCACCCCTCATGCCAAATTGCTTTTTTCAGCTCGGAGTCCTGAACAATCTCAATGTTTCCACCAAACATGACTCCACACCAGTTCTCAGGATTGCAATAATAAACTGAAACAGCACCGTTTCTCCTGATGTCTCTTACCTTTGTTGATGATGTATTTGTTGAGAAGAGAATCATAAAGTCTGAACTGTGTCCATCAAAGATTGGTATGAGCTTGGGAAACCTCTCCTTATTCCTTAGATTGAACATTGCACGTGTTTGAGGAAATCCCCCATCATCAATTGTTGTCAGATACGCTGGCCACCCAGTATCTAGAAGATTCAGACACATCTCTCTGATTTCAGGTTCATCCAACACAGACAGCCTCCTATTAGTTCGGACCCTAATCAACTAGTTCGGCACCTAACTAATTAAGCCTTTCGGTCTGTGAAATCTTTCGCCTTATATAACAAGCTTAGAGCCTGTTTTTTCACGCATATTATATACTAAACCTGAGAGGTTTATCTATGACTGAACTTAACTTTGAAAGAATTAATCAATCAGCGAGGCAAGTTCTTACCGAACTTTGTCTTCCTGAACAGACCCGGATAAGGTGTTTAACCATTCTGGATGATGAGAGAACAAAGGAGATTCTCACTGAACTGAATGCTAGTGGGATAATAGGGGCAGCAATCTACATTGCTGCAATTCTGACTTAGGATCCAATCACTCAATAATCATTGACTGACATGATTGGCGTTTCTAAAACGACAATTCGCAAGCACTATGTGATGCTGGTCAAGTTGCTAAAGCTGAAAAGGAAGAACTAACTTTCCAATGAAATTAAAACAACAAAAAGAGGTTTGAGGAAGCAGACTGGCCGCTTCCTCTGATGTACTACTTTCTCCTGACTAGAACAACAGCCAAGATAACTATGACTGCAGCTCCAGCCACAAGTCCAAGAGTCATTGGATCAAGGACAAGCCCTGGTACGGGGGAAAGAACACCAAGTATTGGATCGTACTCTAGAGTTTCGTTACCAAAGTTCTCAAAGGAGAGATAGACAGCATTCCCTGAATACGCTCCTGGAGCGTCACCATAACTGGCTCTAACCTGCAGTGTGTTGTTGGCTGCAAGAGCGGTTTCATTATACTCGAAGTACCCGTTCTCGAACTGGAACTTAGTTCCTGTTCTATGGAATCCTGACGGATCAGTATCACCATGAGATTGCCCATGGGTACTCTCAGTCACTGTGAACATGAGAACTAGGAGAGAGTCCTCATAGGTCCAGCTCCAACCGTCGACTATAAGGTCAAATTTGAACTCGCCTGGACTCTCAAGATACATGTGTATCCTGACCTCAATCTCCAAATCGAACTCTGGTAGACTTGGTAGATTTCCATAGTCCACCCCTGTGCCTTCTGGACGAGGGTCAAAGGTAGCTTCAGTTGTGAAGTTGAAATGCACCTCAGTAATATTTCCATCTTCCTCGACTGTTTCAAAGTCACTGAAACCCCAACCTGTTGTAGGTAGGACAAATGGAGCGCCAATCATAATGTCAGTTCCATTGTCAAAGATTCCGTTTGAATCGGTGTCATTCGCTTCAAACATTCTGACAAACATGACATGATAGTCTACAGTCGGATTGTTAGGGTCCCACCAATGAAAGTGTGGGGCTTGATCATTCCCTGTGACTTTGATAGCGATGTCATCTGTTTCAAGTGACGCAATGCCAGCGGAATACTGGTATAGAATTCCCGTGCTCTGCGCGGCTGCAAGTGGCACTCCAATCCCTATCAACAAGAGGGCAAAGAGTGCAAGTGATGTTTTTTGATAGATATTCACTGAATCACCAAGATATACCCAGAATTTAGTATTTATAGGGAGTGTTGAACAGAAAAGGGACAACGGTATAATAAGAAGGCCTATAAACACTTATTCTCATGTTTAAAGGTTTATGAAAACTTGAAATCCTTTGAAAGACTTGATCATTTTTCAAGTAGTTTTCGCGCTCTATCAAGGATGTTCTCTACTGTGAATCCATATGCCTCAAATATCACCTTTGAAGGAGCTGATTTTCCGAATTTATCAACTGATATAATGTCTCCATCATCTCCTACCCATTTTTTCCATCCTTGTGAAACTCCTGCTTCGACAGCTAGTCTTTTCTTTACACTGGGTAACAGAACGGAATCACGATATTCTTTATTCTGACTCTCAAATAACTCCCAGCTTGGGAATGAAACAAGTCGTACACTAATTCCCTCATCGTACAGTTCCTCCCCAGCTTGAACAATCAATGGAACCTCAGATCCCGTTGCCATAAGAATAATCTCTGGTGTATTTCCTAGGTCTACAAGTACATATGCCCCCTTTCTCAGACCAGTTGCTGGTGCGTATTTATTCCGATTTAGGATAGGAACATTCTGTCGTGTAAATGCCATAAGGGTTGGACCTTGGCTCCGCTCAATAGATATTCTCCAAGCTTCCACCACTTCATTGGCATCTCCAGGACGAATCACAACAAGTCCTGGAATAGTTCTTAGTGATGCCAGATGCTCTACTGGTTGGTGAGTAGGTCCATCCTCTCCAACACCAATGCTATCATGTGTAAAAACCCAGATACTTCGATGTTTGGATAAGGCTGATAATCGGATTGATGGACGCATGTAATCTGAGAACATGAGAAACGTTCCACTGAATGGGATTATTCCTCCATGAGCTGCCATTCCATTAACAGCTGCACCCATAGTATGCTCACGGACACCATAGTGAATATTTCTGCCCTCTGGTGAATCCGCTTGGAATGATGGGCTATTGTTAATCCATGTCTTGTTTGATGGAGTCAGATCTGCTGAGCCTCCAATCATCTCTGGAAGCTTCAGTGCGAGGGCATTGATGACCTTTCCAGAAGCAACTCGAGTTGCAAGAGGGCCATCATCTACATCAAAAGTAGGTAAATCGCTATCCCAACCCTCTACGAGTTGACCTTTCATTCTTCTTTCAAGTTCAGCTGCTAGTTCAGGATATGCCTTGCTATAAGAGTCAAATCGTTTATTCCATGCTCTCTCTTTTTCTGCGCCTTCTTCTCCTATATTTCGATAGTATTCCAAGACATCATCAGGAACATAGAACTTTGATTCAAGTGGCCAACCAAGTTTCCTCTTGGCACCAGCCAATTCCTCCTCACCTGCTGGCTCGCCATGTGCTTTCTCTGTGTCCTGTTTGTTTGGTAATCCATACCCAATATGTGTCCTACAGAGTATCAGTGATGGACGTGGATCATTCTTTGCTCTCTCAATTGCCCTATCCACAGCATCAACATCGTTACCATCGTTTACATGTTGTACATGCCATCCAAATGCTTCGAATCTCGCTCCTCTATCCTCAGTAAATGTAAGATTTGTGCTTCCATCAATTGAGATGAGGTTGTCATCATACAGAAGGATTAGCTTCCCCAAACGAAGGTGTCCTGCAAGAGATGCTGCCTCAGATGAGAGCCCCTCCATTAGGTCGCCATCAGTAACGATGGTATAGATGAAATGGTCAATTATCTTGTAGCCAGCTCGGTTGAAAACAGCTGCTAGGTGGGCCTCAGCGATTGCCATCCCCACTGAATTTGCCAATCCTTGGCCAAGTGGTCCAGTGGTCACCTCAACCCCTGGAGTGCAGAAATTCTCTGGATGCCCTGGAGTCTTGCAACCCAGTTGTCTGAAATCCTTGATGTCCTCCATGCTGACGTCGTAACCGGTCAGGTATAGTAAGGAATAAAGTAGCATTGACCCATGACCTCCAGAGAGGATGAAACGATCACGGTCCCACCAGTCTGGGTTTTTTGGGTTAAAACGAAGATGTCGAGTCCATAGAGCGTATGCCATCGCAGCAGCACCCATTGGCATTCCAGGGTGTCCAGAATTAGCCTTTTGAACAGCATCTGCGGACAAGAAGCGGATTGTATTGATTGAACGTTCTTGGAGGGTTGACTCAGACATTAGTATTGTCTCCTTCTGAAATTGTGGAGATTATTAGGCGGCTTGACGTCTCGACCTCTTTTTGATTGTTGTGTTTCATTAGTTGATTAAATTAGGGTTTTCCAACTTCAGTACCAGGAGGATATACCTTGAGAAACTCTTCCTTGAGGATGTCCATTATGATGGCGTCGTGGAAAGTTCCTTTGACAAACGCCCCTTGCCTAGTCACTCCTGCATTTTTGAAACCTGCTTTCTCATAGGCTTTCTGTGCACGTTTATTACTATCCAGAGTTCTGAGAAAAACGCTATTAAGACCTAGAATGTGGAAAGCTATCCATAGCATAACACGAGTTGCATCCGTACCATAGCCTTTACTAAGATTCTCCGGGTTATGTATTGCAATTCCAAACTCTGCTGCTTTGTGTTGTGAGGAAATGGTGAATAAACTAACAGTCCCTAGAAACTCTTTGGTTTTCTTATCCTCAATAGCAAGAGTCATTCCTCCATCTCGCCAAGGATCTAAAGTAGTCGCGCGTTCCAGCCACTGACGTTCAGCTTGTCTGGACATTGGGGTCTGACTGCTTAGATATTGACGAAGCTCTAGGTTGTTCCAGTGCTTCAAAATATCGTCGAGGTCCTCTAATTCAAGTGCTCTGAGACACACACACTCGCCATAATACATGAGCTTCATTTGTAGGATATTGAAAATAAAGATGTTCCATAAAAAGCACTGTTCGATAAACTCTTTACTCATTTGATTAAGAGCTATAAAATGGAGACCCAGAGATTGAGTCCTAGAAAAGAGTACTTTGATGAACCACTTGTCAAAGTTGATTTTCTAAAAGCACGGTTTCCTAAAACATGTCCAGTTTGCGGCGCACCGGCCACCAAGGTTGTACGTCTGAAGGTTGCAAAAACTGGAAAACAATATCTTAGACGCTCTTGGCAATATGTCTACAGCCCCTACACGCGATTTAGAGGTGACTCTAAACCATCTGAAATGAAAGTTCTGCCAATCCAAGTGTGCGAGAATCATGCAAATCCTGATGATGGCACTGACAGATACCAATCTCTCTGTTTGATTGTTGATGGTCTGCTCATGGCCTTCGCAATTTTTAGTGTCTTTCTAATTGGTGATAGGATTTCAAGAGCTCGTCCGATTGACTTTTGGCCCGTCCTACTCATTGGTCTTTTTGGAGTTTCTTTATTACTAACATCAATCGCATTTAGACCAAATGTGATTGAAAAAGCAGTTAGCATCATAGGCTTTGATCCCGGAATGCAGAATGTCCTACTTGCATTCAAACGTTCAGACTATAGAGCACAATTTATGGATGAAAATCAGATGATTGCTGAATTGGTCAGATGGATTATACGATCTGATGATTAGGACACTTATATTGGTGATAAAATCAACATGAAGTGCTCATGTTACTTCCATCATAAGCACTTCATTTTTTGTGTGACAACGACGTTTTGCATTATCCTTGTATGAACTGAAGAATTTCTTTGAAACGCTTATCATAATTACCAACTACCTGTAGAGATATGAATAGGCAAGGGCATCCGTCGAGATTTGTTTCTTGTAGATTCTCTTGTTCTGTTTCTTAGCAAACGCCATCTCGAATCTACCTCCGATAGGTGTATGCATGGGTCAAGGCATCAGTCGACATGACATGAGCCTTGGTTTTCTCCATTACCGATGAATTTCGTGAGTTAGTTGTTAGAGCCATGATATTTCACAAGAAATACTGCTCAGATTTAGTATATATACCGAAGCCACGTATAGGGGTCACAGGACGAAGTCACATAATGTGACTATCATAGTGGGAATTGAATACCTATGAATGACGAAATGAAGGAAGTGTCACTCACAGGGATTGTTTCCAGAACAATGGACCAATATGTCATTACATCAGATGATGGAACTGAGTACAAACTCTCTGCTATCATGCCTTGGGAAGCAGTACCTGTTGATTTTGAGTCAGGCGATTTTGCTCTTCATTTGGGAAAGAGAATGACAGCAGCTGGACTTTCTGATGGTCATACAATATGGCGGGCGGTCCTTTCTGAAACATCAAAAACCAAGGACCGCGAATAACTGACTCCAATGCTCTCAAAGAATGAAATAACGAAGAAAATGATGATGGGCACTACCGTGGTAGGCCCATTTTAATCAAACTCATGATTGAGTCTTAGAGTGTAAGTTCAGCTTCACTCTTCCAGAGACCATGAATGTTGCAATAAGCTGTAGCCATCAAGGTACCTGGTTTGCCAGTCTTGAAGACAAACTTAGTAACGGGCTCGCTGTAAATTCCACTAGTGTCTGGTCCCTGAGCTGACTCACCATGATGGTCGAAGGTTGCGTAACCGATCTCCACTGGAAACTTATCTCCTTCTGGCCAGAAAAAGAGATCCATCCATTTGATATGGTGGGCTGTTGTGTTTGGATGTGCAATCTCCTTGCCAACAGACACTTTGACGAAGGCTTTTCCATCCTCAACCTTCATGATTTCAATTACAGGTACATGTTTTTCGGTTTTCCAATCATCACTCTGTATCCATTTCTTGGACATTGTTCTCTACCTCAATCTGCCAAGTCCAGCAATACTGCTCGAACCGCTGTGAGGTTAATAACGTATTAGATGTTAAAACACTTCTCCTATACACCCACGCTGCGCGACTCTTTCCAGAAATAATCCTATTCTGATAGTTTCTCAAGTTGGTCAAGTGTTAGATGCCCTCTCTCAGTCAGACCATAATAATTTCTGGAAGTCTTTCTGTAGGTTTCCTCGGTTCTTGTCTGGACGATAAGCCCACTATTTTTCAGTTCAGAGATATGCTGGTAGATACTTGGGATTTTGATTCGAAAACCGTAGTCATCTACCATTGATTTCCAGATTGCATAACCATAAGACTCTCCTCTTGAAAGAATCTGCAATATTCGTACTTTTGTTTGACCAAGTTTTGTTGTAAAACGACGCCCCTCCACGTGGCTCAGAAAGTACTCTAAGGTACTCTTACCTTTTACGAATGTGCGTGTTATCTCTGGATATTTTAACCCCATTCCAGTAATAGCACAGACAATTCTGTCACCCCTGTCAATTCGACCCTCATTTACAAGTTTTTGCAGCACTGCTATTGTTGTCGCTGAAGCTGGCTCAGCAAACACACCTTCCAATCGAGCCAAGTCTTTTACCGCTTCGAGAATCTCCCTATCAGTTACGGATACAGCCAATCCCTTTGATTGCTCCAAAGAGTCGAGAGCCATGTTTCCGCAAGAAGGATCTCTGACACCAATGTCAATGGCAACAGTTGAAACATGACTAGATGGAATTATCTTCTTGCTACCTTTTTCGAATGCTTCTACAATCGGTGAACATCCCCTTGCTTGTGCTCCTACTAACCTAACATCCAGTTTTGGAACTAGTCCAAGCTCCTTTAGTTCAACAAGTCCTTTCCATATCATTGAGATATGTCCACCGTTTCCCATCGGCGCTATCACCCAATCTGGTGTTTCCCAGTCCAACTGTTCACATGTTTCCAAGATTGTAGTCTTAACCCCCTCAAGAAAGTGTGGATTGCTGGGCACAACAGAGTGACTCTGTTTACTTTCTTGCCATGCTCGAGATAGAGCTTCTTCTCGATCTCTCACAATTTCAACCTGAGCTGCATATGCTAGAATCTGGTAGAGTTTACCTGAATCAACATGACCTTTTTGTCCAATGAACACCTTACTTTCCAATCCTGCTCTTGCAGCATATGCAACGAGTGAAACTGCCAAATTTCCTGTAGTCCCACAGCAGACTGAATTGTACCCCCTCTGTCTTGCTACAGTAACCTCCACTGCAGTTCCTCTGTCTATGAACGCACCAGTAGGGTTAGTTGTTTCGTCTTTCAGGTATAACTCATCTAAGCCCAGTTTTTCAGCTAGACCATAACATCTATGTAGGTAAGTCCCACCCTCCCCAAGAGATACAAGATTGGTCTTGTCCAGTACAGGCAATAACTCATGATACTTCCATACTCCTGATGTCCTTCTCTCAAACCCGTTCTTTCCAAGTTTTTCTTTTACACATTCAATATCATACTCTACACGTAACACTCCTCCACAACTCGTGCATCTAGGAGCATACAAGTCAGAGTCATGTGTTTGATTACATCTTGAGCATTTGAAAGAAAAAAGGCACGACATTACATATCTGGCCTATATATAGGCTCAAAATTATATATAATTTTTCAAAAACCATACTTGTTGAAGTAAGCAAACCTCACTTGGAGAATAGCAACTATGGTGTCTTTCATTGATCTTGGTGACACAGTTCAAATCAAATCAGAGCCCGCATTCAAAATCAGGAAAGCCACATTAGAGGATGCTCTTGCGATCTATCGAGTAATGCAGGCTGCATTCTATCCTCTCATATCGAGGGGATATCCAAAGAAAGCTGTTGATAGAACTATTTCCAAACCATGGATAATTCGTGATCGCATTCTATCAGCATCTCAAGTTCTCATTGCAGAAATTGGCAATGATGTCGTTGGAACTGTGACAGGCTTCGAAGAACATGAGAGTATGCGGGTAAGTTCTTTTGGAGTTCATCCTATGTATCAATGTCGTGGCATCGGCACTGAGCTACTTGAAACCTTAGAGTCTATAGCAATCAAGAATGGGAATCACAAACTTTTCTTAGTAACTGCATGGGTAATGACTGAGGCAATTCAGCTGTATCAAAGTCTTGGCTACAGAAAAGAGGGGTTCCTGCGAAGTCATTACTATGGCGAGGATTTGATTATCTTCAGCAAGTACTTATTTCGAGAGGATGATGATAATTGGAGCTCTTCAAACCCAAAACACAAAATAGAACACTGTTCGTGGCGCTTCTGGTTATTCTGACTGCTTTAACTACTGCTGCCACCATGATAATAGTTGTTCCGTTCCCAACGAGCACTGGTTTCTTGAATTTTGGCGATGCACTTGTAATGCTGAGTGGACTTCTACTTGGGCCTCTCGGTGGTTTTTTTGCGGGAGGCGTTGGTTCAGCAGTGGCTGATGTGACTTTAGGTTATATCCAATTTGCACCGATTACGTTTGTTGTAAAAGGGTGTGAAGGAATGATTGTAGGATTAGCGAGCCGCCAAGTTGGGATGACTAGTCGCCTAACAAAATTGGACATAGTCGGTTTGGTCGTTGCTTCGCTAGTGATGATGCTTGGCTACTTTATTGGTGAGATATTCTTGTTTGTTCTTTTGGACTATTCTTTTTTGGTGGCACTAGGAGTAGCATTTGCAGAACTAATTACATTGAACTGGATACAGGTGACCGCGGGTTCAATCATCACCGCCACAGTAGGTCCTGCCATTAGGGGCTTTCTTCGTGATTACATCTATGAAACAGAATCTTCAGATTCGTGGATTGAGGAGGATGTCCAAACACCTAAGGATTTGACTTAACTTTTATCGAGCGATTATAAGAATTAGGAGTTGGGGTGGAGGTAGAAGATGCAGGTACGTGGAGCTAGTCTTTTGATCACATTCCGATGCCCATCTAAATGTGATCACTGTGCGTACAACGCAGGTCCAGAGCAAGTAGGTCATATCAGTCTTGATGACGCTGAGCAGTGGCTCTCTGACCTAGCAGAAAATAAACAATTTGAATGGCTGACACTTCATGGTGGTGAACCATTTCTCTACCTAGATGATATGAAGGCAATGCTAACAATCGCGAAAGATTTAGGTGTTCCACGAAGAGGATCCATAACAAATGGGTTCTGGGCAAGGACATCTCATGTGGCCAGAAAGACGCTCAAGGAGCTTATAGACGCAGGCCTGAACACGCTTACCTTTAGCGTTGACGGGTTTCATCAGCAATATATCGATATCAGAAATGTTAAGCTTGGCATCGAAGCGGCAGTCTTTCTTGGTCTTGAGAAGGTATGGGTGGATAGTTACTACATGAAGTCACTTGAGTCCAAAAACCCCTATGATCAGTTGACAAAGGCATCTCTTAGAGAGGTGCAAGACATAGAAGGCATAGAGCAGTCATTATATCCAGTCGACTTTGAGGGAAGAGGGGCTAAATCACTGATCGGTTATGCTGAAATGTCTCCCGAAATTCCCCATGGGAAATGCATCCTACCCTTCTGGCTAGGAGGCGACTTGCGAAGTCCTGAAGTGATTGAGATAGACTTTGAAGGAAATATCACCCTGTGCCCAGGAATATGCATTGGGAACGCGAAGAGAAACTCACTCTCAGACTCCCTCAACAGCTATTCATACAGCAATCATCCAATCATTCGTATATTGGCGGAAACTGGTCCGATAGGTCTCTATCAATTAGCTCTACAACATGGGCTAGAACCAAATTCAACATTCGTTAATGAATGCCATCTCTGCTTTGAGATGCGTAGATTATTACATTACCACTATCCGAAGCTTCTTGCACCAATTAGATGTTATCAATAGACGATATTTGATTAGATACCTGGAGAAGATTGCGTCCAAAAAATGCAGAATCCCTTTTTAGGGGTGAGCTACTGATAGGGACCTAACTTGAATAAAGTTCAACTAATCAATAATCATTACTGGATGGGTAAGCCATGATTGATAGAACAGCTTTGATGATTGATCCAAAACGACTCAATGAGATCAACGATTTTCTAATGCAGGAAGACAATCCTCTTGTCACTGGACTAATTGATGTGATTGAGAAATATGGCGGTGTGCATGAGATAAACAAGAGAGCAGAGGAGGCGAGAAAACTTGAGAATCTCTTGGCACAACTCGAAACAAAAGATTCCACCTATGTGAAAGATCTCACTTGGCTACAGGAACAACGCGATGATGGTGCTTTCATCTCTATACCCGAATACCGACGCAAAATACTTGGGAACAAAGCCAATAATATGAAATTTGACGATAGATTTGCGGTCACTTTAGAGATTAGTGCTTGCCAGTATTTCCCTTGGCTCATTGAAGAAGCCAAGCAATCGATTGAAAAACAAGAACTCATGCCTGGTAGATTTATTCGAGTTCGGAATATGGCTGAACAGACAGCCGATAACCAAGTCATTGCATTTGCAGCAGGTATGCAAATTGTGGGTGCATCGTATGTTGAAACATTAGACACCAAAGGCACCTACCCAGGTCCAGATGGTGCTCCTGTAAACGTTCATCTTGGAGGTCCCGATACGATTACAGGCTACTTTGGCGGCGTTGGGATGCCAAATAAGTTTCCATTGAAGTGGGCTGATGAATATCTAAACTACTACACAAAGTATGGTGTGAAACAGGTGCTCAACGTCAATCTTGGAAGCATTCTAGTAGGCTATATGATGCACAAGCTTGGTATAGATATGGAATTCAAGATATCCGTCTTTGTAGGTAATGATAACCCATATGCATGTCTATGGACACTTATGACTGCAAAGCTGTTCAGTAGGGAAGATGGTACAAGTCCTCTGATAGGATTCAATCTTTCAAACAGTGTTGACAACAAAACCCTTGAACTTGCAGCCTACATCCGTGAAGACTTTGGATTCGAGAATGTTGTTAGATTGGAACACCACATCACTGAAACTTACAAGAACATCGTTCGACAACCATATGACCGACTACCTGAGCTTCTTGATATTGCAGACCATGTGAAGAACATCAGTGCAAAGCACGAAGGTGGTGTTCCTGAGATAGATGCAAACCGTGAATATCCCAGTGACATCCTCGACTACTTCCGACAAAAGAGTGAGATAGAAGAACAAGGTCATATGCCTCTACTAACTCAGAACTATCTTGACAAACATCACGCATTAAACCGCACTGCAGAAGAACTGACCAAACGTGGTCTGACATTCATAGCTGCACAAAAATTGCACATGATGAAATAATAAATAGAATGTGACAGGGCTTTAGAAAAGCCCTCTCACATGTCTGGTTGGAATATATCATCATACATGTTCTGTAGTCTGGTCTTATGAGTATCTTCTTCTTTTGCCAAAGTTTCAAAGACTGATCTGTGTGCAGAATTACCTGTTAGTTCAGAAAGTGCCTTGTAGAAGCTGTTTGCAGCAGCCTCCCTCTTGATTGCTACAATCAGAACATCCTGTGGTGATGATGAAGGTAGAAGTGGAATGTCAACAAGGTATCGATCCAAATCTAGCTTCTCCACTTCTGCAACAGAACTGCAAGTAAAAGTTTCACAGACCCCATCCTTGAGTGCCTCTTGCAACTTTTTCTTGTGAATAACCTCCTGGCCTGCGAGATCCTTGAGCAATTTTGCTGATGCTTTCAGCTCCGAATCTTCTGACGCCTTCATGTAGAAGTCGTGTGCTTCCTCCTCCCTCTTTATTGCAAGGGAGACCAGTTGTTCAAACGTTTGCTGTACAGTAGTCAATGATGTTCCCCAAGTTTGGCATCAAGAAAGCCCGTATTAAGCTTGATGGGCATCGTGACTTCATTTCTTCTGAGGTACTATCTCTTTGATTCCTGATGGAAGATACTTTTGTAGTGCTTTTGGTATTTCTACACTTCCATCCTCTTTTTGATAATTTTCAATGATTGCCACCATTGTTCGTGGATTCGCCATCATGGTGCTGTTCAATGTGTGAAGGTACGCTTTCTCAGTACCTCCCTTTTTCAGACGGTATTTGATGTTGAGTCTGGTTGCTTGGTAGGCTGTACAGTTACTACATGAGCCCCCCTCTCTGTACATCTGTTGTCCTGGAAACCAGAATTCTAAATCTATCCTCTTTGCAGCTACTATACCCATATCCCCTGTGCAGATATTCACCACACGATATGGTAGATTCAGTGCCTGTACATAATCCTCTTCGTTCTTGATGAGTTCCTCATGGATATTCCATGAATCCTCAGGCAGGCTAAAAACAAATTGCTCGACTTTGTTAAACTGATGTACTCTGAAGATGCCCTTGGTATCTTTGCCGTGTGAACCAGCCTCTTTTCTGAAACATGCACTCACTCCAGCAAGTTTGAGAGGAAGGTCTGTTGGTTCAAATATCTCCCCCATGTACATTCCCGCCATCGGGTGTTCAGATGTAGCAATGAGATAGAGATCCTCTCCATCTATCTTATACATAACATCCTCAAAATCTGCTAGGTCTACTACACCCTCATATGGTTCACGTTTCATCATGAAAGGAGGATAGATTGGACTAAATCCTCTCTCAACAAGCATTTCAAGTGCCATTTGCTGCATTGCGATATCAAGCAAGACCAGTTCATTCTTGAGATAGTAGAACCTTGATCCTGAAAGTCTTGCAGCCCTAGGAATGTCTCCCACATCCAATGTTTCCAATAAGTCAACATGACTGTGATACTCAAAATCGAACTCGGGTCTACCACCCCACTCTCTTAAAACTTCATTGTCCTCCTCATCAACACCATAGGGGACACTCTCATGAAGGATGTTTGGGATACTCATCTGAATTCGTTTGAGCTGCTGTTCGAGCTCATTTGTTTCAGCTTCAATGGATCTGATTTTCTTATTTACATTGTTTACTTTTTTAACAAGCTTTGAGTCATCCTCGCCCGATTTCTTCAGTTCACCAATCTCTCTTGAAATTTTGTTTCGTTGGGTTCTGAGGTCTTGTATGTCCCTCTTCAGCCACCGTATTTTCTCATCGAGTTTGAGAAGGAGGTCAAACTCCTTCAGTTTCCTATCATCCTGCCGACGCTTTAGGTTATCTCGAATCAGGTCGATATTCTCTCGAATGAATCGGATGTCTAACATTGAATGACTTCACCTGTCAAAGTTATGTATACTTGAGTGAATTCGGAACCTAGATAAGTCGTTTCCTAGATATCGCCTTCAACCCATCACTTACCAAGCTCTGCAGATGGACAAAGCTTATTGAGTGTACACGAAGTGCAATTTGGTCGTCTTGACTTGCAAGTTTGTCTACCATGAGCACCAATTAATCGAGCATAATCGCTCCAGAACTTGTTTGGAAGCAATTCCATCATATCCTTCTCGATTTTTTCTGGTTTATTCTCATGCTCACTTAGACCGAGTCGAAGAGTCACACGCATGACATGTGTATCCAATACAATTCCCTCGCTGATTCCAAAGACAACTGACAACACAACGTTTGCAGTCTTTCTACTCACACCTGGGAATGAGATAAGTTCCTTCAATGTGTTAGGGACCTTGCCATCAAACTTCTCGACCAGCAGGCGAGATGTTCCAGTGATGTATCCTGCCTTTTTGTTATAGGCTCCAAGTGGGCGTATGATTTGGCCAATTTCATCAAGATTCACTTTTGCCAGTTTCTCTGGAGTGGGATATTTCTTGAAAAGTGTTGGAGAGATCTTGTTCACACCTGCATCTGTGGCTCGTGCTGATAGAATTGTTACAATTAGCATCTCAAAGGGACTCTTATAGTTCAGATATGTTGCTGGAGCATCAGGATATGTTTTATCCAAGATACTTACTATTTGCATTGCTTTTTTACTCAAATCCATCTTTCTCACTCTTTGCCTATATCTGATGCAAACCATTGTTTACTCATTTTGAACATTCCCTGTTTTTTTCCTGACTCTTGACGAGACCTTGACGTGCAATCCATCCTAGTATTATGATATTAAGTAAGAGTATAATGCTGAAGAGATCCACCTGATTGAAATAATGGAATACAAACCCTCCAACTGATGGCCCAATAGATGAAAATAGATACACAAGAAACCAAAACACACTGAGTATCTTTGATGCATCTTGTGTTGGTAGGTTTTTCTGGATAATGGTCAATAGCAAGAGATACCAGACTGCATCATTGACCGATTTCAAAATTATTGCGAGAAATGGTGTTGAGAAAACTGCTCCTAGTCCAGTAAGAATTGTTTCTGCTTGATTGTATAGAGGTTCAGGCACCCAGAAGGGGAAGATGGGGGCTATGATAAGGAGTAATGCGCTAATCGGCATAAAGCTGTAAACAATCAGTGCAGTCTTCTTCTCACCCCGTCTATCAGACATTCTACCAGTTCCCAGTAACATTGGTACTGATACTATTATAGTGAGAATAGTCATGAAGATCAAACCAGGTATCTCAATCCCTATTTTTTCATAGATATAGATGTAAGCACCAAATTTGAACAGCGAATCACTTAATGAATCTATAACAACAATGGCAATCATCCCAGGTACAACTCTGAGGAGTATTCTAACAGCTCTCATATTCTCTTGAATAAAATCCCTGAATAGAGATATGCCCTCTCGTTTTACATCAGGAGTCGTTCCCTCAAGAAGAACAGCTCTTGCTATTGTCCCGAAAATTAGAAACAGCCCTCCAATCAAGAACATCAAACGCATACTTTCTCCAAATCCCATTAATGGAGTGAGTATAACAAAAAGACCGAGAGTAATAATACCAAAAACTCTTCCAGCACTGAAGAGCGAAATCCCTAACCCCCCATGCTGTTTGGGGATGTTGTCCATAATGTATGCAGTTGACCCACCTTTGAAAATCTCCATAGTCGAGAAAAACAAGAGTGCAATAATGATCCAAGTGAACTCAACAAAGATGCCCATTATTAGATTATATGCCGCCATCATGAACATGGCAACTACAGAGAGATGTTTTCTGTTGGACACATCACCAACATACCCCCCAACTAGACGTGAGATTGCAGAAATTGCATTTACGACAGACAATACACCTCCAATTAACACAATACCCCAGTCCAGTTCCTCGAGCAGATAGAGGTTGAAGAATGCCCCCATATAGCTGAATGCAGTGAATATCCACGAGGTCGTAAGATACACTGAGTAATTGCGCCATGAAAAGATGGTACGTAGAGATTCTGTTAAACTAGGACTATCTTCTTTTATTTCATCAAGTCGTATTCTGACTCTGTCGAGTCTTGCTTTTATTTCATTGAGCTTTTCTTTTTCATCTTTGATTTTGTCGAGTCTTTCTTTCTCTTCTCTCTCCCTCTCAGACTCTATCAATTCCTCCCAAGCGAGAAGATCATGTTCAATCTTAGAGGGTCCATCATCCAAGTCATGTTCGCTCCTTTCATCAGAATTTTAGATGAGATTCGCTATTCTCTTTTCTCCAAACTGGTTGAAATGTGTACTGCCGTTCCAATTGGGACCCCTCCGAAACCATATTCGGATTCAATATGAACGGCGTAAGAACAAGTGGAAGTACTGACTGAGGCTATATAGACGCCTCACTTTTCATACATACCTTTCTGACTGTACTACTCCGGGGTGACTATAGTGACCCCGGAAATACGCCGGGTCCATTGCATTCACCGTGGCTACTATTCGAACACTAGCACCTTAATGTCGCCATCCGCAGTGGGGATAGCCATGATCTTCTGTGTGCCGATGTCCGCTGTAACCACAAGACTCTCTGGTGGAGCATTTGCACTGACCAAGTTTCTAACAGCCAACTCAAGATTTACTGCAACGAGTCTCACTGTTTCTGAATCAGTGAATGGGTCCACCTCACGTCCGTTCTCGGGCGTGGAGATGTCTCCGAATATTGGGTCGATTTTTTGTGTTCGTATCATTTCTTCTTTTTCCTCCATTACGGCTTTTCCGCAATTTTGTTCATTTTACCAGGGTTCAATACAATTGTCGCCTGCTCGTGGGTTCATTTTCTTTTTTCTCTCCTCGAATACTTCATAGTTCTCTTCTATCTCAAAGGTCGGCCTTGGATTCTCTCCCGGACCATTCTCTTTTGGGGGGAGGTTCCGGGGTCCAATTCTCCTTCGATGTAGATTCTCTCTTTTTTGACTCTCACACTGCAGAGAATGACAAGAATCCATACCAACCGTGCCAGCAACGATTCATTTCAACTGACGTGTCTGCCATCAATCACCTATGTACTAGTCATCATACCTGATGCTGACTAGAACGGGCTAGGATCTTCGCATGGCGGCTGCACAACAGTAGAAATGCCGCGCACAACACCGATTGATAGCAACTCCAATGCTGCACGATTCTTAGTCATGCTCTCGTAAAGAGTTCTCATCCGGTCAGTGCTAATCGTTTTCACCTCCTTCGTCGCTGGTAGTTGATATGGCGGATTCACTTGCTACTCTTTGGCCGATGCGGCCGATGTTTTTTTGGTTCATAGCTGGCCGCCTACCTCAGACTAACTAGGAAGATAGATACAACTGACCAAGTCAGTATTACCTAACTTCTGAGCTCAGTCTGCAGTGTGAATCCAAGAAAGAGATTAGGAAACTGGTATAATAAGGGAGTGCTGGACCTAGAACCACTTCTAGTAAGCCTCTTAGCGCTATTTTAGGGCATATCCTAAGAAATACATGACAAAAATCGAACAAATTCATTCCGATTTACTACAAATCGGACTAACGCCACATTCATAACTAAACAATTGGCCATATTACGTGGGTATTCTGTTGACAACATCAAAACCTCTGGGCAGAAGCGAATTACGATTATTGAATAGACTAGCGATCGCACCATCGATGCGACAATCAACTCTAGCACGTGAATTAGATGTGACACGATCTGCTGTAAACCAACTGTGGACAAAGCTTGAATATGAACATGGATTGGCTATACGTGGCAATATTGACTATGGTCAAATTGGTCTTCGCCTTTTGTTTGGATGGGCACAGACTTCAGGAATGTCTGATGTTCTAACAAAATTCTCACGATGGTTACAATCTAATGCTTTTGTAACCAGACTGACGAAATCAATGATGTCATCAACTTTAGAAGATATGATATATTTTGAAGCGATAATTCCAGTTGATGATAGGTATTCTTGGTTTCATAAGCAGGTTGAACGATTCAGAAAGAAACCCTACCAATTAAACATTGAACTTGATGAAGCACTTAGCACCTCTCATCATATGAACTTGGCATTGTTCAATGGAAATACTTGGACATTCAGTCATGATTTCAGGCTCCTTGCAACTATTGATGCGGCAAAAGACTACGTGGATATTCTACCTTCAGTGGGGACTGTGGAGCAAAGTAAAGGTGATACATTCTCAACAGAAGATCTGCTTACAACAGCTGCAATAGAATCGAATTATTATGTGACTGCGACCGAACTAGCAGATAGATTCTCTAACTTGGGCATCAAGCCCAGTGCAGGCAGAACACTTCGAAGAAAAATTGCTAGAATGAGAAGAACTGTTTCCATTCCCTACGTAGACCTTCAAAATATCGGACTTTCGCAGAAGCTTATAGTCAGCATTAAGACAGAATCAGAAAAATCTCCTCTATCACGGGTGCTCCATGCTCAAGCAAGTACCTTCCCAAAGGCAAGAGTCGTATCAGGGACTTCATTGACTATACTTGATTTAGAAGCTCCCAGAACAGTTGATTGGTTGACTATGACACAAATACTGACTGATCAAGCAGGTAAAACCTCAGAGATATGCACATTTATAGCGGACCGTAACGAGATTGGTAAACGACTTGAGAGTGTGGTGTCATCGATAACATCACGCATGCCCTCTGGAGATCATGATCCTCGGCGTTGAAGAAATTGGATAAAACTCGTATGGGAATTAAAGACTCTACTCAAGACAAGCCCCAAAGTAGGTTTTCCCCTATTGATATAGAAACTCCCTACGATGATCTTATACCAAAAGTCACAGAACCTTCAGTCCAATTCTATCTGGATGCAATGAGAATCTATCTTGGAATTTGTGCAGGTAGTCTCACAATGGATGAGGCTGTGAACGCAGTTGAACATCTAAAGCTAAATCCTGAATATGTGTCCTATCCAACAAATCCCACGCTTGTACCAATTAGAGAAAGTTTCAAGAACAAAGTTCTGGAGAACTTGAAAACACTTAGCAAGTTCAACCTTCTAACACGGGATGCTGTTAGGTCTGCCTATACATTTGCTTTTCTTATGGAAGAAACACCGATTACACAGACAGACTTTGATGTTCTCAAAGTCTTGGCAATCAACCCAACTATTTCTCTTGTAAAATGTGCAGAGATCTTACAGATGGCTCCTAGAACTGTTGCCAGGGCTTTGGACCGTCTTCGCGAACGACATCTAGTGAGATATAGTGCAATTCTCGACTATACTGCATTCAATATTCAATCTGCAATGCTTTTCTTCACACTTCAAGAGGATGTTAACTGGGAAGAAGTTGAGCAGGGCTTTTCTGAGTATGGATTCACCAAGAGCCTTCTAAAGACAACCATGACCGATCTTGGATATGTAAGTTTCATGATTCCTAATAGGGATAGAAACATGTCAGTGTTCCATGATTCAATAAGATCTGTTTCAAGTACATACTTTGACTACTCAAGTTTGCACTATCAGACTGGTTCCGGTGCAAGATCGAATCTATCACTTTTCGAAAATGGTCAATGGACACTTGCTAGAGTTGTTGAATCCCCATTTGAGGAAAGAATACCAGAAATCGATAAACTGCCCGTACTGTTGATCTGTAAGGGGATTCAACCCGAGTTTGGTGCGACTGAACTAGCTGTTGGGTCACAGCTTCAACTTAATGCTAGGGCACCACCAAGTAAAATCAGTAAGAGTCTTTTCGCCTATGGATGGGACATTGACCCACGTCGGGTCTCTCAGGTTATCAATAAACTCAACAGCCGTTCTCTCATACTTCCATATGTTGCTGTGTCTGGACTCGGGTTATCATCGAATTTCTGCTTTGAAATCGTATGCAATGAAGCATGGAGGGATCGAATCCTAGCAACAATTGTCACTTTCCCATGGACTATGTATTATCTCTCAAGTCGAGGTATTATTGTTTGGAGCAGCGTGCCAGCAAACCACCAGGTTGAATATTACCAAGTATTTCGGGCACTTCAACAGATGAATGGTGTTGAGATAGTCCAACCAATCATGACAATCAGTCAAAGAGGATCAAGATCAACTATTGACTTAACCAGGAATTGGAAGTACAAAGAAGGAGTCTGGTCAGTAAAACCAGAAGATGTCGACTTACGTCAATATCTTCCATCATAATCCGTCCTATATGACCGACTTTACATTCACCAAGATTTCTATGCCATTCCGTCTTGTTCCTTGAGGAGGTCCAAAAACAACCGACGAGATGCCAATCCCTTCTAGCTCCTTTAGATAGTCCTTAAGTTGCTCACCAGTCCCACAAAAAACAAACCTCTGCAAAATCTCTCTTCCCAGAGATTTAACAACCTCAGAATCGATTTGCTGACGTTCCTTCATCAGACTTCTAGCTTTTTCTATTTTATCCCGAAAACCAAATGATTCGCTTATGATACTGTTTATACCTATAGCTACCATTGCCGCTGAAAAGGAAACTCTCTGGTTACGCTCAAAATCCTTGCAATCACCAACAAATGTTGGTGGAAAAATCCCAAGATGAAAGTTTTTTGGAACTTTGTTCCTGATTTGACTTAACGCCCAGTCAACCATCTCAAGGTCCGCATAATTAAGTAAAACACCATCTGCCTTCAATGATGCCTTAATCATAACAGGTCCTTGGGCTCCAAGAAATACAGAACTATTATGCCCCGCTTCTGATAGCTCGTGCCTGACCTTTTCTAGCGCAGTCTTAGTTTTGCCAACCATTAGTTTTGCTGAGTGTTTGATGCCTATACTAGCAAGCGCATGTCTGTCTCCAGGACCAAGCAAAAGGTCAAATCGTTCACCATAGGTATCAGCCAATGTTGACATGAATTGTACAATCTGGGTCACAGAATATAGAAGGGGACTAACAAGCCCAACTCCTATCCTACATTCAGTTGTTCTTTCTGCAACTGCTGCAGCCACAGCTGGTGCGTATCTGATTGCCGGAAAATCAGTCACCCATACTTGGTCTATTCCACCTTGATCAGCGATTTCTGCTTTTCGCACTGTATCAGATAGTTTCTCTCTTACATTGAGTGCTACTCCCCATCTCATGGTATGCTCCTCCTAGAATCCACCTCAGCGAATATCTCAACCAAAGCCTCTCTCCAATCCCCTGAAAATGGTGGCCCAATCACGACCTCAGTAGCACCAATACCAACCAATTCCTCAAATCGATCAACCATATGCTCTTTTGAACCACTTATCGAGAAGACATCAAGTAGTTCATCATCAACAAACTCAGCACCCTCTTTAGGACTAGATGAGGCGACAACCTCTCGAATCTGATTCACTTTATCCCTGTCAACAGAGAGCATATCGAGGACTGCATCCGGTGTGTCTGCAATCACGAGTGCAACGACCCTTCGAGCTACCTTTTCCTGGATGCCCTTGAATGTTGGAATTGTCGGGACCCAAATCACCTTCTCAACTTCACCCTTTATTCTTCCAGCCTGATCTGCAGCGCTATCTACTATACTAATTGCATAACGTAGATAGTCAAAAGGGCCTGACAAAATGACTCCATCCGCTATCTCACCAGATAGTTTTAACATCTGAGGTCCTCTGACTCCTAAGAAGATTGGAATATTGATCGGATTTGTTAACTCCAAACTAAATCCATGTAAAGAAAACATCTCACTACTAGAATAAGTGGTTTCTCCGGACCATAATCGTTTCAGGATTTCCACGATCTTCCGAAGTTCAGTGACTGGTTTCTTGATGCTAATTCCATGTTTCTCTAAATCCTGAATACCCCCAATACCAAGCCCATATGCGAATCTACCAGATCCAATCTCATCAAGGGTTACGCCCGTCCGAGCGAGTGTGGAAACATTGTGAACAGTCACGGGTATAATACCTGTACCTACCCTCACACTCTTTGACTGAAGTAATGATGATGCAGTGAGAACAAAAGTTTCCTGTCCTAGCGCGATATCCTCTCCGACCCAGATACTACCGGCTCCAAGAGAGTCTGAGTTTTGAGCAATCCAGCTTGTTGCATTTACCCCCATGTGTGTAGTGATGCCAATACTCAATTTATATGAACTACTCATCTCAATCAAATCACTACATTTCAATACATCCCCCTCTCAAATATCCAGCTTTTGTTAAGGGATATTTATTTCTGCATGTACGAATAGTCTGTGATGATTACATTGGCACGTATTGTCTGGGGAATCACTGGTTCTGGCGATTTGATACATGAGATAATAAAAACCATGAAACAACTAGAATCTGACGAGAACATCCGACTCACTGTCATCGTTTCGAAAGCAGGGGAACAGATGTTGCGTCTCTATGGTCTTTGGGATGAGCTAAATGGATCTTTCTCTAAGGTCCTTAAGGAGTCCAATGCAAATGTGCCATTCATTGCTGGTCCTCTTCAAATAGGCAAGTACGACGCTTTCATTGTGGCTCCCTTGACTGCGAATTCTACAGCCAAGATTGCGCATGGAATAGCTGACACGCTTATCACTAATGCTATCGCCCAGACACTAAAGGGAAGTACACCAGTATTACTATATCCCGTAGACCAAGTTGATGAAGAAGTAAGGACAGTTGGACCCAAAGGCGAAGTATTCTTAATTAAACCGCGTATAGTCGATTTGGAAAATGTCAAGCGACTCAGAGAAATGGATCGAGTAATTGTAGTAGACTCGCCTCTGAAAATTCCACAGATTGTTTCAGATCTCCTCAGAAAAGAGTGAGGGAGCTCAATGCATGGCAATGCTAGAACACATGCTATTGTAAGAAAGAGAGTAATTGATTGGTATGACAAAAATGGTCGTAAATTTCCATGGAGGAGTACTACTGACCCCTACCAGATTCTGATAGCTGAAATGCTTCTTCGTAGAACAACAGCTTCTGCTGTGTCAAGAGTATTTAATGACTTCATGAGCAATTTTGACTCTCCTAAGAAACTTGCACAAGCAAGTGAAACCACAATTGCACAATTCTTGAAATCTTTAGGGCTTCAATCTGTTAGAGCAATGCACCTTAAGAAAACCGCTTTAATCATACTCAAGGAATATGATGGTGAGATTCCTAACTCCCACGCGAACCTTCAAGCACTTCCAGGAGTTGGGTCTTACACTGCATCTGCAGTCATGAATTTTGCATTTAGGGAATCTGTTTCTCTAGTTGACGGAAATGTGATTCATTTCATTTCACGCGTCTATGGGATTCGATTTGCGGGTCCCACTGATATCAAAGCTTGGGAATTTATGTCCAGGGTTGGGGGTCAACAGGATGCCCGACTATACTGGGGAATCATAGACCTTGTAGCTACCATTTGCTTGAAGAAGAATCCAAGGTGTAGTTTGTGTCCTTTGTCAGGGATATGTGACTGGTTTTCAAAGAGTGGCACAACCAGCAAAGCAACTTGATAAAATTACTTTCAGCACTGACGAAACTAGTAGGGAAATTATGTAATCAGTCCATATCAGGAATTGGCAGATTAACTGTTATTTTTTCACCACAGGGACAGGTCGCCTGTATTGGATATACATGAGGCGTGTCAATACTGATTGAAGACCCTTGCATTGCAGCTTTATCTATTAGCGCCTGCATATTATGAACCATATACCTTGCAAAACTCTCTACAAGACTTGGAATTGACATGTCATTGATCCAATATACATAACGGCTACATTTTGGACAATGGCTAACGAGAATGTGAGTCCCATCTCCACAGTTTTTACAAGCCAAGTTTGTATGGTGGTAATCTGGTGCATTTGGCATTGGTAGATTTAGTCTATTCTCTCTACCACACCGGTAGCAGAAATAGCTGAACTCTTGTCCCATAGACTATTGCTCCTTTCAAGATTCTCACTCACAAGCAACTATAATGGAGCGATTTGCACTATTAGAAAATTGTTCTGTGGCTCTAATAAGGAATGAGCCTCACAATACTAAGGATGTGATTATAGATGTTAATTCAACAACAGAATGCGAAATTAATGTCCTTGTTACTTGTGTTTCTTAATGAGAACTATAACACAGAACTACGAAGGTGTAACGTGTGCGATACGATAATACCCCGATTCGAAAGAAGCTTCTTCATCAGCGGACAATGGGTGTGTATTGACTGCATTCTTGCTCGGATGAATGGTATTCCCTACATTTTTTGGAACTAGAAAACCGAACAGTGTAAAAGTAAGTAATGGGACCTGAATTTTGTCAGGTGATTCCATTGAAGAAACGAATTCAGCCGCATCTTAGAGTTGGAGAAGGAGATGTAGAGAAACACGTCATTATCACAGGTAATCCAGATCGCGTGCCTGTGATAGTATCCAGGATGAAAGATCCAGAAGAAGTTGCACGATATCGTGGACTTGTTACTTATCGAGCATATACTCCAAACGACATACCTGTCACCATTTCTGGTACTGGCATGGGAGTTGCTTCGACCCATATATGCATTGAAGAGTTAGCCAAACTCGATTGCAAAGTAATTATTCGTCTAGGTAGTTGCGGAGGCATCGACCCCTCTGTGAAGGTTGGTGATGTGGTCGTTCCAACTGCATGCGTACGTGATGAGCGTGCCAGTCTTAACTATGCTCCAATGGAATACCCTGCTGTGGCATCTCCCAAATGGTTTATTGCGATCTTTGAAAGCATCTCTGAGTTATTACCATCCGACCGTATACATGCGGGTATCAATTGGACCTCAGACATTTACTATGTGAACCCCGCGCTCAATCAACTGGACCTATGGACCAAGGCTCGAGTGAAGAGCGTTGAGATGGAAGCCTCACTTCTCTTCACATTTGCGCAAACTCGTGGTCTGGATGCTGCTGCAATTCTCTCATGTGATGGCAATCTCCATGGAGCACAAAAGACAGAACAAGCTGAGGAAGGAGAAGAAACTGGAGAGCAAGACCCCTTGCTCGTTGAGGCAATTGCAAAGTCACTTGATGCTGTGGTCAATGCAATCGATAAGCTGGAAGAATCGAACTAGTCTTGTCCTACTAGAGATTGGTGGTATCAATAATTGCTGTGGATTCTGAATCCCAATCAAGCAATGAAGTAAGATCCTATCTTATGATGAAAGCTGAGGCTCATAAAGCGCTGGAACTTGCTGGAGATTGGTTGTGAAATGTGTAGAGGTTTCTAATCTTTATTGAACTTTTAACAACTGAACAGATTTTTAGTGGAGTAGTGCAGTACTAGAAACACCATGCAGGAGTCAGAGATTCGCAGTAGCATATTCTGTGACTCAGGCTCACAAATCACGCTACATCATTTTGGGAAGGTCAATAATCCTAAATCAATACACGGCATCTATCCCTATCGAGGAAAGATGTCTGCATTAGATGCAGCACATGTTATCTCACAGCTGTCATCAAAGGCTGTTCTGCTGGATCCATTCTGTGGAACTGGCACAATCATCTATGAAGCACAAACACACGGCATGAGTGCGATTGGAGTGGATAATAATCCCCTAGCTTGCATTATAGCCCGTGGGAAAACCGAACCCATAGATACACGATATGAGTTAGACATGTTATCATCAGCAATTATTGATGCTAGCCTCCTAGACAATGTCCCAAGCATGCCTGATAACCCCGCCAAATATTTTCATTCTGATACAGCTGACCAAATCATGAGGGTTTTGAAAGTTTCAACCAAATTCTCTTCTTATCTTCGAGCAGCATTCTATGGATCGATATGTGTTGCAGCCCGAGCCTGTAACGGTTGGTTATGGACATCTACTTCGATAGGTCGTATCAATGAGTCATTACGTAAGGTTGACTTCTACTCAACCCTTCTCAGAAAAGCGAAAAAACACATCGATTTCATGAATAATGGACCCCCAGCAAAGATTCATGCTTATGATACACGTAGAATTCATGAGATTATTGAGGAGGAGTCGGTAGATATTGTCTACACAAGCCCTCCATATTTTGATGCTCTGGACTATACTGGGTATTACTCAAAGATTGTACTTGAGATTCTTGCCATGGACAGAGCTTCAGTCCGCGAAGGCCTCATTCAGAATTACTCAACATATAATGAAGATATGAAGCAGGCATTGCTCGCGATAGACAGAGTTATTCATGATGAATCGCTTGTTATATTCGTGGTAGGCGACCGTAAAGTTCGTGGAAAACTAATCAAAGGGTCTGACTTCTTCGCTGAGATTGCCCCTTGGAATCATCCATATATTGTTGAGCGTGAATACACAAACACAGCAAGTAGACTCTGGGATAAGATTAACAAAACAAAGAGGAAAGAGCAGATTATAGTGTGGAATCTCGCTAAAGGAGGTAGAAGGTCAGATTGACCCACCATCTGGTCGTTATTGGTGATAGCACATGCATGAATGAAGTGCAAGACGCCTCTGTCCACCTTGTTGTGACTTCACCTCCTTATTGGAACCTTAAGGACTATGGTGATGAGAGAGGGATTGGGCAAAAATCCACAAGCTATAAGGAATATTTCGAATCCATCTGTGATGTTTTTCGAGAGTGTGTGAAGAAACTAGTCCCAGATGGTAAGCTAATAATCAACATTATGCCCATTCTGCTCACAGGAAAGAAAACTAAGTTTAGTCGTAGGGTCACAAAAACAGTCTTACCCGATCTTGAGGAATTCATGAATTCACTTGGCAACATGTATTTTCATTCATTGTATATCTGGGATAAACGAAAGTCTGTGAGATTCAGTTCTTGGGGGTCTTATCCATATCCTCCAAATCTTCTATCCACATATCCGTATGAATGGATTGTTGTATTTTCAAAGAGTGGAAGGAGACCACCTATTGATAAAGAAATTAAAGAGGCATCTTCGATAACGCATAGTGAATTTACAGATTGGGTTCAGAACTCAATTTGGGAATTCCAGACAGCTTCCGCCAAACAGGAAAGTCACCCTGCACCATTTCCTGAGGAACTTCCTCGAAGATGCATTCGATTATATTCCTTTATTGGCGATACAGTTCTTGACCCATTTGCTGGCAGTGGAACAACACTAAAGGTTGCTCGAGAGCTAGGACGGAACTCAATTGGTTATGAAATCAATCCAGCGTATGAACAAGTGATTCGAGAAAAGATAGGGGTAGACGTCCACTCTACTTCTGATACTTTTGAGTTCATTATGAATCAATGCTAAAGCTAAATAGTTCAACATATTAACGAGAAATCACCGGGTTGTGCTCTGAATGTCTTCATAGAACCCGAGGGAGGTTCATGTTATCTTTGACATATGATGTCATTGTCGTCGGTGCAGGTCCTGCTGGCTCTATTGCTGCTCATGATTGTGCAAAATATGGGCTCAAGACATTGCTACTTGAAAAATACAAGCTACCACGAGAGAAGCCATGTGGTGGAGCCGTAATGTATCGAGGCCTCCATCTAATTCGAGGTCAGCTACCTCGTAATTTAGTTGAACAACGCATATTCGGACTTAGATTTCTCTTGCAAGACGGACAGGCAACCGAGTTCGTTTCAGACAAGCTAATTGGAATTACAGTCTTTCGCGACCGCTTTGATGAGTTCCTAGCTAGACGAGCAAATGATGTGGGAGCAGAACTAATTGACAACTCGCCAGTCACGGATGCATCAGTATCATCAGACTCAGCAAGTGTAAGACTTGCTGACGGAACTGAGTTCAAAACAAAATACCTCCTTGGAGCTGATGGAGTGAACTCTATCGTGAGTAGGGCATTAGGACTAAGACCAAAACGGAAGGATTTGACTAAAGTTGGTCTTGGAATGGAAACAGACTTCTTTGTTGGAGAATCAGGTGTACTAAAGGCGACGGGAGGAAATCCAACTATCCTCGAAGTCCGTCCAGTTGAAGGTCGAGTTAGCTATGGGTGGGTTTTTCCAAAAAGGGAACACCTCGCGATTGGGATTGCAGGAGCTGGTGTACATATGCGAGCTCTTAGACCACGATTCGATTCGTTTTGCAGAAGTGTAGAGAAACGTATCGGTGTTGGTTTAAATCTTGAGAAGAGAAGAACCTTCTTCCTTGGTGGAGATGGTCTTGGTAGTAAGAATGTGACACAGCGTGCAATCCTAATTGGAGATGCTGCCGGCTTTGTAGACCCACTTATGGGCGAAGGTATCGCCTACGCAATGAAATCAGGTGAATTTGCAGCCTCGATCATTAAGAAGGCATATGATGAAAATCGGTATGATGAAGATGCGCTTTCAAAATACCAAGACCTTTGTATCAAAGAATTCTCAGCAAATTTTGCTCTAGCTGCTCGAGTTGGAGTCAGAGGCCCCTCACTTGCAGATTTTATTCTACCAAGAGTGAACGGACATAAACTGGCATCCGAGATAATGACAATGGTGGCTCGTGGTGAGATTGGTTATGCAGATATTCCCTACATTGTGCTCAAAAGGTTACCACGGGAGTTTCCAACAATCGTTAAACAAGTCGTTCATTCCCATCTCAATTCACCAAACTGAAAACCTTCATAGGTACCTATTCACTGGTCGGTTCAACAATGAAATGCTTGAATATTGGACTGATTGTGATCTTGTTAGTTGGTTTTTCTGCAAGTCCGATTAATATGCTACAAATTTCTCATATTCCCTTGTTCAATGGACTCGATGCATACTCGTATCTGATTGACCAGTGTGATTTTGGCCCTCGTCCACCAGGTTCAGAGAATCTTAGCCTCTGTAGAGGTATGTTAGCTGAAAATTTCGAATCTTTTAGATGGGATGTCAAATTTCAGAACTTCACCTATATGAATGTCAATTGCGTAAATATCATTGCAACTTGGAACTCACAAAACAATTCACCGATTATCCTTGGAGCGCACTATGATACACGACCACCTGGTTCCTCTGACTCTGGTTCAGGTGTTGGAGCAAATGATGGGGCAAGTGGGGTTGCTGTTCTTTTAGAACTAGCGAATGTTCTTCCTAATAACACCCGCTCCTCTATAGAGATTGTTCTTTTTGATGCTGAAGACTCAGGTGGAATCTCAGGATGGGATTGGATTCAAGGATCAACGTACTATGTTTCCCAACTGAGCACAGAACGTAGAGATGCAATTCATGCAATGGTCTTGGTCGACATGGTGGGTGACATTAACCTCGAACTACCTCGTGAGCGTAGTTCCACGACCTCTCTTCAAAACTCCATCTGGACAATTGCTGACCAATTAGGACATAATGACACATTCATTGATTCTTATGGTGCATCAATACTCGATGATCATAGACCCTTTCTGAATATTGGTATCCCGGCTGTTGACATTATTCAATACCCATTCCCCACTTATTGGCACACCCTTGAGGACACGCCAGACAAGTGCAGTGCAGAAAGTCTTGAAACAGTCGGTGAAGTCTTGGAAGTCTTTATTGTGGAAGAAGCTTATAGTAATACAGAGTACATTCTGAATCCACCGATACTTCTTATCATAGGAGTTATAGTGGTTATTGTCCTTTCAATCCCGATAATCTATATGAAGGTAAAGAGAAATTAGAATGTTACACACCTTTAAACCGAACCTACAATGATTATTGATTAGTACCAATCTTTCGGTGATTTGGCGTGGAGAAGCTAGACCTCTATAAACCAACTGATAGTTCACCCTCTCCACTGACAAGTATTTCAATATCTCCGAAAGGTCGCCTAATCGCCTGTGGAAAAATGGACTCGGAAATACTTTTGATCGATCCTCGGTCAGGAAAAACAAAACGAGGAATTACTGGTCATGATGGTGCAGTGACTGATGTATCCTTTGTAGGAACTTCAAATGCTATTCTTTCATGCAGCTGGGACCAAACCACACGATTGTGGAATGTAAAAAATCCTGAGGAAACTCTTATTCTCAAACACCCTTCAGAAGTGAAGTCTCTTACTGTTTCATTGAGGCTAGGAAAAGGTGCTTCAGGTTCTCGTGATGGAATGGTGAAGGTATTCTCATTGCGCAGCTTGAAAACCATCAGAAATCTCCAAGCTCACTACTCTGACATCTCTGGCATAGCATTAATTGATGAAGACCAGAAACTTGTGACATCATCATACGATGGAACATGTAGGTTGTGGGACTTATCATCTTATGAGTCTGAAAAAATCCTAACAAAACAGAAGGACCGCATAAGGTCGATGGCAGTTACATCAGATGGTTCAAGTGTTTTCTTAGGGCTTCAAAGCGGAGTAATAGTCAAAGTCAATGTTGCTAACACCAGCGAGAAATCTAAGATGTCAGGACATTCAGATATTACAAGCGCGCTCTCCGTGGACCCTACTGGACAATTCCTCGCCTCCACCAGCTGGGACCGCACAATCCGAATCTGGTCTTTAGAGAAGAACACCGAAGTAGCACTAGGTCAATTAGTGACAGGAATATCGTCAATTGCTTGGTCTTTGGATGGAACAAAAATCTACACTGCTGATTTATCTGGCTCTATAGTATCATGGATTCCTTCACTGTAATCTAACTGCTCATTGAATTCTGCCTCATAGCTCTAATGTCAATATCCGCAAATCCCTCTTTGTTCCAAGTGATTCTGATGCGGTCATAGTTTCTATTGACCTCTCCCTCTCTTGATCCTCTAAGGATAGCTGATATCTTTTCCGCAACTCGATTTCTACTACGTTTGTCGAAGGGTATTGGAAGTAGGCTCCCATCAGAGAGAGTCAGGGTAACTGCTTTGTCGCTCAACTTAACTATAGGCTGCGAGAAAATCAGTCGACCTGGTTTAAAAAATGGAGTCTTATCTCTCATAGTGCGTATAGTCTTGGCAAGCTTGCGGTGCTTGGTAATCTCCGCACTTGCAGTTTTCACCACATCATCGAGATACGTATTTCTCTTGTCAAACATAATTGAGAAGTTATCCTGCAACTCCTCAATAGTTCTTGATCTTGACGAAAGACCTTTCTTTAGTATTTGTTTTATTGTCCAATTGGTAGCAGCTCCATATTTCTGAAGCTCTTCTTCGAGTATACTCTGCTTGTCTCTTGTCAAAGAAACGCTCAACAGTTTCAGTATCTCGATATTATGCATGGAAAACACAGTCTTTGAAATCAAGACCAACCTAATCAATCTAGCTTAGAGGCGTTGTGCAATGAACTGTGCTTCTCCAATAATCCTCGTTATCTCTTTTGGAAGTATATCATATGCACCATGCTCCACGAGTATTTCTTCATAGAATCCAGGTTCAGTTTCACTAAGTTGGTCCATAAACATACCATCTACCAGACTGGAGAACTCCTTGATTGTGATGAGTGCTCTTCCAAGGGAACATGCTGCTTGACGCATCTCAAGGACTGCTAACTCATAGTCTCCGCTATATGTCAATCCTAACGATCCATGATACTCTCTCTGAGCCTGTGATATGAGTCCTGTAGCGAGTAAGGCTTGCTCGTCAAGTTTTACATCACCTACTCGCGATTCAGCAATACCTAACCATTGACGTAAGTCATTAAGCACAGCCAATAGTTTGGGTTCATCCATACCCTTCAATTTGAAAGCTCTTAAGAACAAAGAATAGGTCATGGGATCGAGTAATCTGACCTCGGTCAACACCTCCGCTGGTTTGAGTATCAGAAAGTTGTTGTTCACCATGAGAATCACACGTCCAAGGTTGAATATGCCTTCACGCATCTCGAAAATTGCACTAGGCGCCTCATCTTCCTCAGCGAACCTTTTCGCTCTTTCCAAATATTCCATGGCTAGTTTCTTAACCTGTGAAATAGATTCTTCAGACCATACATAATTAGCTGCTTTCTTTTGCCAATCATTTACCAATCCATCTTTATCGTGCATCACGAGAGAGTTTTTCAAACGATTGATGACTTCTGATATTTTCGTAACATCTTTAGTAATCTCTTCAAATACACTCTCAACTTCTTTGACTGTCATGAAGACCATGTCCACCAGTACTTCTTTATGTGTGGACATCAGTCTCACTGGCGCCTCATCGGCATCCCAAACAATGCATATGTCTAAGTCGGAGTTTGCGGTGGCTGTACCTCTCACATAGGACCCATAAACAAAAATGCCCTTCACATTCTTATGGGGTTTCCATTCATTGACTGTGTCTTTGAGCGCATCAGTGAAACGTTTACGAATGTCTGGCATCTATTTATTCCTCTCCAATGTTCTCTAGTATATTCTGACAACTCTTCACAGTGGGACGAACGTCAATAAAACTATCTAATATGAGCCCCGACACTAATTAATAGTCGATTATCAAAAGCGTTGCTATGCCCAGAGTAGACGGTAGGGTCAATGACGAGCTCAGGCCCATTGAATTCACACGTAATTTCCTCAAACATCCAGAGGGATCGGTCTTAATCGCAACTGGAGAAACCAAGGTTATTTGCACTGCAACAGTTGAGGAGGGTGTTCCAGGCTGGCTCAACGGGAAGGGACAGGGCTGGGTGACAGCTGAATATGGGATGCTACCACGCTCTACAGATGACCGTATGAATCGATACAAGGTCAGTGGAAGAACACAAGAAATCCAACGACTGATTGGACGTTCGCTTAGGACTGCAGTCGATATGACTCAACTCGGAGAAAACACTATCCGAATAGACTGCGATGTCATTCAGGCTGATGGTGGGACTCGTACTGCATCAATCACAGGTGCCTACGTTGCACTCTGCGATGCTGTCCAATATATGACTGACATGGAAATGATCTCCCAAAGTCCAATCTCCAGCAATGTTGCAGCTGTTAGTGTCGGAGTAATCAAAAATGAGGTCTTGCTTGATCTCTGTTATTTTGAGGATGTTCAGGCTGATGTTGATATGAACATAGTAATGCGTGGGAATGAATTTGTTGAAATACAAGGAACTGCAGAGGGTGCCACCTTTGGTCGTGATGTTATGAATGAGATGTTGGACCTTGCAACAAAGGGCATCTCAGACCTCATCAAGGCTCAAAATGAAGCGTTGTTAGTGAAATAGAGCTCGAAAATGTCGCCTCTGGCAAAAGCTTTATACGCAAATAGTGAGGGGAATAATGTGCTCTCGTCGAAGAGAAGGTCTTATGCGACGTAAACGTCGTGAGGCTGTTTCTGGTAGCACCGGTGACGGTTACTGCCCTCGACGTATAGCAAGCTTTAAATCACCAGCAAATTAGGCTGGCGGAGCGCTCACCAAAGAGGTGGTGCGCTAGCGTTAGGTCCGGAGTTCAGAGTTCTCTAACACTGAACAAAGGTTCATCGGGACCAGGTCATGAGAATGGTACCATTCCCGGTGGAGGACCGTCAACGTCGATGACTCGGTGAAGTGTGTCATGGAGAGTCAGACACGTGGGCTGCAGAGGATGGAGGTACACTGATCAAATTAATTGTAGGGAAATGTTACTACAATAACTCCTTGGCATGATTAGTGATAATCATGTTCACATTGAGTGGATAACAGGTAATACTGTGTCAACACATGAGTAGATTTGCGATTCGCTAAACGGCCAGTGGTGGATGACTTGGTTGGCTAGCCGATGAAGGGCGTGA
>LRSL01000085.1 GCA_001563335.1 Candidatus Thorarchaeota archaeon SMTZ1-45 | reverse complement strand
CATTCCCTCCGAAAACCATGCTGGCAAGACGGTAACCCTGCATTGAGATTAATCAAAAATATCCAGTCATTGAAATTCGAGTATAAAATCAAACCAGTCTAGCGGAGATGATGGTTGAGATCCGCCTGCTTCACTCACTCTCCAGCTATGATTGACAGACCAAGGGAAGAAGTGGCGCCGCCAGTAGCAAAGGTTGATGCATGGACATCTGGACTTGGGACCAGTCGATAATTGTTCTAAGACGGTAACAGATGTGACGTTGCTGGTGACATCAATTGATACCTGCAAATGTATCTTTAATTTTCTCTAATCTCTTCACGTATTTTTTCTTACTAGGATTCTCAGTTTCAGGCTGGTCCGCGAGTTTTTGCAGCACATCACGAAACAAGGGGTCAGCTCTTGTTGCCTCCAAATCAACATTCTTCTTCCGTTGTTCTGTACTTCTGTACTTCAAAAAGCAGAGAGTGCCCAGAATAAGCGCGAGAAGATAGAACCATCCCTGATTCTGCACCATAAACCAAACCGGTGACGATGAATCCTGATGAAAAAAATACGCAAGTATTGAGCTAGCTACCGCCACTCCAAGAGACCCCATGGACAACCCAAGTAACACTGGTTCCACCCAGTTTGGGATTTGATTTTGTCTTCGTTGAACTTCGATGTATGTGATGAGCTCAGCACCACTCAATGCGTCGACTTCCCATCTCTCAAGCATAACAATCCCCTTTCCATTCTCATCCAATACATGAAACGGGTCAAAGTTCTCATCTCCGGAATATAGACGTTTCACCTCGCATTCCGCATATCTCGAGTCCCCCCGAAGGACTCTCTCTAATTCCTTGCATTTTTCATCAATGTAGTAAGTCCCCCATTCCAAATCAGATGGGTCGACCTCAATCTTCACACTCTTGTCCTCCCATACTTACTAGAACCTGAACCGATATTATAGTTTCCAGACAATAGTTCTAAAAAGATTGGCGCCGCCAGTAGTAAAACAAAGCTCAACAGCAATCTTAATATTGAAACCCACGACCTGAGCCGAACAGCCGCCGTGGCTCAGTAGGTAGAGCGACAGCCTGTTATCTCTCACCCACTGGTTGAGAGCCAGACAGTTGTTGGTCGGAGTGCGTCACAATTCGTGACGTACGGCTAAAGGTTCGAGCCCTCCCGGCGGCGCTTTTTAACAATAGCTAATTTTCCATAGGGTTAATCAGATTCCCGCATCATCCGTTCCTCACGTTTCCGCGACTTTTCAAGAGACTCTTCTTGAAGAGCTTTATACTCCTCAGAGAACTCATACTGGGGTATTATGTACACCCACATTTGCATGCCATCATCATCAGGAACACGGGTTTTACTTACAATTCCAGGAATGACATTAATATCCTCCAAACTAAAACCTAATTCACGAAGTTTCTTTATAGCTTCATCCTTCTTCATTGCCCCTGGTTGAAATCCCCCCTCAAAGTCAAAAAGGATTCTCAACAACATCTGGTCCACCTCAGACAGCTCTCGGAATCGCTTAGATTCCTCCTCGGTTAGATACTTCAAATACCAAGTAAGTTCTGAGCTAGCATCTTCATCTACAATTTTGATAGCTCGCCATTCATCCAACACATGTTTTATAGATGCTTCAATTGCTAAATCCTGTTCTTTCTTTGCCAGATTTCTCAGATGCTTACGCAAGTCCTTCTTCACCAATCCCAATTGAATACCCTTTTTCCCAGCTTTCTCCAGTATTTTCAGAAGTTCATCAGCACATTCATTCTCAAAGTCCTTCATGATCCATCCCACCATATCCTATATTCAATGTTATTGCTTTTTAAACACCTCACTGCTTCTTTCAATTCTTCACGATGTTCAGAAACCAGAATCTTTGCTTTTTGCTTATTCTTAATATCGTTTGGTGGAGCAACTATACAAAGTTCAATTGTATTTACTAACCCAACCGTTCTTGCTTGCCATGTAATTGTCACTCTCCCAGTCCCAGAATAATATCGAATGACTGATGGCTCAACTTTTACCTTGATACCCCAGCCTTGCATTATCTCTGCTTCATCATCCATGAGTCTGTTTGGATTATCAAAGCCAACACATTCTAGACTCCTAGCAATACGAGTTGTTGTTACATCTGGATGGTGTGTTAGTTCCTCCAGCTTCCCCCAAGAAAGAGCATATGCTTTTGCATTTCCTCGTTCTCTTCTTCCATATTCCATAATTAGGACCTTTTCCTCAATGCCGATCTTTGGTTCCAGCCCATATTTCTTAGACTTATCTCCGGCATCTAGAACGTTAGCTCGATGCCATATCACTTTGTTTTTTCCAACACACGCATCTTGAGGTATGAAGTCCTCGATGTATGCCCGTTTGACCTCATCAGTCCCCTCTCTGACACATGTACTGAGTCTTGGATTCTGAATAGTTCTATCGCCCGATGGAACTTCTCTATGCATCAGCAGTTTTCCGATGACAGAAGGAAAGTGTGTTCGATAGTAATTCTCCCTTTCAATGTGTTTTATTGATAGATTGATATCCCCAAAGACTCTCAAACTCTCTACGACTCTCTCAATTCGGCTCATCTCAGACTCTGCATATTGTACACCACCATTTGGTTGAACACTGCCATCTGAAAGCACAGCTGCCACGAGACGTGCCACTGCCACTTCAAGCTTTTCTCCATGGGGAAAGAGTGGTCTTTCAATCCCTCCCCTTCCACTAGGTCCTGTAACTTTCGAAATCTCGCCCTCCAAGCCCGAGAGTGTCTTACCTGAGATGTCATTCATCAGGTTAATGAAATCCCCGCGAATTCGACAAATTTGAGGGTTGATACAGTAATCCCTTGAGTCTTCCACGACCATCTGAAAAGCCAGCTCTCGTAGATACTTCAGAATATCGCCGTTTCTTTTTTCTTGAAACCCCAGAGATTCCCCAACATCATCAATATACCTGTCAAACGCTTCCTTATCGCGGAAGTAATAGTATAAACTATCATAGACCTTTTCTAAACTGGTTGAGTCGAAATCTGGTCTCCATACGTAGAGCCTCTCCCCAGCCAGCCCAAATCGAACCCTCTCGACCTCATCGAGACCTTCTCTCACCTGATGAAATGCCTGTTTGAATGAGTCGAGTTCCTCTGCTGATATACCCAGACTTTTTTCAACATCGATATAGAACGTTCTTGATGTATCCGGCAGATTATCACTGATCTCCATTAGCTGTGCAGCAAGATTCTCTTGGTTCCACTCTTTAGAATCAAACTCTGAAAGAACATCTTTCACCCAACTCTCATCCAACTCTTGAATTCGGGAGGGTGTTTCTCTCGATAGATCTTGGTTTTCGTTTCTCTCAAGGCTCTTCTCAATCTCTATAGTGGTTGTCTTCTCAACATCCTTAACACGCTCACCTCTCTCAATGTCCTCCGCTTCTTCGATAACGACGTTCTTTTTTTCCTGTTCATCAAGACTCTCCAGAGCATCCCTGATCTTCTCCTTGGCTGACTCGCTGGCTTGCTCCATCCTCTCCAGTTCCTCAAGAGCATCCTCCACCCTACGCGAAATATCGCCCTCTTCTACCTCATTCTCCCGCAGTTTCTCGATAGCGTGCCTCACCACCTCGCTGACTGAGACCTCTCCCACCTCATCAGACTCAGAACTCTCCGCTCTCGCCTCGCGTGCCCCAATCCTCCTCCGACCCTCCTCAGAAGCGCTCATGTCCTCGGCACGGGTGTCCTCCTCCTCACTATACTCTCTCCGTCGTCGCCTCATCTTCTCCCCAGACATGCCCTCCATCATACGCCCCCCTACGCATCCACACCCCTGATGGCCAACAAGATGTCCGCAAGCACAGCGGTCTCCCTGGGTTCCTGCAGCATTCCCGCAGCATGGAGCAGCAGCCGCTCAGCGAAGGGCACCCGCTCAAAATCCTTGGAACAGAACCTCCCTGCAACAGTATTCAACAGTCTAGCCACTGGACCTGGGTTCCCTCTCGAGGCTGACCCCATCCGTTTCTTGTACTCATTGACAAAGAGCGGCTCGTTGACGATCTCCGAGATGTCAACCTCATGCCGCCTCGAGATCTGAATGACCTGCATCTCAGGCTGCACTGAGAGCTTCGGAGGCGACCTGATGCCCCGAAGCAGGTCCCTCATCTCGGAAGTGAGGGGCCGACTCTCTGCAAGCTCAGGATGAGCAGCGAACACCTCCAGCATGGCATCTCTCACCATCTCATCGGTCCACTCCCTCTCCGGCAACGACCTTGTGAGCAGGTAGTTCAGGGGCGCAATCTGGACGTTCGCAGGCACTGTCTGAGTCTGGACCCGTGCGACAACCTCACCAATGCCCATCCCACCAATGTGGCTAATCTGCGCGTCACTGCACAGCGCCTGTCGACCCGCCAGCACACGTTCCTCAAGGTCTGTCAGCGTGTGGATGATGATATTGGAGGGAAGCTTGACTATCTCAGGAGGCAGGCTGCTCACAAGCTGGTCAATGATGACGAACCCCAACCCTGTACCTCTTTGAATCCGCATCATCTCGCAGATGTTGGAGATGGCCTTCTGCGTGGAGGTTGGCTCAGCGTACGCCCCCTGGTTCTGCGCTCTCTTGAGGAACTGATGCGCCTCCTCCAAGACAAGGAGATGACGCACCTCCTTCTTTGGATTCGCGATCAAATACTCACTTATCCCCACGGTAAGCGCACCAATTAGGAGTGCCCGGTCCTCTGGCGAGAGGTCCCGCATCTCGATGATGGTGGGTTCGGAGAGAAGGTCGGGAATCGTCAGTCCCGTGGTTGTGTTGAACATGTCCACCAGAATCTCGTTTCTGAGCATACTCCTGAGTCGTGCATCAAGCGCCCCGTAGAAGTCCTTCTTGAGGTCCTCACCGTATTCTAGGTGGGTCTGCACGACCTGCTGAAAGGCCTGATAGAGATCAGAGAGCAGGATAGAGCGTCCTCGAATATTCCCCATGCGCGACCATCCGCAGTTCTCATACATGGTGTTGAAGATGTCATCAAAGTGCATGGAGATGACACCATCTGTGGGAAGCGCAGCCACATGAACATCCACCATCCTGTCGATGTATTTTCCAACCGGGACCTTTGGTGGGACATTCCACATGTTGTATCGGAGAGGCGCGATGTCTGGGTTTCCAGCAGTGAAGATCCGAAACTCAGGATAGAGGTCTTTTAGAACTCGCCAATCTCCGACATTTCCAGGTGTAAGGATGATGGGAATGACATCATTTCTATACGCCTGCGCAACAAGACTGACGCAAGTCGTGGTCTTACCGTATCCTGTATTCCCATAGACTGCAATGTGTGACCCGAGCATCTTTGGAACCAGTCCATAGGGCTGATATTGTTGAGGCACACCATTCCGTATCACAAGACCAAGCTGGATGAGTTTCTTGTGTGGGGATCGCCAGTCTGGCTTAGAGTCTTGATGGTTCCACTGCTCATTTTCCAGAAACATGTTTTTCGGACTGTTCAATTCTTGTTTGGACTCTGGTTGAGGATTCGTTTCTCCTGTTCTCTCTGTTTCTGACAGGTCAACACTGGCAGCAGAGAAGTCTTCCCGTCGAGAAACCTTGATACCAAGGTCCACCTTTGGCAGTGCAAAATAGATTGCAGCCTCGTCTGGAGTGAGGATTGTGTGGTCACCAACGGGTTTGCCCGCCAGAGCCTTCTCGAAATCCTTACGTTTGGTCTTGATTTTTACACAAAGGTCCTCCTCCTTGTCAGCAGGTGTGACTCCACTCATGAGGACAGACATCACACGCTTGGCCTGCGTTTTGGCGAGTCTTAGGTTCGGATGCCAGTGAGTGATGGTCACTGAGACCTTCCCGAGATACCGACTGCTCATGCGCTTGACATGTCTGCTAAGACGTTCGGCTTCTCTAGAGGCGCTTGCATTCACAATAGTGGTTGATTGCTGTGATTTTTGGGAGAAATGTCTAGGTCCCGATACGACCTTTTGTGACCGTTCCACAGCATTCTCATACGCACGCTCGAGAGATCTGACATGTCCCCTTCCTGACTTTGTTGGTTCTACAAAGACCTGAACGATGACATTGTCAAGACTCTGAAGCACCTCACCAGCGGCATCCATCGGTTCTATCCGAACCGAGCTATGTTCAATCTCCTCTTGAGTTGCAGGTTCTCCCAGTAGACAGGCTATGACTCCGTTGACTTCTGGACCTGCTCTCAGTCCCTTGAATGTCTTGGCTGATGTTAAGATGAACTTCGGCAGGTATGCAGAAACTGATGTGGTGAGAGTGGTGAGGTTCCTGCTTAGCTCATCCTGTTTTCGAGTCCAAGTCAGAAAAAATACTCTAGTTCTTCCTTTAATACGCTCAAGTCGAAGTCCCACTGGCACCTCAGCATAAATCACTCCTCTGAGGATGTTCTTGAACGATTGTCTATAGTTGGCATCCTGATTCTCTTTGTCTAGTATCTTGAGATAGTCCTCTGGAATCTCGACCACTTCTACAGCTCCCACCTGGAACTCACCAAACAATGATGCAAACACGACCTCTACCTTCTTCAGACTGTGTCCAAGAAAAGTGAAAATATATCCAAAACCCTTTGTAGAGATAGTGAGATTGAATTCTGTCTTCTATATGATTGAGATTCGGGACCATAACCTGTGCGATTGGATTATTGGGCTTCTTAAGGGAATAGCGTTATTTTAAGGAATTATAGAACCCCTTTTACCAATTGTAGGGTCCATTTATGCAATTCAAACTGGTCTTTTCCAATGATTAAGGCTTACAAAAATGAAGTAATGTTATAAAAAAAGAAGAGGGAACCCATTTTTAGGGTTCCTACCTTTTCTGCATCACGATATAGACCCCTACCGCGAGGACACCAATGATGCTAATCGCTGCTATCGTAAGAAAGACCCATGGAGGACCTGGTTGTGCTGGAAGTTCTCCCACAGTGACTACAAATGTAGCGACGCAGTAGTTGTTATAGGGATCGTAGACTCTGACCTCTATTCCGTAGGTTCCAGGTAGCAATGTCGTACTGTTGGTTATTCGTCCTGCGCTCGATATGGCAAAATTCGTTGTGTCATTTAACCACCAATGATCGATACCTGACAAATCACTAGCCTGTAATTGATAATCCAAGGACTCGTTATATTCAAGACTCTGGTCCGTGGGTGTTTGAATCCATACAGGGTCGATTGTATCTTGAACACTTATCGATAATGTGGTGGTGAGGATGTGATTGAGTGAGTCATTGACCCATACTTGTAGCCCATAATCACCCACTGACAATGTTGTCGTGTCTGTAATTACACCAAAACCATCTATTGAGAAGTGCGTTGTATCATTAAGCCACCAACTGTCGATGCCCGATGGATCAGAGGCATCTAAGTCATATGAAAAGACATCTCCGTATTCGACAAGCTGATTCGTCGGTGCCTGGTCCCATGTGGGTGGAGAGATGTCTATGGTGAAACTACGGATAGTGGAGAACTCGCTCAGATCACCACCTGAATCGTTTGCAGCCACTCGCCAGTACCATGTCGTTTCAGCCAATGGGGCCAAGGGTGTGTAATTAAGCAGAGTTGTCGTGTCAGACCACTTATTCAGTGAGTCAAATGTCGATACTGTATCGAACTCAATGACATATTCCACAGTCCCAGGAACTATCTCCCAGTGCAATGTGGGGGTGGCAGTAGGCAGCAATACTGCATCACTGGGTTCTAGGAGCGAGGGTGACTGTAGAATGGTCTTGTATGAAATACTTAAGGTGTCAATCTCTGGTGTTGTGAGATTATCAGTTGTTGAGAGAATTGCCCGCCATTTGAGGTCTTGACCTGGATCGGAGAAGTCATGTGCCACTCCTAGATTGACCTGTTCCCAGTGTAATCCATTATCGGCTGATAGGTAGAAATCGATTGAGGTGCCTGAAGGTTGAATGTAAGTGGAGTTCAGAGTTGCCTGAACAATTGTGGTGGTACTCGGAAACGAATCAATGGTAGTGGATTGGCCAACTCCAAGGTATCCGTAGACCTGAGGATCGGAGATGTTCCAAATTTGTAACGACGCCCGATTACCAAGATACGCAAAATCACCCCAAACATCCATACCGTTCCAAGTCGCATAATTCCAACCTGCTGGTCCAACACCAGCAACAGTGGGATTGGTAGGTATTGTGATATTATAGGCTACAAGACCGTAGTCATTATTCCACACATAGGAATAGTTTCCTTGGACAGCTACTGCTCGTGCCTCTCCGCTTAACGGATGGGTAGTAACAATGGAGGGCGAATCAGGATTGGTAATGTCTGATACTTGGAATCCGCCCTCAGTCGCGAGGAATGCATACCCTCCACTAATTGCGATACCCCCAGACACCGAACCCGCTAAAGTACAGGAGCCGCGCGGGGTGGGATTGTTTGGTGCACTCAAATCAAAAATGCGTAGGGTCGGGGAACCAGCGCTGTAAACATACCCACCAGATACTGCAATTCGTGCAAGACTTACCCCTAAGTAGTAGTCAACAGCAGTAGGATTGGATTTTACACTCACATCAATGGTAATAAGACCTCCGGGCTCCGGACCCGCAATATAGACATAGTTGCCTGATACTGCAAGATCATGGGCTGGAATAGTGTAAGTTGGATAGGTGTCACCCACCTTTATCGGATTACTTTTATTACTGACATCAACGACTTTGAGTCCTTCTTCAAGCGCTGCAACGTATGCATAATCGCCGTCAACATCCACTTTCACAGGATGTCCTCCAACGTTGACATACCCTATAATATACGGGTTAAGAGGATTACTGACATTGACTATATCGAGGGTTCCTGAGTAGAAATCTGCACAATAGACTAGGTCCCCAACAGCTTGGAATCCAACATACCCGCCAGACAAACCACTTACATAAGGCATTCCCCCAGGCAATTTAATATCATATTTGCCCCAGCCTGTAACATTTGAGTTCGTAGTGTCCATATAGGCTGTTGTTGTAAAGTCTTCATAGTAGAGATAGGTTGTGGCTGCTGTCGGTGGTGCAGTCCAAAACATCATTAATGTCATTAGGACTACGAGCAATAGTGCCCTGAACTGCAAAATCTCTCTATTTGATTTGCTCTCCCTCATGATTAAATTGTTCCTCCATATTATCTACAATTGTGAATAACTGAATGAAGCAAACTGAAAAAACACGTAATTTGATGCTCAAGTCATCTTTCGATTAAATGATTTTGAAGGCACTCCCGAAACCGCAAGTCTGCTTCTTTCGATTAGTAATTGATTAGGTTTTATATAAACAATATCATTCAATTTATTATTTAGTTATTCATATGAATAATATATTAGCTTTTCATATATGCTATTCTGCACTCAACCTTAATATTCAACTTTGATATAATAATAATCTAAGCTAAGGTGTCAAAGAGCCTTAGCAATACTTGGAGGTGATTGATGATGGCGGGATCCGGAGCTGCTCGTAAATGGGTGCTTGCTGGGGCAGTTCTTCAATTTTTCGTCGGCAGCTTTCGAACTCTCTTGGGTATTATTTTCATGCTGGACTACGGGATTAGGATGAATCTCGACCCCAACGACCCCAGTCTCCCCCTGTTGGGAGGAATAACATCCTACCTCTTTCTTGGTGCCTTAATTGGGTTGATTCTGCTGCTTCTCTGGTTCATCCTTGCGACCAATCCTGGCAGATTCCAAAAGGCGATATCGGTCACAGGGATTATCGGGATGTTGATGAGTGGTATTTTACCAGGGCTGTTAGTCTTCAATGGAGGAAGAAAAGCTAGAAGCCAACCAGAACCCTCACTGCTCACAACCATTGACAACGAGTCTTCACGATATTACAAATATTCTGTTCAAAAGTTTCTCGAGGTTTCCAAAATCAAGTTCTTGCAACACTCGTTATACTATCGCTCCTTTGTTTGTTAATCCAAATGGATACTTCTTTAGGATGGCTTCTCGTTTCTCACTATTTCTTCCTTAGGATTACTAGTACAACGACGACCACTGAAACACCTCCGATTCCTGCTCCCAGAACAAGCATCATCACTGAATCTACTTCTTCAAGAATGGCACTAATGGTTGGTGGTGTTGTGGTGGAGGTTGTTGATTTGGTCATTGGAGCTTCGAGAACTGTCACGACCAGGCCAGCAGAACAATAGTTATCATATGGATCGTATGCTCTCACCTCAAGTCTGTAAATGCCTGGATTGAGGACTGTAGCATTCCTGATGACGCCCTGTCCATCTAGCATGAAGTGTGTTGTGTCATTGAGCCACCAGTGATCTATACCCTCGTAATCCCAAGCCTCAAGTTGCATCTGTAATGGTTCACCAACTTCAATAGTCTGGTAAATACGAAGGGTCACCCATTCAGGTGGTATGGTGTCTAGTTCAGATGGCTCCACAGTTATGGTGATGATAGTCGAGAGCATATTGCCATATGTATCAAAGACATCTATGATTAATACATATTGGCCTATTGCTAAGTCTGAGCTGCTTGTAATACGAGCTGTACTCCCTTCTACGTAATAACTCTCAGTAATGGCGAAATGAGCTGTGTCATTGAGTTCCCAGTGATCAATACCTGAGGGGTCCACAACCATGACCTGATAGTCAAACATTTCACCATATACTATCACTTGATCAATGGGGATTGTCAGCCATCCAGGCGGATTACTGGCATCAACTGTAACTCTGACAGTAAATGCTGCTCTGAGACTACACCCGTAGAAGTTTGTGACATCCACTTCCAATGCGTAATCACCTTTGGGCAGAATTGTGTTCGATTCAACTACACCCTGATTGCAACTGAAATGTATAGAGTCGCTAATAGACCATGTAAGTGGTCCAAGTGGTCCATGTTGGACAAGGACCATATCATATTGGAATAGATACTCAAACTCAATAGATTGGTCCATTGGCGGCTTAATCCATCTAAGATTGGATTGATACATCAATGGATAAAAATCAGAATTCCCTGTAAATGCATAGGGAGTATCACCAATACCGTCACCATTTGTGTCAGTTCCCGAATAATCTGACCAGTAATTGTAACTGAAATCACTAGTTCCTGTATCATCTCTTCCATCAAGATTGTTATCTGCTAAGACATTCCAATGGAGTTCATGGCTGTCAGAATTTGTGTGGATATAAATGCCTACATCGTTGTTGTTACATATGTTATTGACAAAAGTATTGAAATTGGAATGATAGCGAATCCAGATGCCATATCTGTTGCTAGTGCAGGTATTGTTAGCTATCATATTGGAGCTCGATACGTAGAGAAAGATGCCGTCGCTACTGTTACTAGCGCAGATGTTGTCTTCCAATGTGTTGGAATCTGATTGAGTGAGATATATGCCAATACTGTTGCTAGTGCAGATGTTTTCTGATATTTTGTTAGAATTTGAGAGATAGATGTAAATGCCATATCGGTTGTTAGTGCATATGTTATTAGTTAATGTGTTAGAAGACGATTCATGGAGATATATTCCTTCATCAAGATTCTCATCACAGGTATTATTTTTGATAGTATTATTGTGGGACCAGGCTACAACGATTCCATGATCCTTGTTTCTATTGAAGGTGTTATTGACGATAATTACGTAGTTTGAGTATGACACGTAGACACCCAACTGATTATTCAAGCAGTTATTGTTTACCACTGTGACATAGGTAGAGCTTACATCAATGCGGATTCCTTGATAGACATTATCGGAGATATTGTTGCTGGAGATAGTGACTCTAGTGCTCCCACTGTGAACGAAAATTCCGTGGGTGTTGTCATGAATGTGGTTGTTTATTATGATCCCATCTGTCACGTTCTCTAGCTGAATTCCTACAGTCAAATAGATGTCTGCTGCTTGGACTTCACAGTTACGAATGACGAAATGGGACCGTGTGTTATTAATCAATATACAGGTGCCTTCGCTCCCGCCAAGGTCAATATCTAGATTCTCTATTATAAAAGGGTCACTGGGAGAACCAATACCATCCCATCCCTCTGCTGAGGCTATTGCTGTAAAGTTTGCATCGCCATCAATGACTATAGGGGCATGAGGCATACTAGCTACAGTAACATCCACTTTCTCAATTTCTGAAACATTCACTGGGGTTAGTTGGTAACTATCATCTGAATCAGTGGCTGCCGTGACAATTCCTATCACCAAGATGAATACCAGTGACAAGACAACATAGAAGACTCCACTCTTCCTTGGCATGAACTCTACTCTCCTCCGCTGCGACGAACGCGGTCGAGGTAGTTCATGCTAGTTAAAATCCAGAAGTCAATGTCATGATGCTTCTTTCAATCTCCCTCGCAACACTCCAGAGGATATAACAGAGGTTGTTTATTAACTCTAACACTTCCACACCTTTTCCTGAGTTAACATTAGCAGCAGCGGGAATATTATGAAGAGATTATTTTCTCAAACACGAGTACCTACTGAGCCACGGCGGCATGTACTGGGGTCACCCCTCGGATTCGAATAGTAACATTGCTGTTTGTAACCACCCAAGTCCCAACTGTATCCAACTACCTTCGCCGTCGGAATACTTCAAGAACGATAACGACAATAACGGCTGCACCCGCAACTAGACCTATTATCCGCATATCTATTGGCGGGGGTGAAATTGGAGTCGTCGGTGTTGGAGTTGAAAGTATAGCCGGAATAATGTACCACGGAATCAACGACAAATACATTCCCTCGCTAGCAGTGAACACTACAATCAAGTCGTTCTTAGGTTGTACCCAAATATACTGACCATCTCTTCCAAATGCATAATAGGCATCTCTTTCTGGGTCTATCCACCATTGAAAACCATAGTCCTCATCAGGAGCCTGCACTTGTGTGGATGCGGAAACCCACGTCGAAGGCACAATCTGCTCGCCATCCCATGTACCATTGTTGAGATAGAGGAATCCAAACTTCGCCATGTCTCTGGGCGTTATATTTAGACCGGCGTGTCCAGAAGCAACCCCTTGAGGGTCAATTATCCATTCATAATCTGAGATGCCAAGTGGTTGAAACAAGTAAGTATCTGCATATGACTGAGTTGGAATTCCTGTTGTACGGTTGACGATTGCGGACAGAAGATGAGAGGCTCCACTGTTGTAGTTAAACGTTTCACCTGGTACATCTGCCATTGGTTTATCCAACACATATTGAATCCAATCAGGACTATCCATCATGTCGGAAGGGTCGGTGGCGCTGGACCATTCGAATCCAGCTGTCATTGTAAGCAAATGCTCCACTGTTATGGATTGCTTGTCCTCATCGAGATTAGCTATTGTTTTATCAGGGAAGAAATCGACAACCAACTCATCAAGACTTGTGAGATCTCCCGCCCCAAGTGCCATTCCTACAAGAGCAGACGTGAAACTTTTTGTGACCGACCAGACATGTTTTAGCGTGCTCTCATTGTAGTCTGGATCTGGATAGCCTTCAAGGATAATGTATCCATTTCTAATTACAAGATAGGAAAGCAACGGCAAAGAAACATCTTCTATCGCATCCACAAACTCATCAAGAAGACTGGAGTTCATTCCCTGTTCTTCAGGTGTCGAAGTGAGCCATCCAGTCGTTGGCCAATAATCGGGAGCACTCGTAGACACATTTTGCACAGAGCTGTCCGGATGTACATTAGGCATGAATCCGAAAAGCCCAATAATGACTAAGATAATCAGCGATTTTCCTCTTCCTTTTATCAAGACAATCATATCCCGCGATAAGATATCAGCCTTGACTGTAGATGGACTGATATTATTAATCTCATATGAATAATTGAGCTATGTATTAAATTTTCCTTTCATCGAAAAATGAAGATTAATTTATCAAGCTGAGGTTTTCAAAAATCTTGGGAGCTTCATAGGACGGCCGCTCTAATTCCTCAATCAACCGCCAAAGAGAAAATGGAAGACATTGTCAAGTGTCATCATGATCACAAATCCGATTATGATGCCCCATGTAGCCACACGTGCATGTCCACTTGAGTGACTCTCTG
>LRSL01000084.1 GCA_001563335.1 Candidatus Thorarchaeota archaeon SMTZ1-45 | reverse complement strand
CTATATAGGGATGGCTCATATGATAGGTGAGTGCATCGTTCCCCCCGTGCCATCCACCCAAGGACTTGCCTACGAGTTTCCTCTTTGTGAACAGCCTTGCCAATCGAACAGCGTACATAGTCGATTCTCCACCTGAGGCAGTGAACCTCATCTTCTCAAGCAGTGGTACTGCCTCCTTGAGTCTCTCACCATACTTTACCTCAGGTTCGGTCGGAGTTCCAAAGTGATATCCTGCTTCTAACTGGTCGCTGATCGCCTCTCTCACAAAAGGATCATTATGTCCGAGAAGGAGTGAGTAATGGGTCATCCACCAGTCGATATACTCGTTCCCATCGACGTCCCAGATGTGTGCCCTTTGACCATGACTAATGTAGGGTGGGTATGAATTGCATCCAGGCATTCCAAAAGTCCTAATATTGTGACTCACGCCCCCTGGAAACAGAGTGACTGCACTCTTCCAAAGTGTTTCCGATTTTGAGGTTCTTGCATTGTAGCGTTCAAGCATACTATTGTTCCTCCATTCTAGTTTTCTTTCCAGAATCGCATCGTGTTTCTTGGAACTGGTAGGTCTTTCATGGTCTTGAGGCCTGGTGACTCGCTGATCACGATTGGGATTAGGTTCAGCAGCATACCGATTGTTCCCTGGTCTCCCTGGACTCCTCCCTCAATTCTCTGATGTATCCTGGGAAGCCCCTCTATGATGACCTCATCGTACTGTGGTGTTGCTTCTGCATACGCTTGAAAGTCAAGAGTGACTACTACCTCTCCATTCCTTTTTCCCACAGCCACACTCGTGAGACCAAGGACATCTCCTTTCTGAATGGTTGTGAAGGAGTTTGTGACTTCTCTTTTTGCTATGACCGCCTCAGGAGGTAGCTCCTCAATCTCATCCAATCCCAGATTAAGTGCTGCGTCTATCATCTGGATTGACTCGACAAGTCCTACATGACCAGTGATGTTGCCCTCATCAATGTTCCTTCTGAACTCCTCATTTGTCATGCTAGTTCCAATCTTCTTCTGGAACGATGGTCTCCTATGGCTTGAGTTCATATGACGAGTCACATGAATGGTTTCTATTATCTGACATGGGGCGGTGAGAACAATCGGAAGTAGGTCCATTAGATATCCAGGGTTGATGCCAGTCCCAACGACTGTCTTCCCTTTTTCTTTGGCAACTAGGTCCAGTTTCCTTGAGAGCTCAGGACTCTTCTTATATGGATATGAGAGTTCTTCACAGATTGAAACCACATCTAAACCAGACTCAAGGCATGCCACTATCGTGGGATAAACGGTTTCAAGCGACGAGGAGGTTGCTACTAGAGCAACGTCTGCAGGGACATACCTCAAAATTGTATGTAGATCATCAGCCATTGAGATATCACTATCAGTTTCATCTTGAAGTAGTTCCTTGATGGTCTTGCCTGCTAATTCTGGATTGGCATCCACCACTGCAACAAGCTCAAGGTTTGCTCGTCTTAAAATAGACGCAGTAATATGACGGCCAAGCGACCCGAATCCAATCTGTATCACTCTAAATGGTGCTGTCATAGAACTAAATCACCTCTCTCGGATGACTGTTTCTTCTAAGTTGATGTGAGTTTATAAACCCTATAATCAGTCTATCTAGAAAACCAACCTCACCTCATTAAATGAACTCTGCTGTTCCAAGAGTCAGAACTGGAACATCATTTTCATCTCTTGTTTCGAAGTGAACAACATGCAGTCCATCATTGGTGAGCTCCCCTTCATATACTTCAGTAGTAAGAGTCTGGTCCATTAACACAGGTCTGGAAAAACGAACACCCATGTTCTTCAAACGCTTTGCGTTGCCTTCGAGGAGCCCTTCAACAATCGCTTGGGAGGCTAACGCCATAGTACATAATCCATGAAGGATAGCTCTGGGAAGGCCGACACTTTGCGCAATCTCATCACTTTTGTGAATCGGATTGTGGTCTCCAGAGGCCTCGGCATATCTAAGACCTTGGTCTGCAGTGACGAACGATTGGTGTCTCAAAAGCACTTCTCCCTTCTTAGGTTCAGGAGCTTTTCCTGCAGGCTTTTTCTTCCCTGTGTCCTCTCCTCTAATAAGCAACCGATAGTTCATCTCCACTACTATATCGTTATTCCGTTTGCAATGCACTAAAAGGTCCATGATCTCGTTGTTCCCAAGCTTTTCCATGTTCGTGAGCTTTGTAGTGGTGTAGATCTCGTCTCCCAGATGAATGGTATCTCTCCATGACATCTTATGTTCTGCATGGACTACTCTCAGCATGTTTAGGTCCATCTCCTCAGCATCCTCCACGAGTTGACTGAGGATTCCCGGTAGAAACACAACAGGATAGAGAGGAGAGTGAGTCTCGGGTTCTTTACCCAGATAGAGGGGATTCTTCTCATTGGTGGCTAGAGCATAATTCCTGATGCTATCCGCTTCTACAATGTGGGGGCCAGAGTGATACACCTTTCCCAAAAAGTCTCGATTTAGTTTAGTGGGTTGGTCAACCAAGATATGACCTCCTGAATTCTCTTCTGCATTTGCTGTACGAAGTTTGTAATTAGTCTATTTGATTAAGGGGAACTGAATAGCAAATACATACCAACCTGAACTCTGAAGGAACGCCTCCTTATAGCCGCGCTTTCTACAGATAGCTATGACTGCTGAATGATCAGAATAGTGAATGATGCCATCAAATCCACTCTGAGTGATGTAGTTCTCATAGAATTCAAAGAACTGATGACCATACCCCTTCCCTCTGTGTTTCGTCTGTAACCAGAGCTCATGTAGTTCCACTAGGTTCCCCTTTTGTCCCCCAAAGAGGTCTCTTAGAGTTTCTTTGTCGTCATCGTTTCTTGGGTCACCTGGAGTCATCTCGTCGGTGCTTGTCTCATGCCATATACAGTGACCCACAATCTCAGTTGAATCAGTCCAGACAATCAGATGCTTAATGTCATTCTCAACATGGAACCTTTCATCATCACCTAGCTTGAATTCTCCCGGATCTCGAGATGTGCGATTGACATAGAACTTGTGAAGATCACTTAATGTACTGTAGTACTTTTTGAACTTCTCAAGTTCATACCCCACGATGAAATCTAGCATGTTGTATAGACAGTTCCCGGCATCTATGTAAATTTCGGAAGTTCCTCTTTCCGAAATACCTTCTTGTGAATCTTCATGATTGGTGTAAGGGAGAGTTCGTCACGAAACTCAACGACCTTTGGAAGAGCTTCCAGTTTGACCTTGTCCAAGGAACTCGATGATTTTCTCCTGAGCTACTGAGGAACAGAATGACACTCCATTCTCAGGAATCTATGGTTTAATTCTACAGATTCGTCAGTCATGATCGAGTTTCCAGTTTGAACTCGGTGTTTGGTGTTCTTGAGCTTGCTCCAAGAGAAACAAACTCTCGTTCTATTTTTCTTGTTTCCGATGACTACCACCAGTCCGCCTCAACCATCCTCGCTCTTGATTCTAGGTCTCGATAAAGGACAGCCTGGAAGACCGCAGGCAAAGGACTAATCAGAATCTCTATGATAATAGTAGACAGGCCAATTATGCTCACAGCGATTAAGGCTATTGGAGCTATAAGCATAGCAATGAGGATACTAGCGACTGCAATTAACACTATCAACAGAAAAAGACCGGCAAATATGTGCCAGAAATGATGTCCTGTTATTGACCATGCTCTTTTCACTGAATCAACCGCAGACCTCTCTTTCTCAGCTATGACGACTGCGATCGTAGGTGCTAGTCGGACAGCAAGGTAAAGGGCAATTATGAGTCCTATTAGAAGCAATGGAATAGTGGTGAGTAATAATCCATAAGTTGATGGATCCATTATGTCAATTGTCAATGCACTGTATGCAAAGACTAGACCCCCGGGTAGAACAGGAATCATCAGGATGAGTCCATAAATAATTTGTGCCCCAATCAATGTCGTAAGGCGGTTGCCTGCATATGAGAATGACTCTCGGATTGTACCCGCACCACGATTACCATAATCCTCAAGACATAGCTTGATGGCCGCTCCATGAGTAACTGAGTTGATAATCATTCCAATAAGCGACAATGCGATTATTATAACGAAGACAGGAACGCCCGACGTACTTGTCCAATTAAGTGATTTCAATATGATATCTAGGGGATCTGTGCTTATCAGATTCAAGAAAGATTCTGGGTCAAGTGGAGCAATTATCGTCGCTACATAGGTATTCCATAATGCTAAAACTGCACCAACAAGACCGACGATTACAATATACGAGCCCAATCGTCGTATCCATAAACTGAATGTTCTCGACGCTAGGCCAGACGCACCCACGCTAAAGTCTTGTGACGCAGACTGCTGAAAATCAGGATTCTTACTTCCTTCTAATGTCATTTTATTCTCTCCTAAAACCAAAAATCGACTGTTAATCCAGTCTAAATCATACTCATTCAACACTGAATTATTAACTATTGCATGTGGCGCAATCTAACACGGTCGAACTAACACGGTCAACTCGAATGAAATGGTATGTTTTTCTGGATAAAACCATTGAGGGGGTGGAGATCAATTGTGTATGGTCATGTCGCTGATACTTCTAGGTCTAATATCGATTGGACTTGCCTACATTTGGCACTAAAGAATCACAAGCTTCAAGGCATTGTTGTTGACCATTAAGTCGAGGCTCGACGACAACAAGGTCGACTTGGAATGGCTTAAGGGTTCTGTCGTTATGAAACGTCTTACCACAGGACACAGCGGATTAGTTAAGATGGACCTATCAACCCTGTCTAGGATTGTTTGGCAAGCTCATCATCTCTCAGTTTCTTCTTGTGGAGCTTCATTATGAGGGTGAGTGGGAGTTCATCTCTGAATTCTACAGACTTCGGTACTGCGTATGGTTTGACCTTGTCTTTTAGATACTCAATAATGTCCTTCTCAGAGATTTTCCCCCTATACTCTTGCCTTAGTTTTATGAAAGCTTTGACTCGTTCGCTACCCTTTCTGCCAGGGTCTGGTACTCCAATCACTCCTCCAACTTCAACTGCAGGATGTTCGTAGAGAATATCATCGATTACCCGACTATACACCTTATTGCCAGAAACGTTGATCATGTCCTTAATTCGGTCCACCACTTTGAAGTATCCATCATCATCCATGGTCACCATATCCCCCATCCTCAACCAACCATCTTCCTCCAATCCGGATCCTGGTGTTGGCCAATATCCTGCCATGATCTGAGGTCCTCTGACCCATATCTCGCCGGGTTCTCCCACTGGAGGTTCTTTCCCAGTTTCAGGATCGACAACCCGAATCTCAGTGTCTGGCAACGGGACACCAACTCCACGCTTCACATGTTTCATGAATCCAGTCACTTTGGAGAATGCAGAGATGTTCACAGTAGCAGCTGCAGAGGTTTCTGTTGCGCCATAACCCTCACCCATAGGAACTCCAGAGATCTTCTCAAACTCCTCTGCAAGTTCTGGGGGTAGTCCTGCAGCTGCAGAGTAGTAGAATATCTGTCCCTTCTTCAAAGGCATACTACAAAACATGCTGTAGTGCGCTGGTACTGCAAAGACCATTGCTGGTCTGTACTCATTTATGACCTCTACAATCTTCACTACATCCCTCGGGTCCATCAGGAACATCTTCAGTCCCCATGAGATACTCGCATGAACCGCCCAGTGACCATACATATGGAATATCGGAACGCAGATTGTAGTTGCTCCCTTCCCTGCAACTCCCACCTTAAGAGGAGCCAGCATCCAGTGAATTGTCTGGACTACATTGGAAGTGAGATTGTAATGGGTCAACATTGTGCCCTTGGGAACTCCTGTCGTACCTCCCGTAAAGGGTAGTAGGGCGATATCCTCCTTTGGGTTGATCTCAACATGTTCAGAGTGAGGTTGGTATTTTTTCAACAGGTCCTCCAACAGATAGTGACCAGGCTCTGCGATCTCCTCCATTTCGGGGGCTTGGTAGTCTGGAAAAATCTTCGTCGGTGCATAGATTATTTTCTTTACATCGGTCTTGGGTTTGACTTCATTCACTCGAGGGACTCGTCTATAGGAACAGACAACAACCTCCGCTTTACTCTCCTTGAGCTCGTGTAACAGGTCATCTGCCTTGTGAAGAATGCTCAGCGGCACATGAATTGCTCCTATCTTCATACACGCATAGTCTGCAATGATGAACTCTGGACAAGAGGGGAGTACTGTGGCTACAGGGTCTCCTTTCCTTACTCCTAGGTCTACAAACGCTGATGCTAGTCGGTCTACTTTGTCCTTCAGCTCCTCGTAGTTCATCTCTTCATCTGCATAGACACAGGCGATGTTCTCAGGATATTCTCTCGCAGACTCCTCCAAGAAAGAGTAGACATTGATCTCTGGATAAGGCTCCATTGAATGCTTCAACTTGTAGGGGCCCAAGAAATATGCCTTGAGCCATGGTTTATCCTGATACGATGTTGTCATCGAAATCAACTCAGATAGATACACTTCAGCTCAATAAATTTGGCTAATTGCCCAGTCCAACCCCAGTTCTGTCAGTTTTTCCTTGGTTGGCTTGCCATCTTGGTCCCATCCCCGAAACTCGTAATAGCTCTCAAGCATGGGTTCTAGATTGACCACCAGTCCCTTGGCTGGACCTTCTGGGAGCGGATCTTTCAAAAGTCTCGGGGGAAGAGTATCATCTTCTCGTGTGGCACCCTCTCGAATATTGTAGACCCTCTCAAGGTTATAGATTCTTTCACCTGTCCTTCTGAAGTCTGTAGCAGAGTATTCGATTCCCATTAGATTTGACAATAAGACAGCCCAGTCATCAGCAGTCATCACAATGCCCATGAATTTGCATGCACCAACTGCATCAAAGATCTGAAACGCGTCTTCAAAGTCCTTCAGTATAACAGATTTTTCAGGAATTTCCTTTTGTGCATCACCCACATCAGCATCATCCACAATCATGAATGGCATTGAGAGAAAGGCAGGTCCTTCAATCCATGCTGTGATATGATCCCCACCTCTGTTAGCAGTGGCATACGCCAAACCTGTGATTTTTGCAGCTCTACTATCATACGCAGGAAGTTCAAGTCCTTTGACGTGCATAGCAAAATGTTCTGAACCTTTCCCAAATTTCTCTGCCATTCGCATGGTTCCCTCTGCAATGACATCACCAAAACCTTCACGCAGAGCAATCTTAGGCACAATATCTACGATGACATCCTTGTCACCAAACTTGAACTCTATCCCACCAGTGTCCTCCTTTGTAATGATTCCCTTTTCGAAGCATTCCATGACGAAAGCCACTGAGTTTCCAGCAGAAATTACATCAAGACCGTACTCATTGCAGAGGAAGTGAGCCATTGAGATTGCTTCAAGATCATCAACCCCACACATACTACCAAACGAACCAATAGTTTCATACTCTGGACCTTCTCCCCTGCTCTTGAACTTGCCCTCCTTTATCTCCGCGATACGACCACAGGCAATTGGACAGGCAAAACATGGCTTTCGAGCCGCAAGTATTGTATCGTTCAGGGCTGTGCCATTGATGTTGTCAGCACCCTCAAACACACCAGTCTGGAAGTTGCGAGTTGGCAGTCCTCCGACAACCTGACACAGGTCGACCATTGTGGCTGTACCGTAGACCTCCAGTGTCATCTTGAGCATGCTTTGGTTGACCCAGTCGAATCTCTTCTTTGCCTCGATCCTATATTCTTCAGGATTTGCAATAGGGATTGTTTCTTTCCCATAGGCTGCCATTGCCTTCAGGTTCTTTGAACCCATCACACTTCCTAGACCACATCTCCCAGCCGCACGACCAAAGTACTTCTCATCACAGTCATTCATGATTGCTGCATACTTTACCAGCCTCTCCCCTGCAGGACCAATACAGGCAACATTGTGCTTAACGCCGTGTTTTTCTTTCAAAATTCGAGTAGTTTCTGAAGTTGTCTTTCCCCATATCTCAGTAGCATCTAATAACTCCGCTTTTCCATCCTCTGTCAAGAGATACACAGGATTGGGAGATGCCCCCTCAAAGATGATGCCATCAAAGCCTGACCTCTTGAAGTCCTTAGCCCAGAATCCTGCTGAGTTTGCCTGACCCCAAAGATTCGTCAAGGGCGACTTGGCCACAACGCTATATCGCCCAGCGCTCGGAGACTGTGTCCCAGTCAATGGTCCAGTCATGACAATGAGTTTGTTCTCTGATCCTAAGGGGTCTATTCCTTTCTCAGTTTCATTGATCAAAAAATAAGTGGCGAGTCCTGCTCCTCCTAAATACATCTTGAGTATGTTCTCATCTGGAAACTCTTCAGTTATTGTCCCATCAGTTAAGTTGACTCGTAGTATCTTTCCCATGTATCCCTTTAGCATTTAATGTCCATCCGTGTGTTCATAGTAGGCCTTTGTTCATTCAGTCATAGAACTCGGTTTCTATGGTCGCCGCGCTCGCTACGAGTTCTTTGGCTGCTTCAGTTGCCCGCAGGATTTTGGGCATATCACCCTGAATCTTCGACTGCCCAGAGAGCAAGGCTCGAATTGGATCCAACTCCTTACGTAGAATCTTCTCCCATACATCAATTCTCGCTGAATACACAAACTCAGCTTCAAACGGTTGACCTGACGCCTTTTCTCCCTTCTCTAGAAGTCTATACTCCTCATCTTCTTTAAGTACCTGGGCACCTGTACATTTCCCATGGTATAGACCTACCCATACTCTGATTTGATGATCTAATCCGCCAAATGGATCAATCTGAAAGATGAAGTCACCTTCCCACCAGTCCGCCGCCTTTGCATAGGCTTTATTCGAGTTTATAGCTTCAATGACTAGTTCTGCCCATTCTTGAGTTCCAAATTTTACCATCTTCTATTCCTCTCATGTGTTATTTCTTGTCCAACACCAATATCTTTGGCAATGCTAGAAGTTTGCCATATGCTCTTCCCTTGAATCTCAGTTTTCTCTCTCCAAACCTGTTTCGCTTCATCATCATATGCATGACTGAAAATTGACCATTGCAGAAAAACATCAAATCCTCTGGGTCCGCAATCAGTTCCAAGTCCCGTTCCTCAAGAGCGTCTTTTCCGACAGTATATTCCCCATCCTTTGCTATTAGATTAATCCACATTATCTCGTCTTCTTCAACATGGAGTCCAATGTTGATTCTGCCCTCGAAAGAGTTCAATCTCTTGGTGTTCTTTGGATTCTCTCTCTTGTCTGCAATGATACCATCAATCACAGCTTTAATTGTCAGAAACAGTGTTTCTCTCTGAGTGTCATCCATGCTTATTCACAGCTTTTCTTTGCTTCCTATTGTTGTCCATTAACACCCATTTCAATATTCTCTTTGAAGGGGGTAATACCAAAATCCAGTAGTGTTCCAAATCCATCCACTTGGGGAATGGTTCTACCGAATCTCCTAGTATAAAGGGAATCTCATCCAAAGATGTTTTAGGACGTCAAGTTTAATTATGGATAGGGATGCAAGGGAAGGGGATAGAAGATGGCAGAACTGAATTTACATGAACGGACCGCTCAAATAGGTTGGCTTGTTGTTGGTTGGCTCCTCACATTGGTTGTAGTGGTTCTATGGTTTATGACCGATACAATAACAACAGTCGTCTTTGTAGTTGGAATCGGGTTAGGGCTAGGTATTGCCTTCATCATCGTGATGAATGAAGCGTTGATACTGACTACAATTCAAACACTACAGCGAGCGGGTGAAAGCACAGTACAATTATTGAGTCTTCGGAAGAATATGAGAGCAGTCTTGGCTGTCTGGATCTTTGGACTATTTACTCTGGTTGTGGTGATGACAGTATTCAACTTTATAGAGTTGGAAAAGTTCACTGCAATCATGGGTGTGCTTGGCAGCTTTGTTGCATCTGTGGTCGCTTACTACTTCGCCACGGGAAAAAGTAGTACTCCATCCTAAGGACAATCGATTTCAAATCTGTTGAGAGAAACACATCTCGGAGAGCGCATACAGTGACCTGAGTTGCTAATCTCTCAATACCTTTGATGGACATAACTCTGTACAAGGTTTCCATTAACGTATCATTATAGTCTAACTTGCAAAAACGCAGTTTTGATTATAGTTATATGGTCCATCTGACTACTGGTTGAACTCCACCAATTAACTGAGAAGAAGGTAAGCCCTATGACTGATGTACCCATACTTAAGAACTACATCGATGGTGAATGGGTTGAGTCCAGCTCAAAGAATCTTCGAGATGTATTGAACCCGGCGACTGGTGAACTGATTGCCAAAGTTCCTATGAGTACTGTTGACGAAACTGAGGAGGCTATTCAAGCAGCCAACAAAGCGTTTCCTAGATGGAGACGGACTATTCCGATCACACGTGCTAGGTATTTCTTTGAAATGAAGAATCTCATGGAAGAGAAATTTGAAGAATTGGCTCGACAGGTTGTAATCGAGAATGGAAAGACAATAGATGAGGCACGTGGTGAGATCAGGCGTGGAATAGAAAATGTAGAAGTCGCGACTGGCATACCTTCGTTGATGATGGGATACAACGCCGAAGACGTTGCCCCAGAAATTGACGAGATTGTACTCCGTCAACCTATGGGTGTCTTCTTCTGTCTAGCACCTTTTAATTTCCCAAGCATGGTGCCGTTGTGGTTCCTACCAGCAGCTGTTGCCTGTGGTAACACCTACATCGTGAAGCCTTCTCCAATAGCCCCAATTAGTGCTGTGAGGTTAACGGAGGTGATTGATGAGTCTGGCTTTCCTCCAGGTGTCATAAATCTAGTTCATGGTGATGTGGAAACAGCAAATACACTATTGGATAGCCCGATAACAAAGGGTGTTTCATTCGTGGGGTCTACTCCTGTTGGTAGGATTGTATACGAACGAGCTGCAGCCCATGGCAAACGAGCCCAAGTTCAAGCTGGAGCAAAGAACTTCCTACTCGTAATGCCTGATGCTGACTTGGAGCGAACTGCATCAGCACTGATGACATCATGCTATGGGTGCGCTGGGGAACGATGTCTGGCTGGAGCTGTGATTCTCGCAATGGAAGAGATTCATGAACCATTGGTCCAGCTGTTGGTTGAAAAGGCAAAGATGATCCGAGTAGGTAATGGGCTTGAAGAAGGAGTGCAGATGGGCCCACTGATCACAGCAAAATCCAAGGCTAGGACCATTGACTTCATTGAACGGGGACTAAAGGAAGGTGCAACACTCTTGCTGGATGGTAGGGATGTTAAGGTTGACGGTCATCCAAATGGATTCTTTGTTGGTCCAACGATCTTTGATGATGTCAAACCTAACATGGGTATTGCTCAGGAGGAAATCTTTGGTCCGGTCATGTCAATAATCAAAGTAAAGAGCTATGAGGAAGCCATTAAGATAATCCATGCAAACCCATATGGAAATGCATCCTCAATATTCACCTCTAGTGGTAAATGGGCGAGAGAGTTTACCTATGAGGTTCAAACAGGCAACATAGGAATCAACATAGGCATCGCTGCTCCAGTGGCTCACTTTCCATTTTCTGGAATGAAGGACTCATTCTTTGGAGACCTACACGGTCAAGGAACTGATGCCATCAGGTTCTTCACAGAGGATAAAGTAGTTATCACTCGATGGTTCTAAGAATAATAAGGAGTCAAATGTCACAATGAATTTAGGAACCACTGGGGCGATCTTCACTTTTGCTCTTGAGCGCGAAGCAAAGATTGGCTCTTTCTATAGTAAATACACCGAACTCATCAGCAACTCTAGTCTGAGAGACGCATTTGAGCTCCTTATGAAGGAACACGAGAAACGAACCCGCCTCCTGAATCGGTTCAGAAGAGAGAATGTGACAGAGATGATTCTCGAACCCATCCATGACTTTGATAGCGAACCCTTTGATATAGAAATCACTACTCCAGACACACCTGATGATTCCTCACTTCAAGAGAATGCGATAAGAATTGAGGAGAGTTCCCAATCCTTTTTCATGAAAGCATCTGAGAAGACAACATTTCTACCGGAAGTGAGTGATGAGTTCAAGAGACTATCAACCAAGGCTGAAAAACACATCTCACTACTGAAATCTATCTCCTAGTTATTTCCTGTTTGAGTAGGACTCCGTGAATCAAACACCAAGGAACATAGAGAGCAATCAGGAAAACAACAAGCCAATATAGAACTGGAATATAGTCTCTAAAAGGCAATAGGATAAGAGCGATAGCAAGATAAACAACTCCTCTGATGAAGAAGGAATTTGGCTCTATGTTCCGATTTCCCAGAAGTGCATGGTTCGCAAATTCACGAGAAATAGCTGGTTTGATTATGACTGGTTCTTCAAGTCCTCTTATTACTCTGAGTGAGAATCGGTAGAGTTGATGAGTTCGAGCGAAGCGCCATATGAAGAAGAGAGCTATTGCTGTTCCGAATAATGCTGTCATCATCTCTGACATCAAATGACCCTCTATCCGCTGATTGTGAGAATGAATTACACAGTCTATTCAGTCTTATGAAAGGAAAATTCACCTCTGAATGTCAGCAGGCAGTATGTATGCATAATAGCCCCTCAATATTTTGGTCTTGATGAACCGATGCGCCTTTCGCATTCTCAGATAGAGTTTCCATGTGGAGGCATCATCCTTGTAATATTCCTCAATCTCTTCGACTGTGATAGGTTCAGCATCCTGATCAGTCGCCTCTGTTGAGAAGTAGGTGTTAATCAAGTCCACCAGACCGGGTACAAACTCACTCCGCTGTTCCTTCAAGAAATTAGCAACTAGATCAATGACTACCTTTCTGAAGTCGTAATATCGGTCCACAATGTCTTGCAGGTAGTACTTCTTGAGGTACCATCTGATTCCAGGCGGTGTGGGTTTTAGAAACAGTTCTACATCTAGCTGTTCTTCACCATTCTCTCGGAAGAGGGGCGTGCTTGTGTCTAGATAGAGCAGGTCTTCCCCTAGCTGTGGATCTCCTGCATCTGGAATGTAGTTCCTAATAGCCCAGTTTGATATTTGACCATCTATCGCCACCTCCGCATGAGGGCTCTCATGTCTATTGAACTCCCAGACCTTGTTGAGTTGGTCAAGTATTGTCGAAACAAGATTGTGCACTCCTGTTTCAGATATGTGGTGAATCATACTGTTTCCTATTGACTCGGACGGTAGTTTCTTCTGATACAGGTAAAGCACAATCCTCCCTTTCTCTGTTTCAATCACCACTGATCCATATTCTGGAATATCTATTCCAATCTGTTTGAAACGGTCATGATAGCGATTATAGACATCCCTGTATCTCTCCACCTGTTCCATATTATCGAAAAGAGGCATTCTCTTGAAGGCAATATCAGACTGCTCCTCATGGAGTATCTCAAAAACTGTGCTGATCTCGCCATATCCAAGCACTCTTGCTGGAATCTTAGATTCTTCCGGCTTTAGAGGGTCTAGTCCCTCTTCAAATTCCCTCAGAAGTTCCTTGTCTATTTTCAACTCAATTTCCTCCTCCATTTATGCTGCCAGATTCCTTGCTAGTTCCAGGTAGTCTGGTCGTTCTTTTGCATATGCATATGCTTTCCGCATTGAATCATCAATATACTGGACCTCATCCTCTCTGATTATGAGTGGTGGGAGAAACTGCAAGACTGAACGGTCATTGTCAGCGTAGACTGCGAAGACTCCGCAGTTGTAGGAAGCAATGCTCATGAGAGGTCCATAGCCAACATCACTCATCTTGAGTCCCATGAAGAGCCCCTTGCGTCTGATCTCGAGAAGGACGTCCGAATACGCTTCTCTTATCCCTTCAAGTTTCATGCTCAGACTGTCACTTATTTGGTTCACGTGTTCTAAGAATGATTGTTTTGAAGTGATGTCAAGCACCTTTGCTGCTACTGGACAGCCCACCTCAGCTCCTCCGAATGTGGATATATGGATGAAGGGGTGCTCGTTCATGAAATAATCAAGGTCCTCTCGATAGCATGTGGCTGTGATTGGAAATATCCCTCCCGAGAGACCCTTACCAATTGTGAATATGTCTGGCACAATATCATAGTGCTCAAAGCACCAGAGTTTACCAGTCCTTCCGAGACCTGTCTGAATCTCATCTAAGATGAGAAGGACTCCCTTCTCGTCGCATATCTCTCGAACTTTGGGATAGAAGTCGTTGGATGGTATGGGCATCCCGAGCGTGGCAGGTATTGTTTCGAAAATGACCGCAGCAGTTTCACTATCTATCGCCGCAGCTACTGCATCAGCATCACCGAATGGCACATCGACAAATCCTGGTGCTAGTGGTTCAAATGGGGCTTTGAAATGGTCGTCACCTGCAGCGAGTGCTAGGCCGGTGTGTCCGTGATACGCAGAGGTGGCATGGATGATCTTGTGTTTCTTTGTATGTCCTCGTGCCAGTTTTATTGCAAAGTCAACAGCTTCGCCCCCTCCAACTCCAAAGACAGTCCGTGTTATCTCAGG
>LRSL01000083.1 GCA_001563335.1 Candidatus Thorarchaeota archaeon SMTZ1-45 | reverse complement strand
CCTCACTAACAGGATTCCAATTTAGTATCCACACATCAGTCCCAATTGTTGCGGAAAGAGTAGCACCTGAAATTGGTGTGGTATTGCTCATTCTATATGAAACTAAGAGTGTTGTTTGTTGCACATATGTGATTACAATTCCATTTGACCATGTTACAGTTAACGTTGTAGGTTCTTCTGATATTGTAAGGAGTTCGGAAGTATCCGTTTGACTTTCATAACCAAAAAGGGAAGCTTCAACGGTTAAACCATGAGTTCCAAATCCTGGAGGATCTTGTGTGCCCAGAAATGTAATCCGATAAGACAACGATCCCTCATGCCAATTGAGCAACCATGAGTCAAGTCCAATCGTAACTCTTACAAGAGCCCCACGAACAGCAGAACCATTGCTCATGGTATATGAAGCAGAAAGTGTTGTCTGCTCAACAAACGTAATGCTATTTCCTTCAGACCATGTTGGCATAAGATTAGTAGGTTCTTCTCTGAGAATGAGCTGACTGCTACTATTTGACTTTGAAACATATCCATGTAGATCTGCTAGTACTGTAATACTATGAGTTCCAAAACTTGGAGGATCATCTGTTCCTGCAAATAAAATCCGATATGTTTCAGTTGGACTATCCCAATTGAGAATCCATGTGTCAAGTCCTATTGTTACGTTTACACTCGCGCCTACAACAGCTGATCCATTACTCATGGTATAATTTGCTATAAGATAGGTTTCTTCAACATAGGTGATATTGTAACCATATGACCATGTGAGAACCAAGCTTGTAGGTTCTTCATTTATTGTCAATGTCAACGAAGAGTTTGATCCATAGACATACCCAAACCTGTCAGCTTCCACAGTAAGACTATGTGTGCCAAGTCCTGGTGGAATTGCGTTTCCATTAAACGTATACTCATAGGTTTCAGTGATGCCATTCCAAGACAGTGTCCACGTGTCAAAACCAATTGTGACGTTGATAAGAGCCCCAGTGACAGGTGATCCCTCACTCATTGTATAATTTGCCATCAGTGTTGTTGACTCGATATAGGTTATGCTATTACCATTAGACCACTGGAGGTCAAGTGTGGTTGGCTCTTCTTGAATTGTAAGTGTTTGAGTGCTATCTACTTGTGATTTATACCCCTGCTTCCACGCTTCTATAACTAAATTATGAATACCAAAGCCTGGTGGAATATCTGAACCATCAAATATCATTTTGTAGGTTTCACTGACTCCATCCCAAGTAAGTGACCATGTCGTAGTATCTATCGTAACGTTAACTATTGCATCAGCGATTGGGCTACCTCCCACTTGCTTATAGGCTACAGAAAGTTCAGTCGTTTCGATGTAGGTTATGTCATTGGTGTTTGACCACAGAACAGTAAGTGCCTCTGTATCATGAATAAGCGTGACTTCAATTATTAGACTCTTGTTCTCCAGAGCATATCCTTCTGCATAAATGTGCAAGTCATAAGTCCCAGGAGACATGCTAGATGTTGAAACAGTGGTGTCCCAGCGGCCATTACTTTGATCCTCTAATGATTGATTTACAGCTGCTCCGAATGAATATGTAACATTTGCAGCAGCACCATCAATACCCCCAACGGGAAATATTTGATTGAAATCTATTCCCAAATAGAATGAATCGTCAGTAAACGCATCAATGAAATATTCGTCTGCCACTAGATTTGTTTGGTAGTAGACAAGAACATTGCTAGTTAGATATCCTGCCTCAGTACCGTTCACCCACGCAACATCAATTGTATGCAATCCGTTAGATGATGAATGAGAAGATATATCCCATTGATGGTAAGATTTCCCAGCTGTTACAGAAAAGTTCTCAGAATACTCAACTGAGTTCTGATATAACACTCTAAGACTGGCTTGGCCATTTGTAGCAATGATTGATGTGGGACTTTCGATTGTGCTGTTGATATCCATAATCACTGAAACAGGCACTTTATAGCTTATTGTACTATCATCGCTACTATCATATTTCGAGATTGTTTGAAGATAGTTAGGTGATGTGCATTCTAACACCCAAGTTTCGTCATTTAATAGATTGCATACTACTGTAGCTCCATCCTGACTGAAATGGTCATAATACTGTGTTGGATTTGTTAAATTGAACAGATGATTGGCTGTCCAATCATAAGGCAAAACTAGTGTCAGATTTTTATCCTGTGATCCGCCTAGCTCAGGGAAATCAAGGACTGATGTGATATTCCATTCAACATCATTTCCTGATGAACCTACGAACCAGGTTGATTGCGATGAAATATTTTGTTTGTATCGAAGTGTTAAATCATACTCAATTGATATCGATTGATTAGATGAAAATTGCACTTGTGAAACATTTGATGTTGAACTAAAAAGCCACTCAGAACCACTTAACGAGGTTGAATTCCCTTGTAATGCTACAGATTGTGGGTTAATGAACTCGAGGACAGAATCACTTGTTGTATTCCATGGAATGTATGTATAATTAAGAAGAGCTTCAAAGGGTCTGTCTGAGCCCCAAGTATCACCATCAGTGTTATGCCGTCTGGTTAGGTAAATCCCAGAAGTATCTTCATAGAACCATCGAATTAACGGATAGATGCTGCTGTACTCGATGAGATTGCTCCCATTCATAACAGCATAGTATGTTATACCTGCATTGAGAATGACAGATTCAGTGATGTTGATCCATGTTGCAGTTAGTCCAACGTTATCTAATTGTACTGAAGACACCATATTGGTAGATCCATTTTGGTAATCTGATCTGATATCGATGTATGCATAATTTTGATTGATTGGGTCATAGGTCGGGGAGTCATATAGTATTGACAAATTCTCCAACTTGCCATCATGATTCATATTATAGAAACCCTGAGCTAGTTGGTCATAATACAAATCCAAGTCATGTTCAAAAATCCTAAATCCCACATTACTAGGACTACTACTTTTCCCAACAACTTCACATTCGGATTTAGCAACAATTCTTGAGGTCGAAATTAAAACTTCATACAACGACCATCCAGCAATGTGATACGCCGAGCAATCCACAGTTTTCAAGTGCGATGCTGTATCACCGAAGCTATTCATCAGTGCGAGATTCAAACCTTGAATCTCCCTAGAGTATTGCATAATCGAATTGATTTCATTACCACCACTACCTGCTGATGATATTAAATTATTATCAGAAGGTTGTAGCCTCTGTGGTTTTGAATCTGAAAAAACACTATCCATGGTTGTGAGTGACACTGGTGTGAAAAAGCATAGGATTAGAATTCCAAGAAGTGGTATAACGACTTTAACTTGGATACGAGTTTCTTTCATGCAAACACACTCTGTATTGTACGGCGGGTCACTTAATGGGCTCTTACAACTATCGTAATCTTATTTCCTCTGATTTGAAAAAGAGAGCTACTACGTACCCTCCTCGAAAAAACGTCAAGCCGGTCACATTTATGTGTAATAAGATGGACCAGTTTCTGTTGACTCCTCAGGTTTTGGACCCGGTTGCCCTGTGACTTCATTTAATAGTGTGATGACCATGTCAATTGCTCCATGTAGTTTCCGCATAGTTCTCCATAGTCGGTCTTCAGTGAATGCATCATCATAGATTCTATCCGAGATGACAAATCCTGGTCCTGGAGGTTGTGGTCCAGGTTGACCTGGTCGAGGTTGAATGAAGCCCATTGTCAGTCCCTCTTGGAAACTAAACTTCATAGCTTTTACTTGATAATCACGCATTTTCTCTAGTGTGAGAAGCTTCTGATGTTGCGGTGAGATCATTACCTGTGACTCAATCTGAAGATATCTTTGTTCATTTGGTCGAACCACAGTAAAGAAGAATCGATGAAACTTTACCTTAAACAAAAACTCTGCACGTGGGTTTGAAATCGTTTCTACCTTTGTTCCCTCTCGAGAGAACCAATCGCGAACTGAATCCTTTATGAGGTTGGTTTGATCCACCATTAATCCTCCAGATAGTGTAGGCTAGTTATGTACATCACTTAACGCTTGTGTTCTTGAGATTACCCTTCATAATGTTGTACTTTATCATAACCTGCTGGGGCAATATCTGCATAGCATGTAATCTGAGACCTCACGGACTCAATCATATCAGTGTCACCTTGAGTGGTGATTAATCTCTCCTCTGAGTTTCGCCTTACTAAGACAATTCCCCATGGGTCGACTGTCTGACTATGACCAAAGTATGTCTTCCCATCGAATCCAAAACCAATCCTATTGACCGCAGCAACGTAGAGCTGATTCTCAATTGCTCGTGCTCTCACCAGAGTATTCCAGTGTTCACTTCTTGGGTCTGGGAAAGCCGCGGGCATGAGTACTAGTTCAGTGCCCTGAAGAGCTAACTTTCTAGTCACCTCTGGATACCTTATGTCATAACATATCTGAACTCCGACTTTGATACCCGCGCAATCAAAGATAGCCAATGAATCACCTCCTTTGAAGACATCCCGCTCATCTTGAAATGGATGCATCTTTCTATAGGTTCCTGAAACATGACCATTTGGATTTGCCAATACTAAAGTGTTGTAGAACTTGTCCTTAATACTCTCAATCCCCGTACCAACAGTATATGCTTCATACTTCTCAGCTATGTTTGACAGGAAGTCCATTGTTGGACCCGGGACTCCAGGTCCTTCTCTATAATAGTCCTCATGACGGAATCCAATCGCGAACAGCTCTGGAAACTGAATGAATTGAACTCCCTTCCCAGGTTTGTACTTCTCAAGAAGTTGTCTAGCTTTTGAGAAGTTATGCTGTCTGTTTCCCTCAACACAGGGCATCTGAACCAATGTCATCGAGAACTCCATAGTGCATCGAAAATCCTGTGATTTGATGACTAGATAAGGTATCCGAATCAAGAATGAACCTACATCATAACGCTTAATTGTCTGTCCTCCGGACGAGCTAGTAAGAGCTCGAGCTGGAAGTGTACCTAATTGGTTAATGAGGTAAATACTGAGCCTACGGGCAAGAAGGACATGCCAAAGACCTCTTACTCCAAACCCATGATTGGCTCAACTGGAAAGACCGGGAGCTGGCGGACCTTCGATCCAATAGTCAACTATGATGAGTGCAATAAGTGCCGCACTTGTTGGCTGCATTGCCCAGAGGCCGTTATTAGCATAGGTGAGGATGACTATCCTGTTTGGGATTTTGACTATTGTAAAGGCTGCGGGATCTGCGCTGAGGTATGTCCAAAGAAATGCATCGAGATGGTACGCACCTCAGATTCAATTGGAGACTCGCTCCCAGTAGGAGGTTCAGAGGGATGAAGACAGAGATAATGAGTGCCAATTATGCAGCTGCTCGAGCTGTGGTTTCTGCACGAGTTGAAGTCGTTGCAGCATACCCAATTACACCTGCAACAACCGTACCCGAGCAGATTGCTCTCTTGAACGAGAAAGGTATCTTCAAAGGAGAATTCATTCGTGTAGAGTCGGAACACTCTGCAATGTTTGCATGCATTGGAGCCAGTTCTACAGGAGCTCGAGCGTTCACAGCTACATCCTCAAACGGTCTACTTCTTATGGACGAAGCATTACATTGGGCTGCTGCAGCGAGACTACCAATTGTACTGAACAATATTAACAGGTCAGTTTCTCCAAGCTGGAATATTCACGTTACTCATGATGACTCTTACTCGAAGCGTGATACTGGCTGGATTCAATTCTATGTTGCAAGTGTTGATGAGCTGTACCATACGATTATCCAGTCGTTCAAGCTCGCAGAGGATGAACGCGTTCTGATGCCTGTAATGGTCAACTCCGATGGTTTTGTACTGAGCCATACAGTGTCACCGTATGATTATCTTGAACCTGAGGAAGTCGACGAGTTCCTTCCTCCCTACACTCCGCCACATTGGGTAATGGATCCTGAAAATCCTATTAGTCATGGAAACATCGTGTTTCCTGAACATTATGGTGAGTTCCGTAATATGATGCATGAGGGCACAAAGGCTGCTTTAAAAGTCTATGAAGAAGTGGAGAGAGATTACAAGAAACACTTCGGGAAATACTTTGGAGGCCCAATCGATTGCTACAAGTGTGATGATGCTGACGTTGTATTTACATCACAGGGTTCTATGGGAGCTGAGGCGGAGGATGCTATTGATGAGCTTCGTGATGAGGGATACAAGGCTGGAAATACTAGGATTCGAATGATTCGGCCATTCCCTGTTGAAGAGATTCGTGATCTTGGAAGCCGCGTGAAGGCATTCTCAAGTTTTGATAGAGGGGTTTCATATGGTTTCGGTGGTCCGGTAGCAAACGACATTCGCGCATCAATGTACCATACTAAAAACAGACCCATGATAAAGAGCTATATTGGCGGTCTTGGTGGTCGTGACATGACCATACCAGACATCAAGGCTGTGATATTGGACACGTATAAAGCTGTAGAAAGCGGTGAGCTTGGTCCTGAAGAAACTTGGAATGACTTGAAGGAGTGAGTGAAATGGTAGCAACTAAAGAAATGCCACTCAAGGAATATGTACTGAAGGGTAACGCAGCATGTGCAGGTTGTCAGGACATGGTCGCTTTGAGACACGCCCACAAGGCACTAGAGGGAGATGTGATCCAAGTGGTCCCAGCCTGTTGTACGAGTGTTGTTCAGTCACTATGGCCAAAGAGCGGTCTAGGTATTCCTGTGCTTAATACTGCGTTCATGGCATCTGCTGCAACTGCATCAGGTGTAAAGGCTGCTCTAAAGGCTAAGGGTAACGATCACACTATTGTGATGGTTTGGGCTGGTGATGGTGGAACCTTCGATATCGGGATACAAGCTTTAAGTGGAGCATTCGAGCGTAGAACTGATTTCCTCTATATCTGCTATAATAACCAAGTTTACAGCAATACAGGAACTCAACGGTCGGGAGCAACACCACTTCATGCTCAGACCACAACTACCTGGTTTGGCAAGACGGAACCTGAGAAGATGCTTGACTTCATCGTGGCTGCTCATGAGCCAGTGTATCAATTCACAGCAAACACCTCATATCCCCGAGACCTCTTTGACAAGTTCAAGAAGGCGCGTGAGTTCGAGGGACCTAAGTTTGGCCATATTTTCCTTCCATGTCCACAGGCATGGAATTATCCTGTGGAGAAAGGTGTGGAGATTGGTAAGCTAGCTGTGGAAACTGGCTACTGGATTCAATGGGAACGTGTGGGTGATGAATTCACACTTGGAATGCACAGCAAAAGATTCCAAGATCCTGAGAAACGAAAACCTATAGATGAGTTCCTGAAAATGCAAGGCCGTTTCTCCCACCTATTCAGACCTAAGCGTGACGATAAGAAAATCAAAGAGATTGAGGACTTCATACAGCATAGATGGGATATGCTATTGAGGACATTCACGTAAACCGTAAAATCATTGGTTATAGATTGTCAATCAGTTCTGGTTTTGGAGAATAAGGTATGTAAGACCACCCGCATAAGCGGAAACGATCCTCTTGATGCGATGTTCATCATCTAAATTACTTATCTCTCCTGTTGAGATATCTGACCTTGCAGATTCTTCAGCGACAAATCTGGAAACCCACGGAAGGTCCATGAGGGCATCTCCAACATCTAGAAGTTGAAGAATTCGGTAAGCGGTTTCAAAACAGAGTGCCTGTGCAAACCTTTCAGCTTCATCACCAAGAGACTTCTCGTGACTTTCAACAACCCCAATAATCGCATCAAAGGCTTCGTTAATCTGGTCCATCACCTCATTTGATGAAGTTTCTTCCAATTTATCCTCTGATACTTGTTGTTTCAAAGAAGATAGAACTATTCGAAAACGACGCTCTGGTGTGATTTGAGGTTTCTCTCCACTCTTTGCCTTCTGTTTATAATCATTCAATTCCTCAAATAATGCTGCACCAGGATCATCTGCTCTAAGGAGTCTTTTTGCTATCTTGATATTTTCCCCAGTTAGCAATTCTATAAACAAATCAAGTTCAGTATTCTTGCTTTTCCCATGACGAATTCGATGTATCTCTGAATAATGTTCTGTTATTTCTTTTATTAAGAATGAAATGAAATCACTTCGGCTCCAAGGAGTTTGCTTTTCCGCAGTTTCATATGTATATGTAGTGCAAGTAACCATCTTTGAGGTGCTTTGTTGGAGCACATTCAAGGTTGAAAATAATCCATTACAAACTTTGGGATTTCCAATCAATGGCCAATCAAACGGTCGTAGCATCACGCCGCCTGTTATTTGATTCTTTAGCATCGACTTTGCTTGCATTGATACTATGTATGCAGATGCTTCTTCAACAATCTGCTCTTCGTTAAGGGTGAACACCTTGTCCAAATCATAAGTATGCTTTGTTGATCGCATTATCATCAACGCGAGAAGTGACCTTAGTCGCTGCGGTCTTATTGCATCATCAATTATATACCCTCTCCCAATGGGATTTGGTTCAAATACAATATCATGTATACCCCGCAACTCCATAGCTTTGGACATATAATGTACTAACAGATCTCGTGTCTTGTCTGACGACATTAGGCTACTGATGAATATCTTAATACCATCAATTGGGTAATCCTCTGGAAAGACTGTAGGCTTGATGATAAGCTTTGGAATCGCCATTAGCCAAAGTAAAGCGATCGCCTCATTCCTCGCTGCCCCAATGACCTGTTGACCAGACTGAAATTCATCCTTTTCCAAGGTGAAACCTACCCAACGTGGTGCATCCATAAGGAATTGCAAGGTTTCATCATCATGAAATGTCTTAGAGAGCAAATGTGTCTTGACTTTCTGATACATCTCAACAGGGTCTGAGGTTGTGATAGAGAAACTCGCAAGACCCAGTTCCTCTCTCAATTCAAGTGCATCACTTCGACACCAGCCCTCAATTGCCCTATAGAGCCATGTCTGATGAAGGTTCTCTACAATTGACCTTGTCATGTTCTCAAGATCTAGGCTCAACCAGATTCCTCCTCAAACAGTTTCTTCAAGACATCTTTGTGATTCACATTACCCTCTAGTTCGAACCTGACGTATAACAACATGTCAAGGATTGCTCTCTCTACATCTATCTCAACCCCGGAATCGACCATTTTTGAAAATGAAAGATTGCTCAGTTCCTTTTCTAATCTCAAATCATCGGGAATTCTAAGTCTCACTCCAGTTTCGAACTTAGTTTCATCATCAAGACCTCCGTACTTCACATCAACCACAGTACCATAGGGATGGTTTCTGTTTCTCACATAAACTCTCTTTCGAGGTTTGAGTCCATAGAACTGAATATCATCGAGCAACTTCATGAGTCTTGATTGTAAGAATGAGCTAGAAACGTAGGCTTTTTTCAGTTCACTCAGTGGGACTATCCCAGCAAGATGAGAAGCAATCTGGACCTCCCTCTTGTAATTGAATGCTTCCTGCTTTAACCCAGAGTCTCTTAGAAAAGACTCCACCCCAAAACTTCCAAGGGTGTCCGTTGTCAATTCAACCGGTTTGATTTTCCCTTTCTCATCTAAGTATAATCCGCCACTCACATCAAATGTTCTAACATCCTCAGGTCTGAAGCTAGGAAGCATAACTCCTGATAGGCTTTTGTGAGTAACCTCAATTAACACAGCATCAACCGATGTCTGTTGAGATGAACAATAGAATAACCCTGGCAGGAACGCATAGAGGTTACCTAAATCATTCTCATCGCCATACTCATTGACGATAGGCATGGAGTATCCAACTCCTTTGAAATATCCGAGGTCAGAGATTCCTATCAGCCACTCATCTTCAGGAAGAACACTCTCCTGAATTTCGACTAATCGTAACGACCTCCTGCTCGGAACGAACAATACCTTCTCACCGGTCCCTTGTTTGCGGTTGTTTATGGGTAATTTGAATCTTTAGCAAGTGACCTTCTTGGATTATTATCCAATTTTTTTACGAACTCCATGATAAGCTATTATTGCAATGGCAGCAACTGACACAAAAGCAAGTGTTGGCCCCACTAGACGTTCTGGTCTTAGCTCTGCGAATTGAGGATCTGTTCCATCCAGATATTCTTGGATGTTAGTGACAGCATCATTATCTGGGTCATCCAATGAATCATCCAGTACTGGATTAAGACCGTTCTCAATCTCCCAAAGGTCTGGCATTGCATCTGAATCAGAGTCTGAGTTATTGGGATTACAATTGTATTCATATTCCATGGTATTTATGACACCATCTTCATCATTGTCTCCTGCTGCGTCACTTGGGTCTAATGGGTCAAGTCCATTTTCTATCTCCCAAGAGTCTGGCATCGTATCAGAATCCGAATCGTTTGATTCATGATTTGTACCTAGAATCATCTCCTGACCATCACTTATCGAGTCCAAATCTGAATCCATTGTGAAGTACTCTTGGTCAAACCAAAACTCTTCATTGTCAAGAATATCATTACCATCAATATCAGAATAATAAGTCAAGACCATCTCATGTCCAACACTTCTATCCCCATTGTTGGCGATGAATAACCTATAGATACCTTCAGAAACAACGCTCTGACTAATTATCTGTGTTTGAACCCAAGGTGATGCTTCATCATCAACCATTTGAGTGATTAACTGATTATTTGTGTCATAAAGTGAGATAGATGTCCCTCCTCCAAACCAGCGACAAGTTACATTAACAATCGTAGGAGTACTAATGGCAAACATATAGGTCCTATTCTGATCCTCCTGTAAGGTGAATGAGATATCATGGGTTGTTGGTTCCCCAAACGCCCTCGCCATTGTGAACGCCATTGCACCACCTATCGCTTTGACTGTATCAATAGCAATTTCATAATTATAGAGTGGGTTGTACCAAACATCACTTGGAGAATGATATGCTGTATCGTAAGCAAACCCACTTTCATGTGCAAATAGTGCTGTATACCCTCTCTGTACAAATGGCCAATGGTCAGAACGCTCCCACCCTGAGAAATCATTGGAGGCTACTGGTTGAATACTATGGAGTCCATAATTATTACTCATTACTCTTGTTAGGTCTGCCCAATATTTCCCAAGATGATAATCTCCTATTGGAAATGCCATCAGAACATCTCCTCCTGGGGGAGCTGCTGGGTCAGGTACAAGTAACATGTCCACGTTATAGTATGCTAGCAGTTCAACACCTCTATCTCTCAAGATAGCCGCGACCTCTCTGCTCCCCAACAGACCATCTTCTTCGGCATTCCAAGCTCCAAAATAAATGTCTAGCGGCCAATTGTATTTTGACATAACTCTGGCAAGTTCAAGAGCGGTAGCTATTCCCGTTCCATCATCATTTGCTCCAGGTGCAGCTTCAACCGAATCATAATGTCCTCCAACCATTAATGCTGGAGCATCCACTGGAAGATAACCTGGAAGCTTACCTAGAACCGATGCATAATGTCCCAATACTTCAACTTCGATTCTACCCTTGGAAACTGATTGTAATTCATTGGCAATCCAGTTTCTTGCAGCAACATTGTTTCCTCCCAAGTTAGATGGTATTCCTGCTGGTCTTGATCCATTTTCAGTGAGCTTTATGATGAAATTCCTAAAATGGGTCAGTGATACCAACTCAAAGACCTCGTGTGAGTAATCAGTGCTATAAACTCTCTCGATTCCAACTGGAGCGAGTGTATGCAAATCAGTATGCGTATCAATCACTGTTAGCGATATCCCATTGATAGGACTTACAAGTAGAATCATGCAAATGATGAAGATTAGCGGGTCTTGTTTCATGCAATGTCCTCTCTAATTCCATGTTTCTCTTCGTTTAAGAACATAAACAAATGCACTGATTCCAGCAATGACTAAGACTGGTGTGGCAATCCATATTACTGTTGTTTCCATCGCTTCAGGAATTTGGGGATTGGTTCCATTTAGATACTCTTGGAGATTCGTGATTCCATCACCATCTAGATCAAGCATCGAATCATCAACTAGCGGGTCCAACCCATTTTCTACTTCCCAGAGATCATCCATTAAATCTGAGTCTGAATCGATTGAGAATAGGTTCAATCCCCTTGAATACTCTTGAGCATTACTCAGATTGTCACCATCCGCATCCTGATTTCCATCTGCTGGATTGTTGGGATCAAGACCCACATCAATCTCGAATTTATCAGGCATTGTGTCTCCATCAGAATCAGAATTCAACATATCAGTACCATACAGAATCTCTTCAGCATCACTAAGACCATCGCTATCTTGGTCCGAAGCAAAAAGAGCTTGATCAATCCAATATTCCTGACTATCCTTAACACTATTACCATCAATGTCTGTTTGATAGGTGATTTGCATTTCGTAGCCAACTGGATCGTAATGATCTTTCTGTACAATCAATGTGTATAATCCCTTTGTCGACACAAATGGACTGAATACATTGGTTTGGTTCCATGCTGAAGAGTGATTATAGGTTTGCAATGCAACAAGTCCCTCTGACGGATCTAATAATAAGAATGAGGAAGAGCCACCGAACCACCTAACAGTGAGATTCAATGTAGTTGGAGTAGTGACTGGTATGTAGAAGACTTCTTGTCTACGGACGCCCATTATGAAATCATATTTCAATTCCGTCTGTTCACCATATGTACGCCCCATAATATGTGCCATGCTCGCACCTATGACTGCAGTTGTTTCTACACCTAAGTTGTAGTCAATTAGAGGATTACTCCAAGTGTCATTTCCTCTATGAAATGAAGAATCAACTGCAAAACCCGATTCAAAAGCACAGATAGCATTGAAATCTCTATTAAATAATGCATAATGATCAGAAGCAGTCCAGAATGGAAAAATCCCAGAGGGAACTGGAACTATTAGGTCGTCGCCGATATTAGTGCTCATCGTACGCGCTAACTCCGCCCAGTATTGCCCACGATGATAATCTGACTGTCCTAATGTCCCATATCCCATTAGAATTCGCTCATCAGATGGAGATTCTGGGTTTTGGACCAGAATTGTATCGACATTATAAAATATCAAGAACTCTAAGTTTCTGTTTCTAAACTCAATAGCCACCTCTGGACTCCCTTGCATGAATCGAAAACCGAATAGACCATTGAATGCTATGAAGTATATATCAAGTGGCCATCGATATTGAGACATAACCCTTGAAAGCTCTAGAACTGCAGCGATTCCACTGCCATCACAATTAGCACCTGGTGAGCCTTCAGGCGAGTCGTAGTGAGCTGAAATTGCAAGTGCTGGGTTATTACCAGGGAGATACCCTGGCAATTTCCCAACAACATTCTTGTAACTACCAATTTCTTCAACTTCGATTCTGCCCTTTGAAAGTTCAACTAGCTTTTGCTTGATATACTCTCTTGCATTATGATTATTTTCTAACCTTGTTTCACCTGAAGTAGTAATGAATCTCGAACCATTTTCAGATATTTCCTTCACAAATTTCCGATACTCTAAAAGTGTAACAGCTGAGTAGATTATTTCCGAGAGGTCTGTGCCATAGACTCTCTGTATAGTTTTTTGAGACTGAGCATCTCTAGCGGGTTCCACAACCATGCTTATGGGTTTTGGATCTCCTACTGCAACTGTACTGGTACAAAACAACAGCACCAGGAAAAGCAAAACCCACTGTCTTCTCATGATGTTTCGCTTTGACAAATCTCCTCAAGAAGGTTCTCGTATGAACAAAGAGAGGCAAGTATTTCAGGGTTTTTTATATCTCTAAAGTGACCAAAAAGACGGTTGAATAATACATGCCATTGACAGATTTCCCCATAGTCATCGAAATCAAAGACCCAATCCATGGATATATCGCTTTGACTGCTCTAGAAAAGGAGATCATCGATTTACGATTGAGTCAAAGACTTCGGTACATTCAGAGTCCTGCAGGACTATCACTGGTTTATCCTGGTGCTGCTACGTCTTTGATGGGTAGAACACTAGGGTTCATGCACATGACCGAGGTTTTCCTCGAGTACTTGGGTGGTGATGTTGATGAAGTTCTCAAGGGTAGACTTGCGTCATTGCTTCTAATGCTGACCAATGGTCCTTGGGGAAATGTATCTGAGGAATTTCTCTCTGTACGAGGCATAACTCGTCCCAGGATTGTGAAGTTAATCGTCGGACAGTCCAAAGTTGGAGATATTGTTGAAAATCATGGCTTCACTAAAAATGAAGTAATTGACCTCATTCACAAAGGAATTCCCATAAGAGGGATTAATATTGACCTCATTCACTGTCCAATCAATCCTGAGCTTATAGATGACCTTGAACGAGACTCATACTTTGCAGGAGTGGAATATGCACAGCTCGAATTCAGAAGACTATTCTCTGCTACTAGGATAGCAAAGAACAAGATTGCAGTTGAACGAAGTTCTCTGTTCACACTAGAATCTTACTTGTCTGCTGCAGCCAACATGTTTGAGGCTGTCTATTTCCATAAGACCGTTCGTGCAGCGGAACTTATGCTTCTTAGGATTTTAGATGAGGTCGGGTCTCAATTGGTTTCTCTACCTACCGAGGATCTTGAATCATTTCTGAGGTGTGATGATTTATCGTTTCTATACCAGTTGCTCCATATCACACCTGATGACACTGATGAGATGAAAGTGGCAAAAGCTATCTATAATGACTTTAGAAGAAGGAATCTCATCAAGCTAGTTAGCTCAAGAGCTATTTCAGACCCGACATTCCTAGGAAAGCTAGCAACAGCTGATGGACTATATTCACTGGAAAAAGAGATTGCAGATGATGCTGGTATTGATCCAAGTAATGTCTACATTGACTATCCTGACCGAGCATCTGTAACATTCTATCCTGGACGATTCGGTTTTGAAGATCTTGTTCTCTTTGAACGAGGTTCCAGTGGCTACGAGTTTTGGCATGCTACTGACTTGAGCCCAATGGCCAGAAGCTTCTCGAGAATCCTAAAGCCGGTGCGTGTGTACACAACCCGTGGGTATCGAACTAAGCTAAAGAAACCTGCAGATAGAGTTCTTGAGAGTGTTGACACAACTGGAAGTCAGTAGCTTCTCATATTCCACAATACATAATATCTCGCGATGTACGCAACAGTATTGGTGAGGAAAATGGATGACAAGCCACTAGAAGTATTTGAACAATTAACAACATCACAAAACATTGTAATGATATTGATTGGAGCCATTATTTGGTACTTGGGCTTCTTTATCCAATTTATAGGCGTTTTCTTCACAGTTGTCGGGTTTGGACTTACTTGCATTCTAACAGTACAGTCTGCGATGACGAAACCTGTCAACATCGCTTTTCCTGGATTGCTGATAGGTGGACTTATTCAAGTATTAGGATACTATATATTCCTAGTACCTGTAGTAGGATGGTTTATCGGTCCCGCTATGATCGTTTTTGGTGGAATCCTGATTTTATTCTATGGTTCTTCATTAGCTCTTCAAAGGGCTGATATCCCAATTGTTAAGGATTTAGAAGATTTCATTGAATCGAAGAAAAAGAGAGAAACATCAAAGAGCCCAGGAAAAAAGGTAGTTGAGGATATAGAAGAGGATGAGGATTCTTCTGAGAACTCTGACACTTTTGAAGAGTAAACGATGGGAAAAGAACCATAAAAGCAGAGCTCACCTGAAATTCCCTTAATAGTCTATCATGAAAACCTAATGTACCTGCTAACTCTCTTTCATTCAGTGGTGTATAGTAGTGTTTTCGTGCAAGAGCTGCAGTGAACCCCTTTACATTCGAAGTGCTGAGATGAAAGATAAGATTCTGACAATGAATGTACAATGTCTGAGAGGTCACAAGAGCGTTCGCCGACTATCTGAACATCAGGCTAAAGATATGGCTCCTGAAGTTTTCAAAAGGCTCTATACATGTACAGAATGTGGTTCTAATATGACCCATATTGAGGAACGTGGTCATGGAAATAGCATTGAGAGTATCTTTCTTTGTCCAATACATGGACCGCAGAAGCGTGAGTTTCCTCGTGCTTTTCATGCAATGGTAGAACTTGCAGGTGCAGATATTGACAGCCCTCGTTCAATCATTGACTCATTTAGATGCTCATATTGCGGGTTAGTATTCGCAGTTAATGAGATTGACTTGCGACAAGGTATTTTTGAAGTAGAAACTCGATGCGCGAATGGTCACAAAACCACAAGATATCTTCCCAGCAGTCTAGAAATTAGCTTGCTAAAGAATATTCTACAACGAGTTGTCCATTGTGACAAATGTGGTTTACCAGGTCATATTACTGATATAGAAACGCGGGGGAATACCGCACGACTTACAACATCATGTCCTATTCATGGAACATCAAAGAAGGATATTCTATCAACTCAAATTGATCTCCTTCAAGAGGCTGTATCTGAGATTCCTGATGATGCAGTCGTAAAATCTTCACTTACTTCTCATGACTGCCGTCGGTCACTCGCTATAAGAAGTATTGAAGAAGATAAACAAGGGTACAAGCTGAAATGTATCTGTCCTGGCACAAAAAGCACTCCAGACAGAGTTTTACCAATAGCTTGGACTGAGTCAGTAGTACAACGTGTTGCAACTGCACTCTTAACCTGTGATGAGTGTGGTCATCTCACTCATATCCTTGACAAGAAGAAGACAAAGAAGAAAGTTGGATTTAGAATAGTATGTCCTGTTCATGGTGTAATGAAACGTGAGGTACCACCTGATGTCTTCAAATTGGTTGAAGAAAACCAAGTATTAATTGACCGAATGCCTTCAATCGTTAGGAGTCTGAGCTGTGAAAAATGCAGTATGCCAGTGAACGTTCGCGATGTTGAAGAACGACGCAATCTAATAGAGCTGGATGTTGAATGCCGAAATGGGCATCGAAGTAAAAGATTGTTCATTCCTGGATTGGATCAAAAAACGCTAACTGGGTTATACAAGAGGCTCTATCAGTGTCCTGAATGCTACGAATCTCTCGACCTCGTCTATATTGAACCTCATGTTCGTGAGGATCGAGTTGTTCTGCTTTGCCCGCTTCATGGAAAAACTGTACTTGAAATTCCACCTGACCATGCTGAAGCCATGCAAGCCGCGTATAATGAAATCCAAGAGGATAAGACTAAACCTCCCATTGAGGTGTCTGAACCGGAGTTTCCTGTTATTTTGGAGGATTCCTCTACTACAATTGATCATAGCGAAACTGGAGTTGCAGTTTTCCGGGGGTGTGAGATTGTTGGAGGCAAATTTGATTTCAAGGTCAAGGTGAGGAATGATAGTGGCTATGTAATAACCAACGTCACTGTTTCCATTGTTGCATATCCACAGGATTGCATGGAACTAGCAGGTGAAAATGTCAAAACGATATCACGAATTGAAGTTGGTGGCTTTAGAAGCCCTCAATTCACACTCTACCCAACAAAAGACTGTGTGCAGGGCAAAATAGTAGCTACTGTATCTTATATTGACTTCCTAGATCAACTACATACTGTAAGTGTTGAACCGTATCTGATAAGATCAGTCTGCGACTTGCTTCAGCCTTCTAAGAAAACATCTGAATCATTTGAGTTCATATTGACAGGTCTTGAGAAAACGCAGCAAGAACAAACACTGGACTGGAATGCTCAAGTACTTTTCACAAAAGCGGAAAAAATCCTGCCTGCAAAGAATTTCCATATTATTGATAGTGAAGAACGCATTGTGGGTGGAGAATTCATTGGCACAATCAGGGGATATGCAGAAGGAAAGTACACTCAGAAAAAGGTTGCAGTCATCATTCTAATAAGTGGCCCAGAAAATGGACGGCATTCATGTGTGAGAGTTCAAGCACTTGGTGAAGATGTAGCAATGCTCCCCACTACTATTGATGAACTGGCTGAAACAATGGATTCTTGGGTCTGTCTTCGCTGTGGTGCACCGCTAGAAGTTGAACAAGTTGAAGAGATGGGAAGACGCCTCCCAATTCGTTGTAAGTATTGTACAGCAACTTTAACCATTGCCCTCTATCTACAATAGGGCAAATCTATCCACTTACGGAATATCTTTTAGGGACCTTAACACACCTGGTTTAGGTTCGCCGCCGCACGCCAGGTGGAGGAGAAGAATATGTTCACTTGCAAGAAATGTAAGGAACCTTTCTATGTTCAGACTGGGGAGCTAAAGGGTCATACCCTCCGAGTCTATTGTCAGTGTATGAAGGGTCACAAGGGGAAGAGGGACATTTCAAGATATCAGGCTGATAGCATGGCGCATGAAGTCTTCAAAGGCATCTTCACATGCATCGAATGTGGGTCCACAATGACATTAATGAACACTGATGTGGGCAAACACAAAGCAGAGTATATCTTCGTCTGTCCAATACATGGTCCTCAAAAAAGAGAGATACCATCTTTCTACCACTCATCTGTAGCAGGACTTCAGGGCAGCATGAACTGCTCAAAATCAATTCTTGACTCTATGAGTTGTCCTCGGTGTGGTGGAGTATTTACTGCTAGTGAGATTTCCGAAAAGAAGGGCATACTTGAAGTAAAATCACGTTGTTCCAATGGACATAAAGAGATGAGATTTATACCCAAGATTGCAGACGAATCGGTTCTGAAGACAGTCATAAAACGACTCATTCACTGTGATGAGTGTGGTCTCCCATGTCAAGTATTGGAAACACAACCAAAAGGCAACAAAGCTCAGATTGAAATCTCATGTCCTGCACATGGCAAAACAAAGAAAGAACTTCCTGCTGAATATGCATGGATGATAGAATCGATCGTTGAAGCCATGTCTGAGGGTAGCATCGTACGTTCAATGCTAAACTGTCGTGATTGCGGAGAATCATTATCCATTAAATCTGCTGAACTTGATAAGATGAAATACAAGCTCAAATGCAGTTGCATGAATGGTCACAGTATTGAATTATCTCAGCCTGCAGATTTAGATGAAGAAGCCATTGATGCCATAGTTGGTGGTGTTCTGAAGTGTAATGATTGCAATCTTGTTACCGATATCGGTGAAACAAAGGTCAGTGGCAATGATGTAGAATTGAAACTTGTTTGTCCAGTTCATGGTGAATTAAAGAAAAGTGTCAGTATGGGTATTTACAAGCATATCGAAGAACGAAACAAACACATTGATAGGATGTCCTCTGCTGAAGAGAGCCTCACGTGTGAAAAATGCAAATCGCCAATGACCATCCGTGACACAAAGGTACGTGATAATACAATCAGTCTAAAAATGGAGTGTCGAAATGGACATGGTGCTGAACGACATCTTCCGGTTGGTGCCAACGAACCAGTCATTGAACGATTCTATCGTCAACTATACGAGTGTCATAAATGTCACAATCCATTAACTCTGTCATTCATCGAAGACAAAGGTGACAAGTCTGAAGCAAGTCTCAGCTGCAACAATCATGGTGAGAGCAAGGTTGAGATTCCAACAGCACACGCTGCAATAGCTCGGGATGCGTATCTTTCAACAATGACAATGTCTGATCTAGAAAAGCTCCTCGAAACTCGATTACAAACAGAGAGGGCTGCAGAATATCAAATCGATCCAGATGCTGATGTTCAAGAAATGCTCGATATTGTTAATGACATAATTGAACAACAGAGTGTAAGGTTTGTTGGCGAAAAGAGCGGTACCAAGAATGGAGAAGAATCGTGGTATTATGGAAAAGCTAGAGCTGGTACAGAATATATTGTGATTGGCTCAGTTTCAAAGGACAATCTAACAATGAGGATCTCAGTCGCGAGTGATGATGAGAATAAGATGAATATGCTTCTATCTGAGATGCGTGACAATCTCAGAGAGGTCCTTCTCAAACTACAAGCTAAGACTGATGATCTTGCACCTAAGAAGATAGAATGTGCCCAATGTGGAGCGGCATTGCCTAAACGTGCACTTCCAGGAGAAACTGTCATCTGTGATCACTGTGGCACTCCTTTGCATTGGGGGTAAAGCAATTAATCGCCAGTCCACATAGCCCGTTTGTCATCAGTAACTCCAAGATGAGTTAGCACACGTTCTACCACTGAGTCTACAAGCTCATCAATTGTCTTAGGCTTAGCCCAAAATGCAGGACTTGCCGGAATTACTAATCCTCCCGCCTCAGTTACTGTTGCCATATTTCGAATCTGAATGAGATTGAGGGGAGATTCTCTGGGAACAAGAATGAGAGTACGTCTCTCTTTCAGGGTACAATCAGCTGCTCGTGCTATAAGGTTATCAGCATATCCATGAGCAATACCTGCTAGGGTCTTCATCGAGCAGGGTATGACAACCATTGAATCAATTGGGAAGGTGCCACTGGCAGGACCTGCAGCAAGGTCATGTTCATCATAGGAGTAGTCAGCTTCCTTGCTGATAGTATCTTTGTCAATGCCTGTTTCATACTTGAGAGTTTCCTCGCCCCATTTACTAATGATTAGATGAACCTCATTGTCACTCGCTTTCAGAGCTCTCAGAAGTCGAACTCCGTATATCGCACCACTAGCACCTGTCAAACAGACAAGGACTCGTTTCTTCATGTTATTCACCAACACAATAGAATCTCTGAAATAGAACGAATGCATATACCTCTATCGAAATAGCGAGTGGATTCCATCTCAGAAGAGAAATGCTAAGAGAATGTAGAGCAAAATCGATCCGCTACCAGCTCTTATTCCCATTCTCTTTGCGATACCTGCAGCTTCAGCGACATCTTGTGTAAGAATATCAAAACCCCTTTCTCCAAAAGTCCTTAGGTTACGTGCCATACCAAAACCAAGTCCTGCACTGACAGGCTGAATTCGTTCCCGAGCTTTTACTGAAGCTGCCAGAATGTGCTCCATTGTTTCATCTGGCTTATTTCGACCAATCGGTGGGTATCCTCTACTTGAGAGGGATATTGCATTGACAACGTGTGTATCTGTTGTGATTATCTCGGATTCGTCAAACCCTTGTGCCTTAAGTAGACTCTGCACGTTTTCTCTGAATCCTGGTTCCATATTATTACCGTCTATTGAAATCAATGCCATCTCCCGTTCACTGAGATTGAGAACTGTTGCAGTTACTCCTCCCGGACCCAAACCTTCTGATTGGCTAATATCATCGGGAATAATCTGATGCATACCTATTTGCAATCTGCTTTTTTCATTGTTTATTGTTGAAAATACAGCTCCTGAAACTGCACCTACATACTCCCCTGCATCCGTATCTCCTGGATTAACGGAAACAGCGAGGTCATCAATACAGTTATGAGCGTCAACTACCGCAACACCTTCGATTTGAGGCAGGCGTTCTCGTATCATATTTGCTACATCGTATCCAACATCAAGAGAAATATCATCAGTGAACTCTGGTGAACTTGTACTAATTGTAAGTACATCATTTCCAACAAATAGACTCCAGACCTTGAATTTTCCACCATCATACCAATGAGGGCCTGAGATGAACTCGTGTACTCCTGTTGCCTCAATGAGTCTATCTATCTCAGCCAATACGATTGGATAGTCCTCCTTGGTTGTTAGATTCTGTTGATGTGTACAACTACCATGCATGACAAATGCGGGTATTCCATGTTTCTTCTTTATGTGTTCAATAATGACTGAGGGGAGGTCACTACTTCCAATATCCCTGAAAGGTCCTGGATGGACATATTGAATTACACCACATGCTACTGGGCCTGCATCATCCCGAAACAAGAGAATTTCAACAGGTATGTCTTGAATAGTTGCGATTTTTGTGAGAATATCTTCAAAGGGCTTGGGATTGTCAGCCAAATAATCATGGCCAAATGCTCTCAGAAGCTGAGGCCCATTGATACCAAGGTCTCTCTCGAAAGGCACACTCACAGCTCGATAGATGTAATGAACAACGATTGAAGCAATGATGAATGAAGCAGAAACAGAGATGTACCATAATGGTGGCAATGTTGGAAGAGCCGCATTCAAGGGGGCAAATAATAACTCCACAATAATCCAAAGGACTGGGGGCATTAAGGCAGCAGTTGTATTTCTTGCAGGATGATGGTCACTCAGTCCATTTACTAGAAATGCGAATGCCATGTATGCTATTGATACTCCCAACATCGAGAACCTAATTTCAAATACATTTGAAGATCTTAACGAATCTATGATACCACCAATTGCACTTAGTGATATCCAAAATATCAACCCAAAGAGGACCAGTCCAGCAGTCCTTCTTCCATCTAACGGAGAACCTTCTTCTGTAGCTATCATGTAAAGAAGTCCTGAACCGACGAAGACTGGTATTCCAAGAATTATCAAATAATTCATGAATACTTCAAGAAGAAGTCCTTTCGTAACACTTAGTATTAGTGATCCTGTTAAAACAAGAAGAACCATTCTCAAAACTATCTGGCGATAGGAAGGAAGTTGCCATACTCTGGAATATAATCGAACTGTTTCCTTTACCTTCGCCTTTTCTCCCAAGGTCACATCACTCGCTATTTTGCTAAATCGGTTGTATTAGTCTTATCAAACTTCCCCCTAGTCTATAGAATGCATTAACCAAAGTCTTTATATCGCATTCGATAATCGCATCCGATATTGTATGAGATGATAGTTGTGACTGATGAAACCAAAGAAAAAGATTGCGAACATCTTGAGATGCCTCAATCTGTACCAAGAGGTCTTCTTCGTCATATAATACCACGCTTGCTTAAATCTCAGAACTTGACTGGTACACAGATAATGCAAGAGCTTCATTCATTGACTGATGGTGAATGGAATCCAAGTCCTGGAACTATCTATCCACTTCTATCTTCCCTTGAAGAGGAAGGGACAATTCAGACAGTAAAGACTGAGGGGCGGATGAGAACATACAGTCTTACTGATTTGGGAAGAAAGCAGATGACCTTATTCATAAAACATAGAAAGCAAGCAGTTGGTCATAAAACCCGTCTTGGTCCAAGACTTTGGGAGCGTCTATTGGAACCCCAAGAACGTGTACGATTTCATATGCATGGGATGGAATACTCAATTGAAGCTTTGGAGTCAGTAGAGGATTCCTTGAACACCAAAGATCGCCAGCGATTACTAAATCAACTAGAAGAGATGAAGAATAGAATTTCAACTCTAATGAATAGATTGAAGCCTGGAGGAACATAGATTGTCTAGAAATAATGGTGGAAAAACCATTAGAAAAAGTCCCGCGCGTTACATGCTTAGTGGTTTAATGAGGAACAAGGGAATCACTGCATTTGCAATGCTTCTCACCATCATCTCAACAATACTCGTTACTATTCCATCGATTTTCATTGGTCTAGCTACCAACGAATTATTACAGTCAGATGGAATCACGCCTGCTCTGACGATTAGTACTCAGTTTGTTTTCTATGTGTGGCTTATTATTGGGTTAGCCCTCGCATATATGGGCCTATACTTTGTTGTAGGTTATGTCTGGGCTATTGTGACTTTGCGCTGGGAACGTGATGCTCGTCAAGATTTCTTTGAGGCTCTACAAGATTATAGTATGACTTTCCATGATGAGGTTGATAGTAAGCGTCTACTTTCCGTTGCTATGCAAGACATCTCATGGGTGAGATTTTCGTTAAATCCTGCACTCCGAAATCTGGCAGGAGGCTTCATCTCTTTTGGAATAACCGCAATAATTCTCATTCAAATTGATTTTCGTCCTACGCTCCAGAACTTCTTAGTCCTGCAACTTGGTGGGTTTTCAATCCCAATTGCTGGCTTTGCTTTGATCATGTTAATTGGAACACCCGTCTATCTTGCGTTTTCATATCAATATGCAAATGCAGTTGAATCAGTTCGACGTAAGCGTTCTGAAGACATGGAAATGTTGACCGCACGCACCCAGGGTGTATTTACAGGCATTGAGGTTGTAAGAGCATTTGGAAAAGAGAATCTCGAACAAGAAAAGTTTCACGAAATAAGTAAGACATACGAAGACTCCGTGGCAAAAGAAGGTCGGTTGGCTGCATTCTATATCCCTGCACTTGTACTTGTAGGGATGACAACAATTGCCTTTCTATATTCAGCTTATGCAGTCATCAACGGGGCTTTGGAAATTGGAGATATGATTACAATTCTCGCATTACTAGTTTCTCTTGAGGGTTTGAATTTCCAACTTCCAAGAATGCTCCTTGTACTTAGAGGAGGATATGTGAATGCTCAACGAATTGTTGACATTCTAAATTGGAAAGAAACACTGATTGAGCCAGAGTTGGAGGTAGAAGATGTAGACTGGTTAAGCGATATAGTATTTGATAATGTAAGCTTCAAGTATGGCTCCGAGGAAAATAACAATGACCACTATGCTCTGAAAAACTTCAACATTACGATTCCCGGAGGGTCTCGTGTGGCTCTTATTGGTGGTCCTGGAGGTGGGAAGAGTACAATATTGAAGCTTATATTACGACTCTATGATCCTACTGATGGTTCAATCAAAGTGGGTGGTGTGAATCTTCGAGATGTACGTACAGAATCAGTCCGTGATGCTGTTGGACTTGTTGAACAAGACATCTTCTTGTTTCGAATGAGCATTCGCGATAATATTGCATTCGGGCGAAGTCAAGCATCAATGGATGAGATCATTGATGCAGCAAAGCGAGCTCAAGCTGATGAATTCATTGTAAATCTTCCAGAAGGTTATGATTCACTGATTGGAGAGCGTGGAATGACACTCTCCGGTGGACAAAGGCAACGACTGGCTATTGCTCGTGCAATCATCCAAGACCCTAAGATTCTACTCCTTGATGATTCGGTTAGCGCAGTGGACGCCCAAACTGAGTTCTTGATGAGAAAAGCACTCGATGAGGTAATGGTAAATAGGACAAGCATAACTGTCACGCAGCGTCTAAGAACTCTCATTGAATCTGACCTTGTAATTATTGTAGATAAGGGTGAATTGATTGCAGCTGGATGTCATGAGGACCTACTCCGGGACTCTGAACACTATCGCAAGATTTTCGAAAGATTACCAGGTGCGCAGGAATTACTCGCAGCTGCGTCTGTCCATGGAGGTGCTCCATAATGGCTATGCATGGACGACGAGGTCCAACAGCACTTGCAGGTGAACGAGAGAAGAGAAGTAGACCCATTCGTGTTCTTCTAGGTAGAATGGTCCATTATCTTGGTAGATTCAGAAGAATAGTAGCTATTGGTGCAGTTTTGTCTTTGCTTTCAACAATTGTTTCAGTATTCGATCCCTTGATTCTATCATTTGGGATAGATAGCTTATTAGTAGCAAATCCTGTTATTGCCACTACTATCTTTCTGACTCTCCTTTACATAATCTTCAAAGTCACATCTTGGACACTTGGTAGTATCAACACATGGATTCTTGCTGGTGCACAAGCTGGGTTTGTACAGAATATACAAGAGGACCTCTATTCCTACCTTCTTAGAGCAGACCTTTCTTATCACAAGTTAGAACAGAGCGGAAATGTGACTTCTAGGGTGACTTCAGACACTGTCGAACTAGGCGTAGGTGTTCAAGTATTGATTGACTTCGCAAGTCAGGCATTAATGCTTGTTTCTTCATTCCTATTGTTATGGATTGTAAATCCACTCATCGCACTGACATCATTGGTTGTAGTTCCAGGTGTCGCTTTTATTGCAGCACTATTTGGCACAGTTGGCCAGAGAATCATGCTCGCATCTCGAAGAGCTTCTGGAGCTGTATCTGGCCAGATTGCAGAAAATCTGAGTGGGATTCATGTTGCGAAAGCTTTCAATCGAGAACGCGAGCTTGCAGAGAAAATGATGGAATTGAATCAAAAATCATACCATCATGGTTTCAGGTTTATGATTCTCATGAGTGCAATGCAACCCCTTGTTAGATCCATTGGCCAATTTGCTCTGGCTGCAATGCTATTTGTAGCTGGTTCATTGGCTGTTGGAACGTTTCCACTCCTTTCAGTAGGTGAGGTGTTTTTAGGAATAGCACTCATCGGTAGATTCCTATGGCCTCTCCTTGGACTAAGTATGATGTTTACACAGGTACAGGCTTCTCTTGCTGCAATGGATCGAGTTTCAGATGTTCTTGAGTCTAAACCAGCAATTACAGATGATCCAGAAGCAATACCACTTGATAAGAAAAGCGATGGCATATACTTTCAAAATGTATCATTTGAGTATGTGAAAGGCACTCCTGTTCTGAATAACGTGACTTTTTCAATTGAACCTGGTGAGATGGTCGCAATAGTTGGTCACACTGGGGCTGGCAAAACTACTATCGCCGCACTAGTAAATCGTTTTTACGACCCCACAGAAGGCGGCATTTTCATTGGTGGTCAGAACCTCCGACTAGTCACTCAAGAGTCACTTCACAATTCAATGTCTTTGATCCCTCAGGAACCATATCTCTTCGATGATACCATTATTGAAAACATACGTTATGGACGTCCTGAGGCTACAGATGAGGAGATTGACAATCTTTGCAAAATGATAGGTGCGAACGAATTCATTGAGGTCCTTGCTGATGGATATGACACATGTATCATAGAAGGTGGAAAGAATCTTAGTGCAGGACAGCGTCAGATGATCACTATCGCACGCACAATGTTGGCAGATCCAAAGATTCTCATTTTGGATGAAGCAACCAGCAGATTGGATGCATATAGTGAGTCTCTTGTTCAAGACGCTCAAGAACGTTTGTTCTCAAATAGAACTACTATTGTAATTGCACATCGTTTGACAACCATAGCAAATGCATCTCGAGTTCTTGTGTTTGACCACGGAGATTTGGTGGAGCAGGGAACTCATGATGAGCTACTAGCCTTAAATGGGGTCTTCAAGTCTCTATATGATACATACTACGCGCATCAAGGGATTGAAGAGATTACAGAAGAGGTTGCAGAAGTAGCTAAGTCTGAGGTTGAAAAATATGGTGTTGAAGCCCCTGTCCTCTCCAGCTCAGGCATGATGATGATGGAAATGGGTGCTTTAAACTCAGGAATGAGCCATGATGGAATGGGTGGTGGTATGGGTGGAATGAAGCCTTCCCCTGAGATGATTGAGAGGATGAAAGATCTCTACAAATCCGATCCAGATTCAATTCCACCCTCAATGCGTGACATGTTTGAAAGAATGATTGAGGTAGATAGTATGACTGATGATAAGAAGCGGGAACTTGGAAAACAAGAACTGAGTGGGCATGGTGGTCCAATTGGATCTGGAAGACCATCTCCTGAGATGATAGAGAGTCTTAAGGAGAAGTACAAAAGCGATCCAGACTCATTGCCACCCAATGTCCGTGAAATGATTGCTAGAAGAATAGCTGAGGAAGAAGATTCAGAATAAGCGAGAAGAGGTGATCACCTCATTGCTCCTTCGCTGGATTCGAAGATGATATTCAGTTTGCTTGCAATGAGAAAGGATGCTCCTACGAGAAGATATGACTCGATTGCTGTTATTTGGCTGAATGAACTTCCACTGCAATAATCTTCAACTTGCCAGATCACACTACGCATAAAGAGAAGCGCGACTCCAAAAAATAGCAAGAGAAGCGGTCTTGCAAGATAACCATCTCTGAAAATCCATAAAGTTCCAGAGATGATGCAAAGGATAAGCCCCAGAACGACGATTATTGGTACAGATACTATGGTTGATAGTAGATTTCTTGAAGGAAATAATATCGCGAAAATTACAACAAGTGAAAGTGATGTTAGTGTAGTAATGACTCCTAGAGCTAGCCAGAGTTGAGTTCCTTCAGTCAATTTCAATGATGAGTTAAGGGACTTAAGATATCCAACTATTCCCAATGCCCACAGGAGTAACCCAGGTATCTGGACAAGGCCTATTGTGAAACAGATTTGTGCGGAATTTTCGTTCATGTATACCAAAATCGCTGTAATATCTGCTAGACAAAAGAAAATCAAACCAAATGCAATCCATACGTTTAGGGTATGGAATCGGTCCTCTTTCAGAAATGATTCCCGACCAAAGAAGCTTATTCCCATTATTCCAATACTAAGAGCAACCATAGGTGCGATGATACTTGCTGCAGAGAAAACAAGTGCATCAAAACCAACCATTACGAGAATTCCGGAAACAACAAGGATGAATATTCCCAACAAAATGACAAATGCTGCATAAATCCACCTTGCCAATCTGATTCTTACTCCTGATGCACTATATTCATTGAGTTTCTCAATCCTGTTTTGTATATTGTTACGATGATTTTAAGGCTGTTAGATACTCCCATTCTATTTCATAAGCTGTACTTGGGAAATGATTTTGTATCTCTCTTCTTGTGTTGGTCACTATTCTATTGATTGGATTTGAACCCAGAAGATCTTTGACTTTCTTTGTGACAAATTGCAGCAGAACCCTAAACCCATCATTGATTACATCCGGACTTATTGTACCCCTTATTGTCGCAGCTGTTAGGGAACTCCTAAGTTCAATATCAACACCTTCCTCTAAGCTGACAAATGCAAGCCAAGGATAATTAGCCACTAGTTGTTGCTTTGATGCCAAAAAAACGCTCCTCATAACACTCAGACCAATAATATTCGCACAATTCTTCAATAGTGACTGAAGTGCTGATGTGTATCGTATTGCCACTGAATGCGCTGGCGATACGAGTTCAATCATTTTTCTCTTCTCAAGAAGGGCTACATCATCGAGAAATCTCTTGAGATCTGCTGTCTTAAGACGTTCAGCTGCAATTGATATTGGGGTTTCTCCATCAAACTCTGTGAGTGTTCTTACTGTTTCGGGAGATATAGGTCCTGTTAATGGATTTGTTCCTGTGATGGACATTGCTTGATAGATATCATCAGGTTTTACGGGATTATCTACTGTGATTGCTTTTTCCCATAATGCTTCAGCAGCTAAATTAAGTCCCACTTCAAGAGGAATCTCAAGGAACTCTGCTGCCTCTTTAACTGAGCAGATTGAAGGTATCAATCGTAGGAAGGAGATAACTTCCGCCTTCTTTGTGTAGTGTTTCCATTCTGGACGAACTGTTATGATTGTATCAGAATGTATGATGCTTCTCACAAACTCATCAATGACACTCTGCTCAAATCTAGTGTGAACAGCAAGGTCAATATCAACCCATCTAAGAACATTAAATTGCTCTTCAAACCGTTCAATCAATCTTCTCAGTTTAGTCCTAGTATCTGCTGTATCTTCTTTAGTTGAAACCGCTCCAAGAGTCCATTCACCAAATTCAACTATTATCTTATAGTGAGTGCCTTCGAACGCTCGTGCTTGTGATGTCACTGAGCGTGTTGCTTCATCAAAAAAAGATGTCATAGCAACAAGAAATGATGATAATAACTGCGGGTCAAACGCTGACTCTGTGAAATCCTTATGATATAGACACACCCCTGTATCACGTTTTATGATGTATATACTATTGATTTCCATGGGGTGTACTCCTCGTTTCTATAAGAACTGCCCAAGTCCTATTTGTCTTTGATACTACATTGCGTGTCTGTATGAATTACTTACACGGATGCTTTTGAGATTTCTAGTGATGTATTCAGCAAATAGCTATTATCCCCGATGGTCACCCTTATAGGATAATGTCCTCCAGCAGATGTGATTTTCATGTCGCAGAATGAAGAGATTAGTTTAATGTGTCCCTCCTGTGATAAGGCAAAACTCAGAGTACGATCTCTACTGTATAGTATCCCTTTCTTCAATGAGTTAGCTATGTTCTCAATGCAATGTCCATTATGTAACTTCAGTCATAATGATGTTTTTTCAGCAGAGCAGAGGAAACCTGCTCGTTTCACACTTCATGTTGATAATCCTGAACTTCTCCGAGCCCGTGTTGTTCGTTCAGGGTCTGGTACATTCAGACTTCCAGAGTTTGGCATTGATGTTGAACCTGGTCCTGCAGCTGAATCTTTCATAACAAATGTTGAAGGTGTTCTTCAACGGACAATGTCTGTTGTAGAAACTGCCATTGATTTTGCAGAGCAACCTGAAGAGAAGGCGAAGGGTGTTGAGATTCTTAAAATGATGGATCTTGCAATTGAAGGGGAATTTCGATTCACTCTAGTTATTGAAGACCCAGCAGGTGTTAGTGGAATCATTCCCGACGACATGTCTAAGGTTAAGTATGAGGAACTAAGCTCAGAAGAAGCATCAAAGCTAAAAGGTGCTCCTTTCTGGCTCGATGTGTTTCGCGAGGACTATCATAAAACTGTAGGTTAATGCACCTTCCTAGCGGTGAAGATGAAGATTTTATGAATAATATACTTCCCCCTTACGTAGGAATACGTCGAGAGCGTAAGGGTTAAAACATTCGTTCGAAAACTCTCTCGCTAGACATGGGCCGATAGATCAGCCTGGCAGATCGTCTGGTTTGCATCCAGAAGGTCGCGAGTTCAAATCTCGCTCGGTCCACCACACCTCATTTTTCCACAGTATAAGAGAGAGAAACGCATGACTTTGTTTATGGTATCACTTTGTTCGCACAACTCTTACAGTAAGGGCGAGCTGGAGTTCCCACAAGGACTGGTTCTCCTCTAATCTTCTTTTTGCATCTTCGACATTGGATCAATTTTATCATAACCTGTTCAAAAGAGTACTTTCCTTCGTATCAGCTATTGAAACATAACGAAGTCTTCAAGCTATCTAAAACTCAATGAATGCTTATTACCTCTACTCCTCATTTTGTATGGCAGGAATCGAGGTAACTTGCCCTTTCTGACACATGTTGTTCAGAATTATCATGAGAAGTCATTTTGTAATCCATATTAGTAGTAGAATGAGAAAACCAAAAACCAAACTCAGGAAGATTTCAAGTTGAAAACAAGCGTGGAAAACAGGATCAAGACCTCGATTCAAAAGAAATCCAACGATGCCGCCAATAGCCTCATAATCCCAAGTTGATCTAGTCATAGATGCCTTGAGTTATACCCTCTCGAATCATCCGCAAATCTTAGTTTCTCTCGCACTGCGCTATCAAGATAAACAATAGGAATGTCCTTCGCCATTTCTTTCATGTCATCGAGAATCTCCAAGTCCAGTTTGTATTCCTCTGCAAATTCTTTGGCAAACGTTCCATCTTGTATTTCACGTAGTGACTGTTTCATCGCTTCTCTCAATTCAGGACTTGCATAACGAATTCCTCTTGACATGCTCCCATACTGACTAGTTGGAGAATGAAGCTCAAGTTGCTTCAGCGTGCCCATCTTTGCAATCATCTCTGCTGTGTAAGCAAACTCACCAGACATATAGAGTTCTAGAAGCACAATCTCTGGTGGATATCCTGCTTCAATGGCTACATCAACAGCACAAGTTAGAACTTGTCCAAAAGCAGGGCCGAAGCATTGTTCATTGAACAAATCAAGTTCTGCTTCTTGTCGGAAGGTGACCTCAAGAATTGCACCCCCTGGTTTTGTCGATCCAATACCTTTAGCAATTGCAAGTGCAAAATCCTTTGCTCTTCCTGATGCATCATTATGCACTCCAATGAAGGAATAGAACCCTCTGCCATTCAGATATGACTCTCTCACACCTTTCCCTATCATTCTTGGCGCAACTAAGATTGTGTCAAAATCTTGGGATACTGAGATTGTTTCAAACGTGATGTTGTATCCCGATGCGAAGCATAGGACCTTATCCCTCTCAAGAGTGGGCTTGATCTGCGTTTCGAAGATGGATGGTTGAAGTTCGTCTGGAATCAAAAAGAGAATAATTTTGGCTCTCTTGGCCGCCTCTTGTATCTCAAGGACCTCAAATCCATCTTCTTTTGCCATGTCCCAATATTCATCATGGATATTACCAACTAGGACCTCCAATCCACTATCTTTGAGATTGAGGGCTTGAGCTCTTCCCTGGTTGCCATATCCAATGATGGCAATCGGTTCCTGCAAGATATTTAGGTTAGCATCCTCATTGAAATAGACTGGAGTTTTCAATTCCTTTGCTATGTCCTTTGAATCGACCATATCTCCGAAGTGAATTGGCAGATGTTAAATGCGTTTGTGGTCGTAATTAATTTCGAGCGTGATTTGCGTGGAGGAGTCTGAGCTCATTTCAACTGCTTTGAAGTTCAATGAGAGAATTAATGCTCGAGACTTAACTGGTCTTGGTGAGATGATGACTGAGGATCATGTCTTCATCGATATACCTGGAGAGGTTCATGAAGGACGTTCGCTAATGGTTTCTGGTTGGTTCGATTTTTTCAAAAACTATCCTGACTACCGGAATAATTTCACACACATCGAAGTGAAAGAAGGACTTGTTATAATGGCGGGATTCTCTGAATGCTCTTATGAGCCATTAGATGGCCCTGCTATTTGGACTGCAAAAATTCGTGATGGTCTAGTTGGAGAATGGCGAGTTTATGATGATAATGTGGAAACTCGAAAGAAGCTAGGGATTTCTTGATTATCCCTTAACTATTCCTTCAAGATGGTTGAGGAATTTTAAGCTATTCAAAATAAATAGGCAACTCCGTACTTGCGTAAACTATGTCGTAAGGTAACCCTTAAAGGGGGCCAACATTGCGGAAATCGAAACGGCAAGGGCTTCAGATAGGGTGCCAAACATCCCTTCGAAGTGCTGGAGACCCTTGAAGTGGTGAAATGATTATGCAATTATTCGAGACATTTGCTGGAATGCATTGGTTTGAGCAGTTGATGATTCTAACTGTTGTTCTAGCTGCTTTTGCCAGTCTCGTGTATGCTTGGTGGCTCCGAAGAGATGTTCTTTCACTCCCTAAGGGAACAGAGCAAATGCAATCAGTCTGGAATGGTATAAGAGAAGGTGCATTATCGTATCTTGGTAGACAGCTTAAAACAATACTACCCATTCTGATAGTGCTCTCAGGTGCCCTTTTCTTCACAGTTTATGTAACAATTCCTGAAGATGGTACTCTTGCCCTTTGGGGTATTACTAGAGAACAGATTGTTGCACAAGAGCCAGCAGCTCTCGCAGTTCTTCAACAGATTCAGATAGTGGTTGGTATTGGTCGATCACTTGCCTTTGTTCTTGGTGCAAGCTTCTCTCTCATTGTAGGACAACTTGGGATGAGAATCGCTGTTGAATCAAACATACGAGTTGCACAAGCTACACGTGAAGGTGAAAATAGATACAACCGAGCATTGACAATTTCCTATCGTGGTGGTACCTTTACAGGCATGTTGACTGATGGTCTTGGTCTTCTTGGTGGAACTGCAATCTTCATCATTTATGGTATTGCAGCGCCTGATGCACTACTAGGTTTTGGTCTTGGTGGCACATTACTTGCTCTCTTTATGAGAGTCGGTGGTGGTATATATACTAAAGCAGCCGATGTTGGTGCTGACCTAGTTGGAAAAGTAGAACATGGACTACCTGAGGATGATCCTAGAAACGCCGCTGTTGTTGCTGACCTTGTTGGCGATAATGTTGGTGACTGCGCTGGAATGGCAGCGGACATTTTCGAGTCATACGAAGTGACAATCGTTTCATCTCTGATTCTTGCCATTGTGCTGTATCTTGATCCTGCGTATAATGCCTCACTACTACCTGGTGGTGCATTCGCATTAGTTGTATTCCCACTCTTTGTCAGGGCTGTTGGAGTCATATCATCAATGATCGGTACATTTATGGTTCCTGTTTGGCCTAAACTACTTAGGAAGAGAGCTGTTTATGCAGAAAAAGCGATGTTCCTCTCATATGAGGCTTCAAGCGCATTTACTATCACACTGACAATGCTTCTCTCTTGGTTCTATGTTGGAGATCTTAGATTCGGAATATTGGTAGCTGTTGGTGTTATGCTGGCTGTTTCCTTCAATCCCATAACTAGCTACTTTACATCTCTAAAGAAACCACCAGTTCAGGAAATAGTAAAATCTGCAGATACGGGTACTGCGACCTTTATACTGTCTGGTCTGGTTGCAGGCTATGAGTCGACAGTCGCTGCGCTCGTTGTGATTGTGACAACCTTCGGAATTGCAGCTGCGCTGTTCTTGCACCCTATTGCTGTTGCCCTTTCACCATTCTTTGTAGCTGATATCTCAGGAGCTGTCTGGACTCTATACGGTATTGCTTTGATTGGTATTGGAATGTTGTCACACACTGGTAACAATGTAGCAATGGATAGCTATGGGCCTATCAGTGACAACGCTGCTGGTATTGGAGAGCTCTCACCAGGAGACTTTGATCATGAGTCCCAAAGGACAATGCATGAGCTTGATGCAGTTGGTAACACAACCAAAGCCATCACCAAAGGAGTAGCGATTGCTTCTGCGGTTATAGCTGCAGTTAGCCTGTTCAACAGCTATGCAGCATACACAGGACTGCTAGAAACTGGTATTCGAATAGACGATCCTTTGGTCTTCTCAGGAGTACTTCTCGGAGCTGCACTACCATGGCTTTTCTCTGCTCTGAACATGAAGGCTGTAACAAGAGCTGCTGGCGAGATGGTCAAAGAAGTCCGGCGCCAGTTTAAGATTCCAGGAATCCTTGAAGGCACTGTTAAACCAGATTATGACAGAGCTGTTGGAATCTCAACAACTGCAGCTCAGAAAGAGCTCATCTCTCTAGCTGCTATTACTGTCAGTATTCCAATAATGGTCGGCATCTTGTTCCAAGAAGCTGCTTTAGGTGGATTCCTTGGTGGTATCATCATTTCAGGCCAATTGCTAGCTGTGTTTATGTCCAATGCAGGAGGTGCATGGGATAACGCAAAGAAGTCCATTGAAGACGAGCCTTGCGATGTTGCGCATAATACAGGCAAAGGCTCTGAGCGGCACAAATGTGGTGTTGTTGGTGATACTGTAGGTGATCCTCTCAAAGACACTGCTGGTCCCGCTCTTAATCCAATGATCAAAGTGGTCAATCTTCTAAGCCTGATTCTAGCACCAATGCTGACAGTGTACAAGTTTGGTGCTGACATGACTATCAATCTGGCCTTATTGGCTGCATTGGCGGTAATGACCATGATTACTATCTGGGCAATAAGGAAGAGCACAAAACCCGCTGATTTTGGCATGGAATCAGCCAAAGTGGAAGCCGTCCAGTAGAGTATTACCTTGTGTGGTGGCACTCAGTGCCACCCTCCATTCTCTTTTTCTATATATTCGTTTTACAAATTCAAAAAAAAGCGACAACCTTTTGTTGTGTTAATTTCTATGTTCAAGCTGCAGGAAACTATGAGAGGAGCTGAACAATTTGGAAGGGGAATTAATCCCTAATATTAAACTAGAAGGGCATGAATTTACTGTATGGTCTCTTGCCATAACAAATGATGGACAAACTTTAGTTTCTGGTGGTCAAGATGCTTCGATTCGGCTTTGGGATATCACTTCCGGAAAAGAAGTACACAAGTTTCTTGGTCATAACGGTCCTGTCTATGGTCTCGTATTAATGCCTGATGACAAAAAATTGGTTTCTATTGCAGACAAAGACCTTGCTGTGAAAATTTGGAACATAGAAACAAAATCTCTGCGGAGTTCATTGGCACCTAATTCAGCACACATCCGGTCGGTCGCTGTCAGTCCTGATCAGAGGTATATTGTTACCGGGGGCGATGATGGAATTGTCCGCTTTTGGGATGTTGACCGTGGTATCCTGCTTCGATATCTAGAACACTCACAAGGAATTTACTCAATCACCATTAGTCCTGATGGTCGTCACATGCTCTGTGGCAGTAGAAAAGCTCCAACTACTGATACGCTTGGCATGATTTGGATTTGGGACTTTGAGCTAGGTATCGAGTTAAAGACTCTCAAAGCCCATAAAGGACATGTGACTACACTTGCCATAACAGCGGACTCGCGATACATTCTCTCTGGGGGTCAAGATGGAGTTGTCAACCTTTGGGATCTCGAGTCTGGTACTTTATTGAAGACAATGACCGGCCACAACACTGCAGTAATAATGATTCACATCACAAATGATGGACAACATGTTATCACTGGCTCCACCGATGGTACTGTAAGAGCTTGGTTGCTTCGTGGTGGAGTTTTACTACATAGCCTTACATCAACAGAGAATGTTCATTCGATGGTGGTCACTCCTGATGATCACCAGGTCATCACAGGGTCTATGGATGGCAATGTTGAGATTTGGGACTTTGAGAAGGACAGTCCATGGATTGACACATCGAAAGAACGTCTAGAGGAGCAAAAGGCTGAACTCGAAGCTTTTAGAATGTTTCAGTTAAAGAAGGTCATCACGAGATATGACACTCTTCCTCTTCAGCGATTGATGGTTTTGTTGCGGTTCAATACTATGGAAGAGCTTGAGGACTGGCTCTTGGATCTTCCACCGGAAGCACCAGTCAAGATTGACGGACCCTTATTGGTTATCAAGAAGTAACTAACCCATTATCAAATGCTTGCTCCACAATTCTCACACTTTCTCATGCTTTGTTCATTCTTATGGCCACAATAGGGACAGACCACCAATACAAGCTGTTTCTCTTCATTCGTTAGTGATATTGACTTTATACCTAGACGTTCCATTGCTTCTATTAATTCGTGTTCATCCATGTCTTCTACATTCTTCTGAGCATCACTTTCCAATTTTCGTACATCTGATTTATCCAACTTTACTGCTCTGTTTGTACCAGCAATTAGATACAACATTGCAGCTCCTGTACTGATTCGGAATAATCCTCTTATTATTCGTGCTTTCCTCCTCCTTTGAAAAGGTCGGAAAATTCTTCGTGGGCTTCTTAGGGGTCTTCTTCCTCTACCTTTCATCTCTTTCCTCATCAGAAATTGAAACATGAGTCTGTTTCAATTTTTCTAAACCACAACCTTTGTTTATTAACTAACTCGAATCCATACAGAATTAGATTCCCTATCTTCCCTCAATTAAGTTAGTCATCGAAACGAATGACTGCAATTCCCTCCCAATTACAGATTGGCCAATCCGTTACATCATTTCCATTCTCATCAATCACATACCAGTTGTGGGAAACCCTCTTCTGAAAAGACCAATCTCTAACTAGAATTTCCCGTATAGAAACGTCTGGAGGAGCTTGAACTATCCTCTCAATGCCGCTCATAGAGTCACGAATTCCTCGACTCAAGACATTATCCATCGGTGATTTAGGAATGGTAGAGATATTTTGTCTTGCAATAAAAGAGGTTCCTGCCATCATGGTCGTCACAGACAATAGGAGTGTGGCGAAAAAGAGAATTATAGTAGTTGGAACCACAAGATGTGGATCCAAGGGAAGATAGCCATAGCCTCCCAACCATGCCAACGAAAGACCAATGATCAACACAATGAGTGACAATGCAATTGCTAGTCCAGTCCTACGAATAGTATGCCGACTCACTTAAGACCTCCTCACACGCTTCACTAATGCTCAGATGAAATATCTGTCTGAAGACAGATTAATCCTTTTACGAAGCACGAGAAAAACAAATTAGTTTTGATAGAATAAGATAGGTCGGCACAGAGGTAAAAAGGGAAAGTAGGTATCCTACTTAGTAGGTATTCGCGTGGTTAGGAGGGGAGTTTGTTTGAAGCCCTCTGCGCCAGACCCTGTAAGTAATTAATTCTATACTATATTAAGGATTACTTTAGAGGAAATTGTAAAAATTAATTGTGTGACAGCTCATTATAATTGCTGAGTCCTACATTGTTTAATAGCAGTCATCTAGATTTCATGGCTTGGTGTTGCTCTTGAAGCCAACTGTTATTGTAGTGAGTAATGATGCCTTCAGTAGTGCTCTGGAACACATAGATGGCATGAAGCATCTTAATACGACTGAAATACCTGTTTTTGTCAAGGTTGGAATCTACAACTCTGAAACTGGGATTTGCACTACTGTTCAGACTCTACAATCAATTGTTGATTCATTTGATAAGGCACCATCCATTCGGGTGACTGAGTCTGATAGTGGAGCTGGACCAGGATTGAAACGACTTGAGATTTGGGAAGAATGCTACAATGATAGAGTAGTTCCTTTCAATCTATCAGAGGATACAGACACGAAGGATGTTGTAATTACTGGGGAAAGTGTTCCATTCCCTCGAGTTTTTTCTGAGCCAAACACATTCATCAGTACTCATGTACCCCGAAGATATGAAGAAGCTGGACTTGAAGACCTCATGAACCTTGGCTTTGTCATCAAGAATCTACTTGGCATGATCCCAGATACCAAGAAGCATAGATTCCACAAACACCTGACCACTGCATTATTAGACATTTATGAAGCAATCGGCGGAATCGATCTTGCTGTAATAGATGCAACCCATGTCTACCTTGGTTTTAAGAAGAAAAGAATCACAGTCACTCCCAACCTTCTCATTGTGGGTACTGACGCTTTTGCAGTCGAAGCAGTTGGTGGATATCTCGTAGGGTTTGAACCAGCAGAGATGCCTGTTCTGCAGGAAGCTAGGAAGAGAGGTCTGGGTGAAACCAGCCTTGATAGAATTGAGATAATTGGTGATTTGGATTCGGAAAGAGAAACGATATCCCATGCATTTGATCGTCTAAAATCCTAGTTGATCGAACAAGTGCGATTTTTTTGCCTCGAAATATAGAGATAGGATTCGATTCAGTGTGTGTGAATCGTACTGGTTTTTAATCAGCACGATTATCGCGTGGTAGGAGGGAGATTGAAGATTTATAGAAATCAACGAATCGAATCCTGAGTGGACCAAAATTTAAATTGTTTATTAAATATTTCTTAGGGACATTAAGAAAATTAAATCAATCAACACTCTGCTAGGTTCTAAATTAATTAACGTATTATTATTTCTAGTAGAAAGAAATGTTCTCTGGAAAAAATAGTGTCCACTAATGTGAGGAACCTGCCCCTTCGGGGGCTAATATCCCCATTCCTGCCCCAATCTTTGGCGATACCATCTCTGTCCTTTCTTTGTGAGAGAGTATTGCCCTTGGAAATCCGAAAGAAGCCCCATTTCAACCATGCTCCGAATTACTCCGAATAACTTGTCCTCTGAAGCTCCTGTAGCATGTCGGAGTCCAGCAAAGTCCATTTTTCCATTTCGTTTGAGATGCTGAGCAATGTCGAACTTACCGACAGCTCTCGTTTCAGTGCGGACAATTATATGACCGCAGTTTGTGCAGAGGAGGTCTCCTTTATTGTCGTCACGAGCGACTTCCTTACTGCCGCATATTGGGCAGGTCGTTTTTGCAAATCTTAGTGAACGTCTATGAGACATAATTCCGACCATGATGAGGTTTGACGATATATTGATAAAACTAACGAAGTCATAGTATTTAGTCCACTGGTTTTTCTGATACGAGGTTTCTGAAGAATGCTTCATAGTCGATCTCAAAGGGAACTCTTAGTCCTAACCTAACCCTCTTTCCTGTCTGGTCTATCTCAATGTATCCCTGATTCTGTAGCTCTCTTAGATCTTCCATGACGCCTTTTAGACTCTTCTTACGAAACTCTCGTACCCTGTCGAAAGACACCCAGCCCCCATCTTGATAGGCCAACGTTATAACAATGAGGAGAGTTGCTGCTAATCTATCTGGAAGCGTGGTTTCATCTTGTTTTATCTTTGCTTGGAGTGAAGTATCAACATAGAATACTCCACTTACTGGGTTGTGTTTAATGATAAGTCCTACTGGTTCTAGTCTGGAATGTAACTTGCTCAAACGTCTAAACAGAATATTTCTTCCCAAATCTTCCGGTAATCCAAGAGCATCAAGCATATCATCTACACTAGCACCAATTGGATTGCCCGAACGTGTGAGGAGTCTCATAAGGATTGTATACTCATTCATTGCATATCACGCTAGAACTAACTGCCACATACTTTGTTTTGTGTATAAAGAATGAGGTCTTTCCCACGAAGTGCGCCATGATTGGTTGTTGAATCAAAAAAACCAATATGACTATCTCTACAGAGTACCAAAAAAAGTGAGGGTTGTTTTGGTAGATTGATTCATCATCACGTTGTATACCATATCTGCTATTGAGCCTTTACCCTAGTCACAATTTGTGACTTCTTTCTGTGACCCCCATACGTGGCTTCGGTATATATACTAAATCTGAGCAGTATTTCTTGTGAAATATCATGGCTCAAACAACTAACTTACGGAATTCATCTGTGTTAAAGAATAAGAGGTTAGTCATCAGCACTGATGCTATCTCCTACGCTTTCTTTTCTGTTACGAGGTGAAGTATTTGGATAATCTTCTGAGAACGATAAAACAGCTCTTAATCGACCTGATTGGGTTCCAGAGTGGTCACCCTGTGGTCAGAGAAATGGTCAGTTTTTCTCAGAAACAACATATCCTGTGACCAGCTAAAAAGAATGTGTGAAAGAAAATGAGATTTACTAAAACTCCACGAGTCTTTCGTCTAATTGATGAAACAAGATTCGCCCGCATTCAAACAACAGAAGCACTTGCTTATGCTTACATTACAACTAGAAGGTGAAGAAATGACACTAGCAGAGATAGAAGGAACTCCGCGGGTTTGGAATACTACAAAGACCATCGTGTCTACTAAAGCAGTAGCTAGAGTCTACTTTAGGAGATAGATCAAATGACTAAAGTTGTAAATTCTGAAGAAATCGGTGAAACCAATGATTCACGCGGATTTAGATCTGTACTATCTCATCGAGACTTCTCACTATTATGGTCTGGTCAACTGGTTTCAAACATTGGTACAGCAATAGCATCATTGGCGCTTATGTTCTATGCCTATGATTTTACTGGCTCTGCAATGGCAATGGCAATCTTAGCAATTGCTCAAACACTGCCTGTTGTTGCTTTTGCTGGTCCAATTGGTGTGTACATTGATCGATGGAACCGAAAAACAATCATGGTTGGTACTGATATTGTTCGAGCAGTTGCGATTCTTCTTATTCCTCTGACAGTATATTTCCCATCTTTCATACCAACAATCTATTGGGTTTACATTCTCACATTTATTTATGCTACTGCAAATGCATGGTTCTTCCCCGCAAGGAGTGCATCAATACCAAATCTAGTCGATGGTGATGAGTTAGTCGCAGCCAACTCTCTATCTCAGATGACATTTCAGGTTGTTCAGTTAGTTGTACCTCCCGTTGGTGGAATTCTTGTTGCACTCCTTGCACCAGATTATTTCTTGGCTT
>LRSL01000082.1 GCA_001563335.1 Candidatus Thorarchaeota archaeon SMTZ1-45 | reverse complement strand
AGAGGTGCAGACTAGCAGCTAGTCTTCACTGACCTTGTCTTGTTTCTTTTGACGTTTCCTCTCTATCAGTTCTGCTTGATGAATCCTAACCATCCTTATCGAAAAAAGAAGACCTATTGCTCCCACAACAACACCAACCAACCAGTATGGACTCGCAAGTGGATGTGCTAACCAAAGTGTTAGGATGTAAATATTTAGACTTGCAAAGAAAATTCCAAATGACACCAATGTTGCATAGAATGACCATGGCATTTCTGTGAGGCTCATACTGACCATTCTCAAATCTTGAAACGATTCAAATAAAGGCATTGTCTAACTAGCAATTCATGAATTATTGAATCGGTTGATTATTGTTGTTTTCTTCTCCAGTACTCAATGGACTAATTAGTAGACCTTCCGATGTTGCCTTTAATACAACACGTTTCTTAATACCTGCAAGACGTCTGATTGTTTCTGGAATAACCATACGTCCTTTAGCATCAATTTCAGTGATGTCCCCATAGAGAGTGTGTTTTTGCCCTTCAATAAGACCATCTCTGATTCTCAAGACTCTATCAGCATACTCGGCTACTCGAGGATTGTGTGTAACATTGATGACAGTGGTACCAAACTCCTCATTTGTCTTCTTTAATGCCTCCATTACCATGTCTGTAGTTTCAGTATCAAGCTCGCCAGTGATTTCATCACCCAATAGAAGCTCTGGTTTGTTTGCGAGAGCTACACAGATAGCACATCTTTGATTTTCTCCTCCAGACATTTGATTGGGTTTATGATGTGCTCTTGGACTAAGCCCCATTATGTCAAGTAGCATCTCTGCTCTTTCATTTGCGAGTTTTGTTGGAGCTCCTGCAAGCTTCATTGGAAGAGTGACATTTTTGAATGCAGTTAAACCAGGTACAAGATTTCCAATCTGCCAAATGAAACCCACTTTTTGCCTCCTATAGAGCATAGATCTTCTATCATCCAATATTGAAACACTATGCCCATCAAAGAGAATCATACCCGCAGTAGGTTTATCCAACGCACCCAGCATTTTAAGCAAAGTTGATTTTCCTGAACCACTAGGACCTACTATTGAGAGGAACTCGCCCTCACGAACTTCGAAGTCAACACCTCTTAATGCTATGACTTCCTTTTGTCCTCGTTTATAGACCTTCATCAAGTCTCGGACAACCACCTTGTATTGTTCCGCAATTTCATCTAGATTTTCTGCCATGTTTATCACCCCGTGTATTGAATTTCTTCTGCTATATTGAGTTTAAGAGCTCGAGACACTACCACATATGTTGCCAGAAGTGCTACAATAACTGCTGTGCCTACTACTCCTATTAGCAACGGCCATGGTACGATTAAGAACACTGGAAGTCTTGTCCACAACTGTGAAGTTGATAGTCCCATGTATAACAATGGTATGTCTTTTAGAAGAAATGCGAGCGTCGCACCTATTGCTCCACCAATAAGCGCAGCAAGTAGTAGCCCTACTGATGTATCAACCAATGATGCTACAATCATTGATTTTGTTTCAGCTCCAAGAGCTCGCAAGACTGAGAACTGTTTCCTCAGATTTCTGACTCGGACTGTAGTTACTATTATCATTCCAAATGTGAGATAGATAAGTGAGAATATGACATTGAGTGTGTAAGCTCCAAAGATGGATTGAGTTGCACGTGAATCAAGTACTTCATCAATAGATTCCTCAGCTGCACTAATGTCATTGAAACTGAATGGAGCAATTTGATAAATATCAAGCATTGCTTTAGTGTAGTTTGCACCCGGTTCAAGATCTACGTAGAATTTCGTAACTCTTGTGCTATTGATCCAAGCATGCAGAAGACTAATGTCCATAATAAGAAAGTTAGAGATGTCCGATTCACCAGGGAAGTAAGAATAACTTGGATATACATCGATACCGTTAATCATTAAATCAACAATCTCACAGCCTGTCTCATTATACCAACCAGAACTAAAAACTTGCAGATCGATGAATGGTGAGTACTGAGGTATAGGTATACGTGTGATTGAGTCTATGGTATAGTAGCTGACAGGCTTAAACGTTGTAATGACATTGATTACATCTCCAAGCGAATCATCTAGTTTTGCGATAGATACTTGTGGTATATCATATAACGTGAAATAATCAAGCCAGAATGCAGCCTCAATCCATGTGTCTGGTTGGACTCCAAAAACAGAAATTGAGCGGTTTATGTTTTCTCCTCCACCATACGCGTATGCATTCCAATATTGAACATAGCCCGAAAACTGAAGCACTGGACTGACTTGAGCAACTCCTTCTACCTCAGTGATGTTTTGAACTAGGTCCATCGTTACATTACTTAGTGTTGGATTAACCTCCACCATGATGTCAGCTCCAGTTTCAAAGTAAAAGACATGTTTCATATGCATATCTCCAGTTGTCGCAGAGAGAGATGCAAAAAGAGCTGCTGTGAAGACCATCGCAACAAACATCGTTCCTATTGCTTCAGATTTCTTAAACAGTCTGGTAGTTCTTGAGATCAGACGTGTACCCACAACCAATGAAGGTTTCCTAATCTTTGATAGTATCCATGATTTAATTGAGGATGTACTTCTAGAGAGCAATCGTGTAAAGGAATATAGAAAGATAGCCATGACAGGTATTATTGTTGCAGCAAAAAATGTAGATGCCATTGCTGTTAATCCACCAAACGCAAACATAAACATCAATAGCAACATTAGATAACCAAAGATTCCGACAATTAGCATATCGATTGCAGGACTTCCCATCTTCTCCGACTCTGTGAGAATCTCTCCCTCGAGAACACTGTGTGCCTCCGTGGGCGTCATCAGTAGAGCCTTCACAGCAGATGGCAATGCAACGATGAGACCCACTATGAATGAGAACGAAAACACAATGATGATTGCAACAGGTTCTAGAAGCAAGGTGAAGCCAGAGAGTTGTTCAAAGCTAAAGACAAGCAACTCCCTGACAGAACCAGAGAGAACTGCGGCAAGTAATCCTGTGGCAACTGCTCCCATACTGCCAATGAATCCAGTAGTGATTGCACTACTTAATACCCAGAAGAATGCCTGCAATCCTGATGATCCTCTAGTCTTGATTGTGCCAACATCTCTACGTTGCTCGTCGGATAGGAGCTTAGAATTGTATTGGATAAGCATCATTCCCATGATTATTGATGGTATTGAAAATGCAATAGCCACTGCCCGAACACTCAAAGACCATATAGCAAATTCATAGACTGCATCCCGAAGTCTAAAAGCATCGTAACTAATGATGCCAAACGGTAGCGTTTCTTGTTCAATCTGCTTCTTAATATTCGTAAGAATGTCAATCATCGTTTGGGCATCATTCTGAACAATTCCAGTTCTGTCGAATTTGACCCAGATTCTATTTTGAATTCCATAATACTCATCATGCGGCAAAAAACTAAAAACAGATTCAAGTGTTGCCGCAGTAGTGATTACTTGGAGATATGTTACCTCAGGCTGACCCCAATATGGTTGAAACATATATATGTTCGAAATGAATGTACCCACTATTATAAACGATTTCTCTACCTCTATCTCTGACCAGTTGCCATCAGACCACTCTTCAACAGTTATTGATACTGTATAGTTCCCACCTAGTTCTAGACCCTCTGATAAAAACAGACTCTTTTCCAGAAGACAGGAATCGTTATCATAGTTGAGCGTTCCAGCATCCAATTCTATAGCTTCAGGAAATGTGTCAAAGGCTGTTTGATTGATTCCAAGGAATCCCATCCTATTGTATCGATAATCCTCTACATACCAATCGTAGATATTTACGAATGTGAGTGGTTCAGTAGCAATCACATATTCCTGTGATTCTACTATGTTTCTAATATCGTCAGTTGTTGTCGCATCAGGATCTGAAAAATTCTGATAATAGAATGGATAGCCAAAGGATACTTCCATATCTATTGGGACATCTGCTGTCATATCATTGAGAACAGTAGGTGCTGTGGAATCCATATAGAAAAGAATACCACCAAGTACTCCACTTGAAAGTGAAAATATTAGCAACGTTGTCAACACTTCAGGAGCTCTTGCTGATAGACGAGCGAAAAGGAACACCTACACGTCACCTCCATATGGTGCAGCTTCAGCCCAAGTCGCATTCAAGGTAGATGCAAGATTAATCCGTGATCCAAAAACAGCAGCAATGCCAATGAAAATGACTACTGAAACCACGAAAAACGCAAGGACCTCAAGTATAGTGACCCATGGAATAACAGGAAATATCGCCACTGGATATATTGTATACCAAGAAGCCATACCACTCGATGATGAAGCTATTGATGTTGTTAGGTACAATGGTCCATAGACAAATAGGATCACCAAACTGAATAGCATTAATACGAGCATCTCAGCTCCTTGTGCCCTTATAATTTGCCCAATATCAGCGCCATTCGAGCGAAGAAGAGCAATCTCCCTTCTTCGTTCTCGTACTCCTTCTAAGGCATAAACTGCAAATGCTCCCATAATCGTACCAATCGTAAGGACAGTAAGCATTGTGTCTACAGATCTATCCATATGATATGATACTTGGTTGAGATATTCATCAGTTCTTGTTACGACTGAATCCCAGATGTCCTCATAGAGAACTTGCTGACCTCCTTGTTCTAATAGTTCGTTTGCAATACTTGTTGCATTTGCTCCTTCAACTGTTGCTACACAGAGAAATGAGTAGGTTTCATTGATAATGTTGATATGATTGCCTAAATAGTTTCGATTTACAAGAACCCTTTGTTGGCCAACAATTTGATAGAATCCAGGAAAGTATGGATATGGAGTGATTGGAATCATACCATAATAATAGAACCATGGGTCTCTTTCGGGCATCTCTGGAATAGAATTGACAATTCCAACAATTCTAAACGAAATTGGAGTTGAGTCCTCATAATACTGAGTTGCACGCAAAACATCTCCAACTTCCCAATTGTAATCAGTAGCAATATCTGAAGAGATTATTGCTCCATCTGGGATAGATGCAAGTGAATCCATCATTTCCGACATTTCGGAATCATTCAATCTGTTACCGAGGTAATGATACCCTATATCCGAATATTCCCTTGGATCTACTGCTAGAAACGTATTTCGTCCCTCATACCCACTAGAAAGATACAATTCAATCTCGGAAACTACGGTTTCTGATACAACTTGGTCGTGATTTGAAACATTAGTTATGAAATCACCCCAGAGAGCGTATTGCGATTCATCAAGTGCGAAACAGAGATCTGCTCCAACACTTAATCTGGATTGATATTCAACTGTCACTGGTAGAGATGCATCAATGACTGCACTGTTCCATGAGAGGCAAATCGCTAGAACCAAGACCATGGCCGCAGCACCTCCAGAAGATGCTCCTTTACCAATCCTTCGAATACCAATCGATGCTGAGATTTGACCTACTATTCTTGACATATATTTCGAGATGACAGTCGCTCCACGTCTCAATATCTTGATAGAGAGACTAGCTACTCCAAGAAAGAGTGGTAGTGGAACAATAGGAAGGATTAAACCAAGAATCGGGTCAGTACTGACAGATGCCCCTCCTGTCGTGAGGGTAATAAGTAGTAGAGCTGCAATCACGACCACTAATAGATCCCACCTGATGAAATTGAATCCTCTTACGAGCTTTGCTATTTTTCCAGTGTTTTCATCAACTGATCTCTTGGTTGAGTAAACAACTCGATATCCTCCAAGTGTAAACAAAGGCAAGAGCACTCCAACAGCGGCGGACATCATCAATGATTCAATAGAAACAAGAAGTGGTTCCGATATCATCAATTGAAAATCGAACTGAAAATATCCAGTTGACGATATTGCTATTCTACTAACTAGAATTCCTGCCACTATGCCGAAAATGCATGACAATATGGAAAGTACGATGATTTCTCGGTTTACTATCTTGTCAAGGTCTCCAGTGGACGCACCACGTGAATACAATACTGAAGCTTCGTATCTTCTCTCATTAACATTATGTCTTATAGCTAGGAATGTTACAAACACTATGAGTACAATGATTCCTGAGGACCGCATTAATTGACTGATCCTTGCTATTTGGATCCAATAGATGTAGTCATTGATTGCGTCTGCAATAAAGTTGGAAATCCAAAAATGAGAACTCCATGGATACAGTGGGTCATAGTAGGGATCTAATTCTCTTATCGCTTGCCCTATTCCATTGACATACGAAAGAGAACCACCTGCGTCGAAAGGCGTAGCTCGAGTTCTATCTATGTCAATATACACTTTGTAATCGGAATAGTCCATTATTTCTGGATTTACAATGGCTATGCTTTCAAAAGCCCAATAGTATTGGTTAAAGGACTCTTCACCGCCTTGTTTGTAGATACCTATGATTTCTACCTCTTGCAATCCTACATCCCAATATGCGGTGAAATTGACAACATCTCCAATCTTTAATCCATAATATCTGACAAGAAAATCGATGATAGCAATCTGTGAACTATTGTCTTCAGGAAATACTCCATCAACAAGCGTAATGTATTCTGGAAACGTGTCCAAGAACACTTGGTCTGGTGCTATGATGTCACCATAAATGGAGTCTATCCAACCCCCATAGCTATCATTGACCCAGTACTCAAGATATCCAGTAGACCTCTGAAGTGCAGCAGCCTTTGTTACACCATCGATGTTTCTGATACCATTTACATAATTCTCGACACCTTCTCCCTCAGCAAACATCGCAATCTGTCCGACACTGGCCATATTATTGTCCCACTCATGGACAGAGTATGAATCAACGTACACAGTAATTCCCATTGCCATTGCAGAGGCAAGTAGAAAACAGAGTAGAGTGACTCCCTTCCGTCGCAAACTATGGAATGCTTCATAGCCCGTAGGTACAGCAGCCATAACTCCTTGCCTCCCTCATGGATTCTCTATCAGACCGTCTCTCATTCTATAAACATGATCCATTTTCTCACCAACTTCAGGATCATGGGTCACAGTAATCAATGTACCACCCTCACCCTTAGTCAGAGACACTAGTATATCTAGGATCTCTTTCCCAGTATTGTAATCTAAATCTCCAGTAGGCTCATCAGCCAGGACAACCACTGAACTTGTGGTACCTGGAGGTTTGGCAAGTGCCCTCGCTATCGCCACCCGCTGTTGTTCACCGCCTGACAACTCATCTGGCCGATGATCAGCCCTCTCAGTCAAACCAACAAGAGATAGTAGATGGTCCACCCTGTCTTTTCTTGCATCTTCATCCACTCCACCAATTAACAGAGGGAGCTCCACATTCTCATAAGCTGAAAGAACAGGAAGTAGGTTAAAGAATTGAAAGACGTAACTAATCTTGTTCCGGCGAATTTTCGTTAGTTCACCCTCGTCCATATTTGTTATATCTACACCATCCAGCACTACACTCCCATGTGTAGGTCTATCAAGTGCACCAATCAAGTTCAAGAGAGTTGTCTTTCCTGATCCCGAGGGCCCCATAACCCCAATGGCGCTACCTCTCTTTATTCTAAGTGACACGCCTCTCAAAGCATGCACTTCAATCTCACCCATAGTATAAATTCGTGAGACTTCCTTAAGATCAACAATTACATCATTATTCAATACTACCCACTCCGAAGCCTTTCTCGCGATAGCATAGCTGAATTCGAAGGCTAATAAATGACTCCTTCGAAGTACTAAAAATTGCACTAATAATGTCGAAGTAAGTAAAATCTGCGTAGAAACAACTAGTAATTAATAGAAATAATGTAATTATCTTATACAACATCAGAAACTTTAAGACTTCTCGTGACTTATTTAGTCATAGAATAGTTAGAGGTGTAGCTAATATTGTCTGAAGAGATAATGGCGCGTAAGTATGAATTTTTTAGCTGGCAAGGATTCGCAGTTGGCGCTATTGTCATGACTATTTCACTTGTTGTCCAATCATTCATTTGCTTCGAATCTGTTTGGACTGACCGTACAATAAGCTATACTTTATACATTGCATTTTCATCAATCATTGTTGGAATTGCTTCTGGTGGGGTACTAGTCTATCTCTATCCTCCGGATCAGGATGTGATTGGGATTGCAGGACTTGGCAGTGATGACGTCACTCAACATCTATCATTGATTCTTGTAATTCTTGCTTTGGTACAACCCATCTTCACTGGTTTTGTATTCTTCTATGAGTATTTTAGCACAGATCAACTAATCTTCATCTGGGTATTGCTCGGATTTGCAGCACCAAGTCTGGGATTGACTGCTGCAATGTTTGAACGATCTCGAGCAATTGGAGAGGACCTCAAAGTCTACTTCTCAGTCCATGAAAGACTAGACATGTCGAGCCTAGAATGGCTTCATGCAATTGGTCCTCGAACTGCAACTTACAGGATGGGTATGTTAGAGAGTGCGGCAAGGAGAGTTGAAGGACTACGAATATCAGGTCATGAGATAGTACGAGAACACAGCCATTTCGCTGTTAATCAATGATATCAGTTCGCATGTTTCTTACGCATATGAACTTCTAAACCAACTTCATTCCATGCTACCCAGTTGCATTTCAAACATGTGTAGGATGCACTTCCAAGACCAAAGCGTGGTGGAGGTCTTTCTTCAAGCTGATAAATTGTGCCACCATAACCACTTCTCTTAGTGGAACTGATTTTGAATCTCTTCTTGAAACAATCTGTACAGATATTGAGGTTCTTTCTTGTATCATTGGCAAAAGTGTCTTCGAGGTTCTTAGCTGGTTTTATTGGGTCTACTACTTTGCCGCAACTCTCACAGTAATCTTCCGACGTAACCACCACTTTTCAAGTTTAGGAGATCAAATATTCAGTGAATGGCTTTGCGATGATTGTTTGTCCACTATATGAATTCTCTGAGTGCTTTCTGCAGTTGCCCCCCTTAAGTAACCTCATGTTATATCGTGTTTTCAAACAATTGAGCTGCTGTTGTAAAGACTTCTTCAACACCTTCACCAGTCACACATGATGTTTCTAGAAATGCGACAGGATGAAGGACATCATCCTTTCCGTAGCGTTGTGCTAATTCCTCTGCAAATTTAAAGCCTTCATCATATCCAACTGGTTCGTCTCCAGAGTCTTCACCAATTTCAGTCCGAAGGTCAATCTTGTTAGCAACTATCACAATGGGTGGCATTTCTTCTGTTGATAATGTTGCTTCCCGCAACCAAAAATCAATACTCTCGAAACTCCACCTATCTGACGCAGAGTAGACTACTATCAAGACCTGTGAGTTTTTATAGAACTCCTTTCTTTGTACTTTTGCTTTTACTGCAAGATCAAATGACCATACTCTCATATCGACACGATGACTGCTACCATCTATGATACGACCAAAGATATGCTCTGAGATAGATTCGTCTTCATGAGTAATTGGGACAATATTTGCCTTAGATTTGAGGCTTTCCTTCCCAACTCCCTCCTCGCCTAGCAGCAAAACCTTGCATTCCACTATGGGTTTTATCTGATGAGCTGGCACCACTTGAGGTGTTGGCTCTTCTTCCTCTTCAATAGTTTCTGCAATGAGTTCAATCATTTCATGGGTAGCTGGAACATCTTCTTCAGGTTCTAACACTTCACCAACTCTAGCGTATGATTTTCCAGATGCAATTATTTCTTCACTACCCGCGAGATTGATGCTTATCTCAGCTTTCTTCTCAACAGGCTTCTCTATAGGTTCACCTGTCATGAAAGTATCACTCAAAGCTTCAACAACTTGAAGTGCGTCTGCAATATCATCAAAATCATCGACGCTAATCGCTCCCTTTTCATCAGCGCTAACTCCCGGACTTTCAACAAAAGTTGCTGCTTGGTCAGGTGTTGGTTTGCGGGATCTTCTCTTTTTCTTCTCAGGAGGTGAAATTACTTCTTCAACAATTGGTTCAACAGTTTCTGATATTGGTTCAGGTTCCTTTGGAGTTTCTAGGACATCTTCCTTCAGTACTCTACGTGCCTTTGGTAATCCAATACGTTCTAGCACTTCTTCAAGCACTCCTGGAGCTAATCTTTTTCCAAGATATCGAATATACTTTTGAAGCTCTAGAGCTATGTCATCAAAGGATCTATCCTTTAGTGGTATCTTCTTTTTGATAATCCCTTTGTCACGTACTTCTACATAAGTGGGTGCGAGAGTGAGTGAAATGGTTGTTCCCGGAATTATCATTGCTGCTTGATATCTCCTCGATGAATATCAAGAATTGACTTTTGTGTTATCTTAACTGTTTCGTGTGCAGGTACAAACACAACCACAATTCTTCTTTATTATGAGTGATACAGAAAGAATAAAATCTTTCATCGTCTAAAGTTGACCTCAGGTGGCAAGGACAGTGGACGTGGATTTCAGCGAATATGTCGACGTAATAAAGGATTGGCCTGAACCAGGAAAAGCAGTATGTGACATCAGTAGACTGCTTGAACACCCACACATCTTTCATGAAGCTGTGGTTACTTTAGCAAAGCCATTGGTAGAGCTTAAGCCCAACAAAGTCATAGGAATTGAACAACGAGGTTTAGCATTGGGAAGTGCCATAGCCTACTATCTTGGTTGTGGTATAGTCCCTGCTCGGTCGATAGCATATCTTCCTGAGGATTATGAGCGCCCAGTTGAGTATCTACCATCCAGTAAGTTTGCAGATCGTCGGTTAGCATTAGTATCCGATTCAATTGATCCAGGTGACCGTGTTGTAATTATTGACGATTGGTTAATTCTTGGAACATCAGTTCTCGCAGTGTCAAAGGTTGTAGAGAAACTTGGAGCACAGGTAATAGGCATTGGTTGTGTTATTAATAACTTGAGTGAGACTCGCAGGAAACTTCTTGGACGACCTGAAGTTCATTCATTGATTGAGAATCTTCAGACGGATATTCTGCGTGCTACTGATTGAAAGAGAAAATAAATAATGACCGGATAATGAAACCTTGGGTCGATAGTTAGTGGATGGTTTTTATTCTGTCCAACAGAATATTGTTCTTTCAATGAACTTTGAGATTCAGAGCCTCACGAAGACAAACCAATAGGGTACGGAAAGCTAGGTTCTTCACGTCAATTTCTCCATCTGACGATTCTGCCATTGAATCAGATACTATCTCTTGAATCACCTTATCTTTACTCCCTATTTGAAAGAGAAGATCTGTAAATGGACTAGTGAAGATCTTCTGAGCCAGAAGCTGCTTTCTAAAATCGTCACCAAAATCAGATTTCCATAATTGCTGATATTTACCAAGAGATGCGGCATCGAAACCATCAATCTCTATGGCGTTTGAAACAACATAAGCTGCATGCCGAGCGGCACGCATAGCATAGACAATTCCTCCACCTGTCAATGGATTCACATGACCTGCAGAGTCTCCTAAAAGTATGCAACGATCCTTGACTGTCTGGATAATAGGTCCTGATGTGGGGACTAAAGCTCCCCTTACCCTGCTAAGGTCTGATTCGATAGGCAGAAGATTTCTCTTCTTGAGGTAATGAACAAATGAATTGAATGCTTCAGGAAGACCTCGAGCATGGGTTGCTATAATTCCAAGTCCAACATTGATTGTTTCCTGTTTTGGAAATATCCACCCATATCCTGGTAATCCTCCAAGATTAGCAAAAAAGTGGTATTTCAGATCTTCAGTATATCTTTCAATTATATCGTGATTTGATACTGGGACCTCGCAGACTCTACATGCTGTGATGCTTGAACTTGGCCAACGTTGGTTAAGTTTAGTTTCTCGAGCAACCGTACTATTGACACCATCTGCCCCAATGACAACCTTTCCTTGGACAGATCCACCACCAGTGAGTCCAACAGTTATTCCATCATTATGAAAAGTTACATGCTTCGCTCTTGTTCCTGTGATTGCTATTGCTCCTACTGATACTGCTTCTTCAAACAGGACATTGTCAAAATCTATGCGTAGTGTCATAGCCATGTCTACTCTACCTTCTAGGACAATCTTCCTATTTGGAGAATGAAGTACACCAACTCTAGCTATGCCTTTCAAGAATTCCGACGCCCTTGGTTTTAGATACTGGAATTCATCAATGATCCCACGCGAAAAACCTCCACCACATGGTTTGTCACGCGGGAAAGTATCTTTGTCGATCATGCATACTCTCAGATCCATTTCTGCCAAGGCACGAGATACTGTTGTTCCACCTGGTCCTGCTCCAATCACAACGACATCATACATTCTACTGAATCACTCACATTCTTGAACCGATATCACGCTATCTTAAAAGTTGACCACATCAACCTTATTTGCATTCTAGTTTGAAATCCAAAGGAGTATAATGAGTCAGCTTCTTGAGGTTCGCAGAAGTGTTAGACGGCGTGTAATTTCGATTCCGAAGTATGATGTTTTACTTCACCGTTTCATAACTGGTGTTCTGATTGTTAATATGATCTTGATACTTTATACTTTGATTTTTGTTACATTTAGCATGACTCTGAATGGAGTTGGTTTTATCGATTCACTGCCAATCGCTTTCTATATTCTGCCCATGATTATATTTCTACCAATTATGATTCTAGCATATTATCGGGATCGACTAGCTATATGGAACTTCATATTTTTGGTAATATGTACAGTATTTTTTGGGATGCTTTCTGTGCTTGTTCGAGGTTTCATCATATGCCTCATCTTCAATCTAGCTGCAGTGATTTCTCTCTTTATCATGGGACGGTTTAGACCACGAGGGAAACTGAGAGCTGCTGGAAAAAAGACTGTCGTATATCTCATCCTTGTAAACTTACTTGGCCTCGCATTCCCAATATCCACTGTCCTAATGGGACAGTATCCAATTGCTTCACCAACAGTAAACACATCTCCTGAAATCAGATTTAGCGTTCCATTAGCAGACTTTGAATATCCGTATCAAGATTTAACCCCTACATCCCAGTTGCTTGCGAATCTTTCTACAAACAGTTACCAATTGGATCTTCATGTACTTGAAAGTGATTCGACATCTTGGTCAAAGTTACGAACTTGGTTGCTTGTACTAAATGACACTGAGTTATCCTATTCTATCACCTTAAGTGCAGATCGGGCTTCTCTTGTTGGAATCAATCCCCAGACTTTAGCAACAACCGAGCTTATAGAAAATATCTATGAAAGTCATAGAAATGCTCTAGATCACCTAATGAACGTTGAATTAGTAGACATATCAAATGAACCTGAGTTTGTTCTTTTTGATATGACTCTTTCTAGAACCGAATGGCAAGCTCTGATGTTAAGGACAAGAAATCTCGACTTGGTAGGGTTTGGAGGTCTGGTTCGATCTTCAATTTACTCAACAGATATAACCCGCATCGAGAATGCTTCCTCTTTGCTTTATGACGCTACTATAGAAGCTGGAATTTCCTCCGGCTTGATAGTTGAAACATTTGTGATGGATGATTTGATTGATAGTGACTCAATCGCCATGCGTTTCTGTGGAGTTACTTCTAATTCGATTCAAGAATGGAATCAAATATCCATTTTGTGTAGCCGGTCACGATTTTCGTTTGAAATGAATGGTGATGTTGGAGAATATTTGGTCCATTCATACTCAAGTTCTATTGCTGGAATGGGTTCTCCTTGGAGTATTAGAATCGGAGAATTAGGCAACTCTACTGATGTTCTTAGTCGAACTGATAATGTATACGAAAACTTCGATGTATTAGTGAATGATATTGCATTAACACTTGGGAACGGAGTGAGCTTGATTACTTTAGAATCGCTACCCTCATTTCTTAATGCGTTTGGTAGCGATGCATTAACCACTTTCCGCTTAGCAATTGATGAAACTGAAAATGGAGTCGCCACATACACTTTCAGAATCTATGCATTTCGTGCTGTTTTCCTTGCGATTGATGCATTTGATTTTCTTATGTTTTAGGTGACTTAACATAGACCTCAAAGACACCTATCCAGATATCGCTACTTGGTTCAGCCTTAACTAGTAAATCTCCTCCGAAATTCACTCCCACTGGTCCAGACTTTCCCTTTTTCCAGACATCAGCAAATATCAATGAATGCAGTTTATTTTGGAAATCTTCTGTGACCCTTTGAATCATTCCATCTATATATGCTTCATCAATACCTTGAGGTGTCAAATCCGCGGTTGATCTAAACAATCGTTCCTCACTAATGGCACCTTCAGTCTTGTCGAATCTATATCCAATTCCTCCAACAAGATAAAACTCACATTGAGGAACCCGCGGTTCATCACCAACAACTATCATTGACCCATCTGCAAGAAGAATGTATTCTGGTCCGGCTACATTGAATGGAATTGATGCAGCTTCAACAGAAACCTCATCTAGTTTCAATTCCTTGTTCAGGTATTCATCCAAGGTGCGGACTGATAAATCAAAATGAAATAGGTCCAACTCTCCTACGTGTAATATGTTTCGTGCTTTCTTCAATATGACATCCAATATACGTTGGGCAACTTTTAGGAATTCAACTCGTTCTTCCTTTTTTGTCAAGACCTCTCCAGCAGATATCACGACTCTGAGAAAATCAATCGTTTTGAATTTTGAAAGAATGGAACGGCTCAGGTAGGTAGCTTCTTCTGTTTCAAGAAATCCATCTTGAGTGGCAACTTCAGTGGGGATTGGATCCCCTAGATGAACTTGAACAATCCTACTACTCCTCTTTGATTTGAAGAATACTCCAACATCATAAGACCTTCTCGGAACATCAAGTAATTGCCGCACGAACGTTCCATCTGGGACAATCTCCTTAGCACGTGCTTTTGCATAGATCTGTGTATATTTTGCAAAGAGGTCTGTTCTTGACATCTTCATATCTCCGATGAACAACTACTAGCTTCATCGCACTCTATTATCATTTCGTGTGATTAATCACTTGGAATATCTAAGCTCCATGACAGTTTGTACACAGCTGTAACGGAAGTTGACCGCTAAGGAGGTAATGAATTCCTAGAAACACAACAAGTCCGATGACAATTACTAAGACTAGGACTTTGAGAAATTTCTTCATTTGATTTAATCATTAGCATCCCCCTATTTGTATTATTCCTAATCGGGATAAGAAAATCAGCCACAAATTATAAAGCAGACAATAGAGCAATTTGTCAATCCACTATGAAGGGTATTTACCATGGCTAGAAAAAAGATTGGCATACCACTTGTCATAATTGGAGTAATTCTTTTTTTCATTACATTGTTCTTTTTCCTACCGATAGATGGTCTTTACATACTGTCACTTTTCATCATGTTCCTTTCAGTTGTGTTAGTTGGGGTTGGAGCAGCTTTTGCCAGAGGTGCTGATAGATCACTTGATGTTCCAAGAGACGAGTGTTACTACTGTCAAGGCACAGGCAAAATTAAAACTGGAGAAGAAATGGGAATATGTCCTCGATGTGGAGGAACTGGGCTTGCTCGTCCGGATGATTAATAGAAAATTGATATACCACTAGGAAAAATTGAGGGAATTCGTGCTAATGGTCAAAAAGATCATCATCGCGCACCGAGGCGCATCAGGTCATGCACCAGAGAATACTCTACTATCATTCAGAAAGGCATTGGATTTAGGTGCACAGATGATTGAACTTGATGTACGTGAATCTCTTGATGGTGAATTAATTTGTATCCATGATTCAACAGTTGATCGAACTACTAATGGATCTGGTGAAGTTCATGCCCTAACATACAAAGAATTACAAAATCTGGATGCAGGTGAAGGTGAATGTATCCCACGTTTGGATGATGTTCTAAAATTTGCTTCTGGAAAACTTCATGTCAACATCGAACTAAAGGTGATTGGAGTTGAGCAGAAAGTCCTTGGTATGGTAGAAAATCTCCAAATGATGAAAGACATAATAATTTCATCCTTTTTTCATAGCACTCTTGTAACAATCAGGGATCTGAATGAAACTGTCGAAACAGCTATGTTGGTAAACAAACAAAAGAATGGGCTAGTTTCTTTTGCATTGGATTACAAGGTCCAAGCTATCAATCCACATTACAAATTGGTCACTCCAGATCTTGTACATAGTGCGCACAAGGCTAATCTTAGGATATACCCTTGGACAGTAAATGATCAGAACTTGATGAAACAACTTCTAAAAATGGATGTTGATGGTTTGATAACTGATTACCCCGACAGAGTAACCAATGTTTTTCGTATTGATGCCTAGTCCATAACTCTCTCAACGAAATCAAGAATGAGTGGATACGCGACAGTTCTTGTTGGATGACAGCTAATCACATGTTCTGCACCTGTTATCATCTGCAGTTCTTTTTTCTCTGATGAAATACCATTGAGCGCCATTCGACCACTTGTTTTGTCAATTGATTTGTCCTCTTCTCCCTGTAATATTATGGTCGGGATGGTGACGTTCATCATTCTTTTCCTAGCTACCTTCTGCAGCCTGAAGAACTCTTGATAAGCCGAAACTGGTTCTCTCTCATACTTGGTTCTCTTTACATCATAGACGCGTTGTACTGCTTCAACATCAATCTCTCTATACTTAATTAGATATTTTAGAATTGGTACGAGTTTAGGAGTGAATCCTGATATCTTTAAAGCTGGAGCAATCAATATCAATCCATCAATATCCTTCTCTTCAGAAGAGAGAAGTATAGAGAGTAATCCTCCCATAGAAAAACCAACCACGAAGATATATTTTGATCCCCAAGACTGAATTATGTTTAATCCTTTCCGAGCTGATTCAAGCCAATCTCGCCAAGATGTGGCTTTCAAGTCCTCAGGAGTTGTTCCATGTCCAGCTAATTGTACTGCAAATGATGCATGACCATTATCCGCGAGATATTTTCCCAAGGTTCCTAGTTCATCGGATGATGCACAAAATCCATGAACTAGAAGAAATGAAGCAATAGCTCCTCTTGGTCGTGTTGTAATACCCATCACATTGGGAGCCAAAGGTTGTCACTCTACTCTAGTCTTGAGAATCTAAATCCTTCTCGTAGCATTCCTAACCGTATACCAGCTATTAGCCAGTTAATTATAGAGAATATCTCCGTGCTAACGACAAATGTGACCATGATTGATATCATCAAAGCTATTTGCTCAGGAGTTGGCATTCCTGCAAAGACAATCAATGCGAGAATCACTACTGCTGCTGCTGCTAGAATTCCTGCAATACTTGTCACTTTTATTAACGTTCCTTCAAATCTGCGACCTGTATCTTCAACATCATTTGCAAGACTAAGATTAAGCGACAACACTAGTACGACACTTATCGAGTATAACGCGAGCAATAGAGCTGCTCCTGTATTTGCTTCATGTCCGATACTTTCATTTTCAGCAATTACTGGAATCATAAATGCAAAAAATACACTCATGCCAACGAGGAGCCCGCCAGTTGCATAACCTCTACCATAAGAATAGCCAGCAAGTGATACATTTCTTATTAAAAGCGCAAGTAAAGGCAATATGATGATGGCTGGTCCTTGAACGGCTGCAGGAATCCCTGGAATAAGAGTGATGTTGAACCATCTGTTTGTTGGCCATAGAGCGAGTGGTCCACTACCAAAGCCCCCTATCATGAAGATAATAACAGCTGCTGATGCTACAAGACTCACAACAACTGTCAGTGCCCCTTGCGAGAAACCAGTTAGTCCTCGTATTAAAGATTCAGCTACCAAGAAGAACTGTGTGATGATAACCGCTATCCACGGGATGATAACAAGTGGAAGAAGAATAAAGGGATGTACAATGATAAATACTGAAGCAATCACCAATGGAATTCCTGTTATTATGTCTGTTTTTGCAGTATATGCAGCTCCAACTAAGAACATTATACCAGCTGGAGTTAATGATAAAAAGAATCCCCAAACTGCTGCATCTTCGGTGAATGCTCCCGCTTGACCTGCTGCTAATAGTCCAAATGATGCTAGGAAAAGCAAGAACCATTTAGTTCCACCCTTAATGATGTCCTCGCCAATTGCTGCAGCTTTGAGCTCTCTTGCACCTAGCCGTGGTGCAAGTATCACCCAGTACAGCATTAAGGACAGTAATCCAAAAATAAGCGCTGGACTTGTCTGAAATGTTGTTTCATTTGCCATAGTGCTCCATGGTTTCCAGACATCAATACCACGTTCATTTCCTAGAGGCCCAAAGAATATTGCAGTTAGACCCAATGCAAATGTTAAGGCTCCAGATAGTGTGAACGCTAATTTTGCTTTCTCTGTGCTTCTTGCATACTCTCGAATTGAATCAAATGAAGCCTGCCAAAATAGAAAACTAAATAGTTGACCTATCAATAGTATTGCATAAGCTGCATAGATAAGAATTGGACTGATCGCTTGACCTATTGCCAGTAATGGGATAAATAATGAATTGAGTGTACCTGCAAGAAATCCGATCCATGTTTTACTAGCATCTGTGTATATGGATGCTAATAGCTGCCAAGCAATTACGAAGAACCCGCCTAGGAAATAGGTTTGAGTTAGGAAACCCTGAATGAGTGATTCAGCAACAACTCCAAGAAATGATGTCGGTATGAGAAAAGCAGCTGCGGCAGCGACAACAAACCCTATCCATATAATATTCATTAGTCCTGATCCTAGGAAGTTCCTAAGGTTTTTGGAACCAATAGCTTGAAACAATAGAGAAATGGCCATCAATGCCATGAATACTGCTATATAGATGGAATACATGGAGTCCCCTCCAAATACCCATCCAAATGGTGAAACAGATACAACTTGATATTCAAGCGCTGAAATTGGGACTAAAGTTTTCCCTATAATAAGACCAAAAACAGCTGCAATCACACCAAAGATATTCCCAAGAGCAGCTATTTTTCCTAATTTATCACTTGGTTGACCCATTGTTTCAATTTCAGAAGTTACTAAACTCATTTCGGCCATTTCTGAATTCCTCACTTGGTGACGGTCACCATCAGTCGCACGATACGAATAAGGGGGGTATAAATGCGTATCGGACAGTGCTTCTCTGTAAGACTTAATACTTCCATCATCTTAGCAATTCTGCAAAGGTGGTCAAAATATGGGCTCCGAATTTGAACTCTATGTGGAAGGGAACCGCATAGAAATGAATGATTTTGTTGCAAGTGTGCTTAGTGATGTACTTATGGCAATTCTATCTAATCTTCGTGGTGTCAAACTAGACAAGATAACTGTAGTCGAGATTCAATAAGTGTTGATATGTGAGGATTGGTCTTATGATGGCTGCATGGAATGGTATGATACTATGGATTGATTTGACTCAGAAAAAATCAAATGTTGAACAAATTCCATCAGAAGTATATGCCAATTTTATTGGAGGGAAAGGACTTGGTGCATATTTGCTATATCGGCACCTCAGTAAAGGCATAGATCCTCTTAGTCCTGATAACATACTTTTCTTTGTGACCGGTCCACTTCAAGGTTTACCAACAGTAATGATTGGAAGATGGACACTGGTGACAAAGTCTCCTCTAACTGGATTGTTCCTGGACTCCCATTGTGGAGGACCCTTAGGTCGTGAGATTAAAAACTCTGGATATGATGCCTTAGCTGTTACAGGGAAATCAGATACACCTATCACAATATTAGTTGAAGATGATGATGTGAGTTTTGCAGATGCTCAACATCTTTGGGGTAAAGGCACTCAAGAAACAACTCGATTACTTCATGAGAGTTCACCAAAGGACTCTGCTGTCTATGTAATAGGTCCCGCAGGTGAGAATTTGGTCTTAACTGCAACAGGTTGTTGTGAGTTCGCACATCAAACAGGCCGCGGAGGAGTTGGCGCAGTTCTTGGCTCGAAGAATCTCAAAGGTATCGTCGTCAAAGGAACTCGAAAATTGAGTGTGGCTGATTCTAGTGCCTTTAGTGAAATTCGAAAAGCAGTAACGAAAAAATGGAACGATAAAGTTGATTATGACTTCAAAGATTATGGGACAGCTACACTTGTTGAAGTTGCAAATGAACGGGGTCAATTTCCAACTCGGAATTGGCGGAATACCTATTTTGAAGGATATGAGTCTTTAACACCTGACCAAATGAAAAAATGGATTATTGGCAACCATCTTTCGTGTCCTCATTGTATTATTCGATGTACACACTCTTACAAGACCCTAGATCCCAGTAATCCTGAAACAGAGGTTGAAGTCACTCCTGAGTATGAAACCTTTGGACTATGTGGAGGAAATCTTGGAATCAGCGATGCTCAATCTGTTTTTCAATTAGCATACTTAGCAGATGATTTAGGGCTTGATACAATTAGTGCAGGTTCTTCAATAGGATTTGCTATGGACGCATATGAAAGCGGTATTCTTGAGGAACATGAGATTGGATTCCCTCTTCGATTTGGTGATGGCAAAGCGGCCTTAGAATTAATGAGGATGATTGCATTCAAGAAAGGGTTTGGAGAGGTGCTAGCAAAAGGAGTTCGGATTGCTGCGCAGGAACTAGGTCGTGATTGCGATAAACTCGCGGTACATGTGAAGGGTTTGGAAACTGCAGCATGGGACCCAAGAGGACGAAGAGGTTTGGGCCTTTCTTATGCAACAGCAGATGTTGGAGCAAGTCATCTTCGAGGATGGCCGCAGACAACTGAAAAACCCGATAAATCAGCTCTTGATGTGATCGAATCGATGGTTGTTGAAAGAGATACAAAGATTCTCACAGACTCATTGGTTGTTTGTCATTTTACATGGCACTTTCCGTTGACAAGAGATGAGAAGATACAGATGTTAAATAGTGCAACAGGACTCAACTATGATGATGATAAGGTTTCGAAATTTGGTCAGCGGGTTGAAACTCTCATTCGGCTATTCAATATCAACGAGGGAATATCACGTAGCGATGACATCTTGCCCTCACGATTTTGGGAACACGAAACAATTGGACCTTCAAAAGGCATGGCATCATTTATCACTAGGGATGATTTTGAACGGAGTCTTGACTCATACTATGAACTTAGAGGTTGGAGTATTGATGGCATTCCCACCAAGGAAACCATTAAGAAACTTGGATTGAGACAACTAGTTAAATAGAATACTATTCGAAGACACCTGGTCGGAAGTCCTTACGAAGGTATACTTCTTTGCGTTCTTCCCTGAAACCAGATTCTTCGTATAGGTCGAAAAGGTCAGCTCTAGACACATCAAACACCGCATCCAGTGCTCTAAGACCTTTTTCAACTGCAATCTCATTGGTTTTCTCCAGCATTTTACTTCCGAGGTCTGTTTTTTCAAGTTCATCTTCGATTTCAAAGTGTCGAATGAATCCTATACGTCCCACTGCTGGGTCTCTTGCAATGTCGAGTTTAAGTGCTGCAACAACCATTCCTCTGATGACAGCTATAACAAACATAGTTTCACTACTCGCGCCGACCGGAGTGGCTGCTGAATGATGTATTAATTGCTGGAAATTCTTTCCTTCACGGACATAGAACTCTTCAATTAAAGATCTGTCTTGTGCTGTTGCTAGTCTAACATCGATTTCCATTCAAGACACACCTCAGGATAATTGCAGGTCTGTATAAAAATCAGATAGAAGTGTTTTGCTTAGGACCAATTTGATATAGCTTCATCAGTATATTATGAACAGAGTGAACTACATTGGGTACCGATAATGACACATCATCCGATATGCTTCTTCCACTTATCCTAGTTGTGTGTCTGATACTCCTTCTTCTAGCTTTGGCTATTATCTACATTCCAAGAATCATAGGATGATGGAAATAGCAGCTCATCATTTCATTAAACGATATATTTCATCTATGTTCTTTGTGAATTCACTATCTGGATGTCTAAGAGTCACAACATATCGACTTCCTGCTTCTATGAGAAGTGGAAGTAATGGGATGATTGTTGCTACAGTTGTCTTGAATTTCTGTTCAACCTCTGAGATGATTGCCTTATTCTCATAAATTCCTGGCTTCTTGTTAATAATTATCCTAATATCTGGCACCTGCAGCTTTCTAGCAACACTAAGTGTTGCAGCTGTACCCAGTAAATCTTGTTCATCAATTCTGGCAACAACGAACAAGTAATCCGCAGTAGCCATCGAGAGTAGTGTTTCTCTATCTAATCCTGGATGTGTATCGATGATTAAGTAATCCAAATCTTTTTTCTTGATGACATCCGTAAATCCTTTCTTGAGATCTCCAACCTCATAGCCCTCTCGAAGTATTCTTGTGATATCAGTTGCTGCCATTGAGCTTGGAATTAGGAATAGCTTGCCTCTTTTAATGCTCAGTCTTTCAGTGAGGTCTATACAAGCATCAGTGATATCACAGGACCCTCTGAGGTAGTCATTAAGAGTATACTTCATCTTCTCCCGCCCCAATCCAAAGATAACATGGATTCCGGGTGATGCCATATCTGTGTCCATAACAGCCACTCGTTTCCCATCCAATGCTGCTGCAGCAGCTAAATTTGCTGCTATGTTTGACTTCCCAGTACCGCCTCTAAAGCTATGAATTGAAATTATCTTACCTGACATGACTAAGCATCCTCTCTTTCAACCAATCTACATGATTACCAAGAGTACGAAGGACTTCCAATATTCTTTGTGCTGGTATCTCCGATCTTTCTGAAATCTCTCGAAGTGATAAACTTCCATTACAATATTTCCAGATTGAATCAACAATATCAAAGTCTCTTTTCTTGATTCCTATGACCTCGAGGTATGCAACAAATCTCTCATCTCGGTCCTCCATCACTGGAAATAATTTTGAGATTCGAACAACACCCTTTGCTATCAGTTGCGCAAGTATTTCATCAGCCTGTTCTCTGATTAACCCGCTTGCTTCGACTACTTCAGCAACCGTGGACGTTTTATCAATGGAATTTACCAACCGAAGAGCTCCCACTTGCACGCTCTCGGAGAATGAGGATAAAGACATCTTGGTTTCACGTCGAATGTCTTCAATCGGGATTGCCGCTTCAACTGCATCATAATCATAGAATGAGATTGGTCCTTCAATTTTATCTGGTTCAAACTTTCTCGCATTCTCAAAACTAGTAAGTTGTAGAAGCGAGGTGAAAGGATTTACCAAATCCAAGTACGTCTTCTCTGCCATTCCCAGTTTTACTATAAAAGCAGAAACTCCTTTTTTTGGAATCTGCATGAATAAAAATGAAGTTCCTTTCTCAATACTTGAATGGTCCCTCATTTCCACCTTCTTCTTAATTGTAGGCAAGAAATCAAGAACCGCTTCCAATTCATATGCTCTTAGATTTGATACAGCCACATGACCATCGAATGTAACCATACCTCCTCTGAGAATGTCCCGGTTAACCTCAACTTCTGATAAAACACGTTTTAGTGTGTTCAGATCTTGTGCGGGCAAAAGAATCGTCTTGTAACGACGTGCTAAACCTGGAATTCCATCAAACTTCTGCAAAATCACTTCAACTGTGTCTGCAAAAGGTCTGAATTTCTTAGATTCTGGGAGTTCTCTCCTGAGTTCTGAATAAAACATGCTTACAAATTGCTCTGCAAGGTCTTGAAGAATAACTCTGTGAATCTCTCCACTATCTTCCTCTGATACGAGAGCAATAAAGTAGAGGTCTCCCTTTTTTTCCCAGACCAGCTTATTTTTTGCAAAAGACATGACCGTAATTCTATCTTGGCTCACTTCCTGGGCAAAAGAATCAACAGCTGAAAGAAATGCAGCTGTTAGCTCATCAAGCCTCCGAGTTCCACTTACACTATAGTGGAACAAGAGAATTCCCCCTTCACGGAGTATGATGATTTCTTTAACCAAGGAGGTGACCTCCTTTCAACTCGGTAGCATCAGGAGGAACACAAAGCCACTTAATACCTTTGTCAGAAATTAATTGGTATCAGGTCAAGGCTCTAATTCATCAATTAGTCCCGTTACCTCAACTAGCCTCCATTCCACTTCATCCCCCAACTTTTCAAGCACCTCATAAAGTTGTTCTGGGACGACACCTAATCGTTCACTCACATCTACAAGTGAACGATCGCCATTGCAAAGGGATTTTGCACGGTCGAGTAATTGATAGTCTTTACTTGGTAATCCAATCAGATCAAGGTATGCATCGAAGCGAGAGTCTTTCTCATGAAGCAGTGGACAGAGTTTTGATACCCTAAGTAACCCTCTAATCGCTAGATATTCGATTATTTCGGATATTTCAGTTTCAGAGAGACCCAAGTTTCTACTGATATCGTAAATTGAAGTCATCCCATCTATCGCTGAGAGAACTCGATTTCCCGAACTACCAAGGTCTCTATGAAACTCATCAAGAAATCCTCCAGTTTTTATCGCATTATCCAGATTGTTTTTCTTTATCTCTGGAATTACAAATGCACTTAGACTTGACATTACAACCAAAATACCCTCGTAGTATGAAAATACTCCCCGAACATCATTCTCGAAATCCATGAATACATCAAGAACTGGGATGTCCATTTTCAACTCGCTCTGATATCTGAAAACAAACCTATTGGTTAGCTCTCTCAGGACAACTCTCAATACTTTCTCTGAGGAACCAGATTCAACCAAGAAGATGAAGAGATAATCTGTTCCAAATTGCTCATAAAGTAGTTCTGAACCTTCGAATGATAATCGTTGAATCGATTTTTCTCCAAACTCGGTCGCAAAGCTAGTAATAGCGCTAAGAAATCCAGATAATAATTCATCCAGTTTTCGCTTGTCTACATTTGAAAAGTGAAAGATTGGTGTACCTCCACTCGTTAGGACCATGAATTCCTGAACGCCGAGTTTATCGACCAAATATTATCTCTCCTAGTTTTGTCCACATTCTCAATCGTCTTTAACATATCGCCGATGAATTTGTTATATTGCCCGAAACATCCATAACCAGTTAATGATTCGCAGACTGTGAAAGGTGGATTTGGACTTGCTGGAGTATCGAGATTTTCCGTTTAAGACTATGGTCATCTATGTGTTGTTAGCATTCCCCTTTGCATTCTCCATATATGTAATCACAGGTCTCCTGACTGGATCTCTGTTTAGTTACATTGCTATAACACCATTCCAGCATGCCAATCTGCTTGGTTATGGAGCTCTTACTGCGACAATTGCTCTACCTCTCTCAGGTTTGCTAGTTGATCGTGTTCGAAAACATAACCTTCTGATGTATATAGCGGCATTAATCCCAAGTTTTGTTGGAATTCTCAGTGTCTTGGATATTATACCTGGATATGGAAACATCTACCCAATGTTGCTTGCCACTAGTACTTTTGGTTGCCTTACTTTGATGCTGATATCTTGGTCCGTGCGTATCAATCAAAGTGTCGTTCTTCGCTTTCGAGGGAGAACGGTATCAATCTTCCTTGCAATAGCAATTATTGTGTACAACATCTTCGAATCTCTTAGGGGTTTTCTTCTGTTTCCAATTGTCTTGAATACTATTACTCTCCCTGCTTTCATAGCATTAATCGCAATTTTATTATCAGCTTCTTTCAGACCATGGAAAGTTGCTCGTGCATCACTCACGATAGCTGGCAGCTCATTCAGATATTTCATACCAATGACGCTCATTTTAGGAGCTCATCTGCTTTGGTACACTGTCACCAAACTGGAACTAGGTCTTCCTGATCCTATGTTCATATCGCTTCGTCAAGCTGCATCTTATGGCTATCTTGAGATGGTGCCCTTTGTTGTTTCAATACTGCTTGCTGGTGTCATGTCAGATCGTCTTGGACGAAAAACTGCATTTCGTTTCGTAATTCTCCTTATGGGTCTTTTAACCATCTTTGGTTCTTCATTATATGAACTCGGTTATCTAGATTTTCTGCTGTTTTCAGAGAGAATTGTGGAAGGTTACCTGTTAGGGCTATGTCTGTTGTTGATATGGCCAGAACTAGGATCTGTTAAAACAAAGGGATTCCGTCTATCGATATATTGGTTCTTCTTTCTAGGCTACATGACATTGTTTTGGGCGTTGGATTTCAATGTTGTTGTGTTTGGTGTTACCTTTAGTGCTCCAAGTTTGTTACCTACAATAGGAGGCCAGGTTGCTATTCTATTATCTCTTGGAGCTCTCTATTTAACTGGACCTTTGCCCACAACACTTGGGAGAGAAATTGAGATGGAGGACCTCGACCTAGATTTTGATGAACGCCAAGTAAAGAAAACAGTCGACGCGTTTGTTAGAGCTGATGACTTTGCTTCGATCAAAAGCCAGATTGACATCATAGATGCAAGCACTGACCTTAGTGATAGTGAGATGGATGCTATTCTTGGGGAGGAGTTAAAGGACATGCTCCCTTTGAGAAGAGTTGATGGAATTGGTGCAAGTTTGGAGAAGAAATTGAATGCGGCGGGATATGAATCCGCCGCACAACTAGCTGGCGAATCCGCTCAGAGACTAGCCCAGAAGATTGATGGGCTTACTATTGATCGAGCTGAGAAGATTCTGAAGAATGCTCGAAAGGTCGTAAAGAAGACTGTGAAGAAGAAGAAGTAGCATGGAGACTACTTTGGTTTATCCATTAAAGCAGTCTTGGTCTTTACTTTACCTTTTGAAACATGTGGGTTCCTGAGTACAGAATCTCCAGCCTTTTCTAGTTCTCGAATTTCATCAGCTAGCTTTGCCGCTGCGCGCATCATCTCATGACCAGCTGCGACAAGCGGAATATAATCCTCTGCTTCTTTTGTCTTGAAGCACCCCTTAGTTGTAACCTCCGCCACTGCTTCTGAGATAGTAAGAGCTGCAATGGCTTTAGCCTTGGCATACGGATTCTTGAAGTATCCACACTTGACAATCTCTTCAGCTGTAAGTTTTACCAGAGGCATCTTGGGAGTTTCGCCAGCTTGAATAGCTGCGATAACAATGTCTAACTCATGCTGTATTGCTCTTACTACGCCTGTTATTGATAGAACCTTGATTGCGTCAGCATTGAACAATGACATCTCCGTTGGATCAAGGAATTCTTTCTTTGCTCCTATCATTGAGTCAGCGGGAATCACAATGAATCCCTGGCCATCTAAGACATATGGTTGCTTCTTTCCTTCATCATCTTTCTTGTAGAATGCTTTTTCTGCAGGACCATCTGAGATCGATATTGTCGGAAGTTTGGCTTCAGCTAACATCTCTCTCACCTTGGTTGGTCCGGGCAGAGCAGCATTTGGACTTACTATTAGTACAAGATGAGGTGCCCATGCTATTAAAGACTCAGCAGGACCTATACTCGATTCCTCGTCCATCTTTGCACCGCTTGTAAAAGCTCGAACATTGATATCATCTCGTTCTGCACGCTCATCAAATATTAGATCAAGAAGTGGTGCTGAAGCAATAGCACCAAGCTTGATAACTCCTACATTTATTGTGGTTTCTGACATTTTGTCATCTCACTCCTTTGTGACGCAGCTCAATGCTCGACAAAACTGTTGTGGTTCACCATTTTGGATAATAAGCTAGCCCAGTACCCGCTAAAAGGTCTGGGCTTCTCAGGTGCTTTCCACATGATGCACAACGAAAAACAATCTTGGGATCATTTGAAGCGGTGCCACATTTATTGCACAGTGGTTCCACATCAATAATCGCGAGTTCTTTAACTTTTACAGGTTGTTTACAGCTTAAGCATGTAATCTCCGCAATATCATCAACTAGTATTGCATGAAATTGATCACTGCACTTTGGGCAGAAGAGTGTGTAGACTTTATGTAAATCGTTGGAGTCACAGTGGGGACAATGTAGCTCTATCGATAAATCTGATTCACCACATTGCCTACATTCAACACGTCGTCCATAGGTGCGCGATTCAAGTATCCCTTCATCTTCCAGGTCTTTCAAAATTCTGACGATTTCATCATCATCATTACCAAAGTAGTCTTGCGCTTTAGGATATCTAACTGATGCACGTAGCACATGCCTTGGTGTGATTGCAGGTACTCTTTTGTCTGACATATCCTCGACAAGCTTCTTTACCTCCGGATTCGTTAAGAGTTCAGCTCCACTTGTTTCGTCAATTAATTCATGGAGTAATTCAAAGGCACGTTGAAGCTCATTGTCCCACCTGTCACTATTGAAATCAATATATTTCACAAGTCTAAGGAGATTCCGCTCAATGGTTGTAGTGTTCTCTCCATCATCCAGAAGGACAGCTATACAGTTTGGAGGTTTCATATAGGAAATCGTTAATCCGCGAGGTAATTTTGAATACCCCACTTCAGCCTCTCGATTCACTCCATGACCCATAAAGATGATTAATGCTTCTTCACTCGTCAAAGGGTCTGTTTCAGGATATGACCTGCCAACCGAAGGGCCGAGATTGTCATCCCACCATATCGAATGAATCGCTTTTGGCACTATTGCTTCCCCTATGTCTTGCTAGTCCCATTGTAGACAGAGTTCTTCATAATTTGAACAAACATCCTGTCTTATCAGCCTATGCCATACAAATACCCTATATGTTTGTTGTAGTGGATGTCAATCACCGAAGGGTATAAAACTACACCAAGAAGTTCGAGCGGTCAATAAGTCCACATATAGACAATATTAGGAAGTTAGTCAGATGGTTTCATCGAAACTCCGCAACATTGCAATTGTAGTTATGCTGGCATGGTTTGTTCTTTCACCTTACGTTTTGAACACAAATAATCTCAGTCATTCCTATGATAGAATTGCCATTATGGAGCCTGCAGCTCCGACCATTTCTGGACCTAGCACTTACCAGTTTGAGAATGGAACCATTGGCCGTACAATTGTCTATCATGCAAGTGATCCAAATCCCAAGAATTATAGTGTGACAGCTGAAGGTGTCAGGTTAGACTATGGATTTTGGGAGGGTGGTGCTATCACAGTATATCTTGCTTGGCTCTATCAAAATAATCTGGTTGATACACTTCCTAAAGAAATCACAATGGTCTGTACTGTCTTTAACCAAGAAGGCGAGAATGCATCAGCGACAACCATCATTACAATCATCCTGGATGAAACTGCACCAATTATTGCACAACCAAATAATATTACATATGAGGCTGGGAGTTTTGGACATGAGATACGCTGGAATATTACTGAATCAAATCCTGACTTCTATAATGTATCCAGAATATCAAATGAACCTAGCAGTAATGAAAGCGTCATTGTATCTGGACCTTGGGATGGTAGAAATATTACCATCAATGTGGATGGACTGAACGCATCTCGTTGGTATCTATATTCTTTGTTCGTGAATGATACATTTGGTCGAAATTCTTCAAGTTATGTGAATGTCACAGTTGTACCTGACTTGACATATCCGACAATAACGTCTCCCGATGATATTGCTTATGAGTTCGGTGATGAAGGGTACGATATTACATGGCATGCATATGATAGTAATCCAAAGAACTACACGGTTAAAGCAGTCATACTCTATAATGATACTTCGTATGGGAATGTATCTGAATTTCACACTTTCCTAGATATAGAAGTACCTGATTGGACTTTTAGTGATCCTGAGGGAGAAGATCTTGTTATTGACATTGATGGACTTTTCCTTGGTAACTATACAATCACCCTTACGCTCTTTGATGATTTTGGCAGAATGACAAATGATTCAGTCAATGTAACAATCTACCCTGATATCCGAGCTCCTATCATTACTTCCTCTGGTGATCTCTCTTACGAGGAAGGATACACAGGTTACGACATCAATTGGACAATCCAAGAAAGCAATCCTAAATCATTCAATCTCACACTCAATGGAGAAACTTACGATAATGGCACTTGGCGTGGAGAGGAATATGTTTTGAATGTAGATCGTTTTCCAGTTGGTATCTATCTCTATAATATGACATATACTGACTTCTTCAATCAGAGTGCATTCTCTTTGATAGAGGTTGAAGTCACACCAGATGCACATCCACCAACAGTTGCACAAGTGCGTGCAATCCAAACCTACTCAACTCCTACAAGTAATAATCTCTCGGTCGTTGCGTATGTATGGGACTTGAACAATATCAGCGATATAGAGATTCAATGGGGTGTTGGTGATCCTGAGTCTGTTGACTTTGAATTCGAAACTGAAAATATGAACCAGTCTGAGATTGTGAATATTTTCACAGTTGCACTTGGCGAGTACTCTCACGGTGTTGTGGTTTGGTTCAAGGTCGTTGCACAGGACAATTCATCCGTTCAGCTTATCTTCGATACAGGCTGGATTGCAGTGGAGATTATACCTCAGGGAATTGACAGAGTACCTGCACTTCTATATGCAGTGGTTGTGATTTTTGGTTCTCTGTCCCTATTGGTAATCCTTGTTCTGTATTTCAGAACCAAGACAAGGTAAGTACTCTAAACCTTCAGAATCCTCAGAACCTGTGTTGGAACTAGGTTACGGTTTTCTGTTGTCAGTTCAATCAGCTGAACATCACTCCTGGACCTAATTTCATTGAGAAAGGGATGTGTTCTTTGTTGGATTGTACCAATGACTCGTTTCGTTTCTAAGCATTTACGAACCTCAACTTCGAAGTTCTCTGAGAACAGTTCCATTTTGGCAATTTCATCAATGATGATAAATCGACCTGATGTACGTGCCATTTCCAACTCAGGCACAATGATAGAATCTATGTCATTTATGTTAACCCTATACTTGCTTACTTTCGGACCATGTTCCAGATTCACATGCGCCAAAGTTCCGATCTTACCAGACAATGTTTCGATTGCAAAGCCAATCCGTTGCCCTCCCACTCTGATTTCTCTGGACCAAAAACCCGCTGTACTTACTGGATTGAGTTGGTCAACCACAATCCTGATTGCTGTAGTCTTACCTGTTCCAGGTTTTCCAGTGAGTAGTATGTTTTTCTCCAGCATATCAGGAACGCCTCACCCCATTTCTTTTCTAATAACAATTAATAAATCGTATAGCATTGATGTACAAACTCCTCCAATCTAATCCGTTCTCCAATTGCCGGTGGTACTGATAGTGAAACCAATAGGAACCATTACTATGTGTTTTTCTCATATTGATGAAGATACACGAGGCATCCTCGAAACTATCATGGATGAGGCAGTGAATTATAGTGATTTTGCAGAAAGGTTGGCCAAGCGAGTGCTCTCTGAAAAAGTATCTCCATTGCTGGAGTATCTAGCAATCTTCTTTCTATATAATATTAATAACTACAACCTCATTTATGAGTTAGAGAAAGAACGAAAAGTCCCAAACTTGGCTGAACCCTTGATCCTGACCATTTGGGCTATGAAGGGTGAGAGTGCAAGTTGGGAGGAGATGAGGACATCGCTTCATTATGCCATTAGTGATGCTCCCAACGATTGGTTTGCAACTCACTTGTACTTGAATTGGAGAATCAAAATTAAGTTTCTATATCCAGAGGCTGATGTTGACATCAGACCAATTGATATTATCACCTCAAATGTGAATGAAAATAAGGAATTAGAATGCTTCAAATCGTATTTGTATTTAATCGAAGCTGATACATATAGAATGGGGCGAAAAACAAGAGAGGAGTTAATTGTACTAAAAGAAGCACTTGAAACAGCACGCACATTCGATGACCAAGTTATAGAAACTGCAATCCAAACTCGAATCGCTAACCGTTTGAAACATACGAATCTCAGGGCTGCACTTGATCTACTTTACTCAACGAAGGAAAGGTGCGAGTACTTAGGATTTAGAGATGCAAATCTAATTGTCTTGGGAGAACTAGGTCATATCATGACATTGCGAGGTGAAACCAACGGAGGACTCGAAAAATACCTTAAAGCCCTTTCAATGCGAGAATATGAAGATGTTAAATTTGACGTCCTGAAATTTATCTCTGCATTCTACTATAATCAGATTGGTGAGGGAGAAAAAGCCCTAGAATTTATGACTACAGGATTTGACATAGATTACTTTAAACATCGAAGACTTTCATACCCAATTATTCAATCTGCTTGGGCTCTAATCAATCTTGGAAGAAAAGATGAGGCAAAGAAAAAACTTGCAGTTGCTCATAAAATGATGCTGAAGTCAGCAGATAATACCATGTTCGTATTCTATCATATGGTGGAGGGCATCTTGGACAAAGAAGAGAATGACCTGACTGCCGCTGTCCAATGTTTCGAAGAAGTTCTGAAATCTCATCAAGAGGATCCTAATCTAATGATTGAGAACATCTGTCTTCTCAACCTCACTGAAATTGAAATCGCCTTACTGGATGAAGAATCTACAATGAGTAAATTAGATGTATCAGGACCTTGGATGCAGAGGCTGTTCGAGCATGCAAAAACAAACGACCTTCCAGGTATCGAAGCGCGAGCTCTGATTCTCCAAGCGAGTCTTCGTCAAAAACAAAGAAGATATGACGACATGCACAAAATATTGAAGGATGTCAGTAACATTGCGAATCAATATCCTAGCATGAGATATCTCAAGAATATCATCAATTCTACATTTCCGGATTTAATCACAAAATGAATCAATCATAGAATCTGAATATTACGCCTTCAGAGTATCAGCGACGATTTCCTTAGCAGAGTCTTGGATCTTCTCGATCTTAGAGATTTCCGCCTTTAACTGCTTGAAATTCTCCTTTTGACCGTACAGTACTTTCGCGATAATAGATGCAATAGCTTCAGATCTACTTTTGAAGATGTCAAGTTTCACAAGCGTGTCTAACATATCAATGAGTTCATCATTAAGACGAGTCATAACAGGAGCGCCACGTTTCGAATCTACTCCTTGTGTGGATAATTCTTCGAGTAGCTCGTCTTTCACCTTGTGAGAAGACTGTTCTTTCTTCTTCTGAACCAACCGTGACGACCTCCAAATATCACTTTTAATTACGCGAAACATTCTTATATATATATAATGTAACTATAAATTTGAATTACCAGTAATTAAATTACATAGATGTTTATCCATGCGTATTGGAGGAGAGCAATTGAAAACTAGAATAATGAGATATTCAGGACTTTTGATTGTCGTACTCTTCGTATTCGCTTTATTCCCTCAATCCGCAGCAACTGATGAATGGAGTGAATACTTCGAGGGCGATATGGATGGTTGGACTGTACAATCAGGAAATTGGACTGTTACACCGGATGGGACACTAGAGGTAAACTATCTTTTTCAAGACGTAAGAAATCGAATTTGGCATAATAGCTCGCTATACGAAGGAGCATGGAGTTTTGATGTATATCATCCAGATGCTGACACTTATTATAAAACTACCATCTTTTTTATCGCCAATGAAACCGAGTCTGGTCTAATCTATGGATATGTAATTCAATTCGACGTGAATACAATCTCGCTTCTAAGACGTATGGGTAGTAATACAGCAAATTATTGGTTAGGTAGCATAGAAACTGAGGGTCTTGAAAATACATGGACATCTATAGATGTGAGTCGAAATTCGACTGGCGGTTTTGATGTATATGTTAATGCGACATCTTTCCCTACTGATCCTGATTTTTCTGCTGTAGATACAGAATATAACTACTCCGAGCGATTTATCCTTGAAGCAAGGGTTCCTGTGGAAGGTGCGCAATTCGACAATATCGTGGTTGATGATGAACCAATTGAGAGAGCTCAGATTAATGATCATACAACTCCAACTACGCCAACCGGAACTACGCCGACCGGTGTTGGAACCCCACTTGATATGACTCTACTCTTTGTTGGAGGCGGAGTCGCAGGAGTAGTCATCATTGTTGCTGTGGTATTCATGAGAAGACGTTAGATAGAAAGACAGAGTGAGAGTTAGAACTTCTCACTCTACCTCTTATCATGGATCTACCTAATGAGGTGACTTTAATTTATACCTCTTGTTCATCTTAGAACGCGCTGTGTTTATCACTGCTTGAAGCGCACTATCATCTATCTTTTCTGCTTCAATTATTCCCTCTTTTACTGCTAACTTCAACGCTTGTTCTCCTTGCTTGCTTCGGACTATGACAGTAGTCCATCCGTCATCAGAACCAATATTTCCACATGAAAGATCCGAATTTATCCCAGTGAAGTCTGTACAATACGCGCACGAGGAAGATGCAATATAATCTAGGTCTTTAATTGGCCAATTCTTTGTTTCCCCGTCAACTGTGACCATGAACTCTCCCTTAGCAATTGCAAACCTATCCACTTTCTTGATGTCGATACTCTCTTTCTTTAGGAATCCTGCTAGCCCTTTGTAATCAAATGACTCCATACAAAACAGACTCACTTTGAATGCAGTAGGTGGTTTAGAATCAACATTAAAGACGCTTCCAGGATGTGACTGCAACCTATGTATTGCGTCAATATTGCATGCAGTTCCAACCACTCCTATGTTTGAAAGGTTCTCTTTGAAGCAGTTCACCATTTGCTCTATGACTTGCGCATGAGTGTAGAATGTTCCTCCTGATGTCAATAGCTCATCTTTTGTTGCAACTTTCTTTGCGGCAGGTAACCATAGATTATCATCAGAGTGTCCAACAACAATGGCTGCCTCTATCAATTTCTTCTCGAGCATTGTTCCTAGAATTGCTGTGACTGCTCCTCCATCTTGCCGTTTGTGATCGTTGAGTGCCCTCACCTTCCAGACATTGCTATACTCACCAATAATATCAGTGTCAAGAATAGCTGTCCTTGGGCACATAGCATAGCAAGTTCCGCAGGCTATGCACTTACCAGTCAAGACAGGAACATACTTGCTCTCAACCCGCTCTCCAGTAATAGCATCAACAGGGCAACCAGCAACACAGGAACCACATTCTACACAGGCTCCTGTCTGAATTATCTCCCGTTCTAGTTTCTTAAACGCATACCGCTTCGTGTTTTCTTTTAGCCACTCCTGGCTCAATTCTACTGCAGTCTTATGGTTTCTTGTCAATCCGATTCCCTCACGGAACGATGGCACAATGAAGATTTGGTGCTATTTAGAAATGCCGGAAATTGCTCATTACAAAGATATATCAAGATGAAGCAAGCGACAGCCTTTGATTGAGATGAAACTATCCTCTGACCAAATCGATATGTTGCTTGTGGCTAGTGAGCGCCAAGTATGCGTAACTGATGAATGCTGTGTTCAACTGGTTGCCATTGCTGATCTACCTAGCAGATTTGGAGAGTTTCAGATTGCTGGTTTTGTCAGTCCCTGTGATGGAAAAGAACATACTGCAATCATCAAAGGCGACATTGTAGGGAAGGAAGGTGTTGTCACTAGGGTCCATTCTGAATGTTTGACCGGGGATGTTATGGGCAGTCAGCGTTGTGATTGTCGTGACCAATTATTAGAATCACTGAAGATCATTGAGAAAGAGGGTGAAGGTGCTCTCCTCTATCTTCGACAAGAGGGAAGGAATATTGGGCTCACTGAAAAAATTAAAGCATACGCTCTTCAAGACCAAGGTCTTGATACAATAGATGCAAACATACACCTAGGATACAAACCTGATGAACGTGATTATGGAATTGCTGCGAACATTCTCAAAAACTTGCAAGTGAAATCCATCAAGCTATTGACAAACAACCCTGAGAAGATACGTCAACTATCTGATGCAGGAATTACAATCGTGGAACGTCTTCCACTTATTGTTGAGCCCACTCAGTATAGCAAGGCATACATAGAAACTAAAGCCAGACGCTCTGGGCACTTGTTTGGAGAGTTTGCTGACACTCACGATATTGATGAAATTCAATCAATAAACCCCGATGAACTAAGCTAATATGATTATGTCTAAATCATACTAATTTCCTAGTATTTTCATTGTTGCTACATGCTCTTTCAAAACATCTTCTGAGTTGTCTGCCTTTACAAACACAGGAACATTGTCAAGACCTGTGGCTATGTAGCTTGATAATAACCACGAGCCTGGTGGGAATTCAAGAGTCTTGTCCAGAATGCTCAGGTCAATTTGAAAAGAGCTACTTACAACTGTTCTATCATAGGGTCTAGGAAGGGTGCCCACAAAGAAAGTGTGGAGTTGCTGCATAATGTTTGTATTAAGATAGGCAATTCTCTGAGTAGCAATTGCACCTCCAAGGCCATACTTTCTGCCTTGTCGGAGGAGTTTCTCAACTGCATGACTACAGCGTTCAAGTTGACCACTGGCTTTGTTAGGGATGAACTCTTGAGCCTCATCGAACACAAAGAGTATTTGTGGTTTAATCTCAAATCTTCGCTTTCGGTATTTTAGAGCCGCGCTAGTTAGTCTTATGACTAAATCTCGTAACATTTCGGGATCTGCAAGTGAAATGCAAATTACTCGTTCTGGTCCTGAAAACATATTCAGAATATCTTTTACAGTAACTCCAGTAGTCATTGCTTTATCTGCTCTAGCTAAGCTTCGCTTTAAGCTATCCCGAGTGGTAGCCCATGCATATACTCCAGAGCTGCTATGGACATTAAATGTTTCAACAGCACTTTTCGCTGTAAGAGCAAACTTGTCAATGAAATCATTGTCTAGCTTCTCGCCTGCAGTTTTATTGTTATTTTCCATCCAATCTGCAACAAAGTTTAGCACTTCATCAATAGCTTGAATATAATGAGGTTTGTCTAGAGATTGAGCAGTCTTCATATCTTGTATCTCTTCCAAAAGACCTCCAAATGTGGGAACAGCAGTCAGGGGTTGATTGTAGAATGTGACATGGCCATCTTCGTATAATTTTCTCAAAATATTGTTTGCAGAATCATCATCTTCAAAATCTCGCGGTTTCACTATTGATCGTGCAAAATGATCTGCAGACTTTGCTTCCTCCTCCAAAATGACTTTGCAAGAAATCTTTGGATCTGAAATGACATCTGAGAGAAGAAACGGATATTCGCAACTTATATCGAAAATGATCAGTTTGGTATCTTTTGTGTGATATAATATCCTTCTAAACAGATTAGAGAGGAGATTGCTTTTACCCCCTCCAGTAAAAGAGAAGACACCGAAATGATATCTAAGGAGTTTGTTGAAATCAATGTAGATGGGAACTTGTTCATCTCTCTCAAGAAACATCCTCAGAGTACCTATTCTAGGGGCTTTCTTAGGGTCTGGAGATGTCGTTGATTTTGTGTGAGCTATAGCTTCTTTTACTCGAGAATTGTATATTTTATCGATAGTTTCCATATTAATGACATGCACTCTCTCACCAAGCAATGGATATGAGAACCCCTTCTTGAATTCGAATTCTCCTGCTGAATCAATAACCAAATCATAATTAATTGGAACCGCTGTCATATGAACCATCATGGTTGATTGGTCGTCAGTCGACCAGTCTGGAACGGACTGTTCAATTATCTCCATTTGGAGTGGATAATAATGACTATCATTTACTCCTCCCAATCCATAATGGAGCGGCCAAACTTTACTAATTACCATTACAGTATATCTCTGAATTTTATCCTTTCCTGATTTCTTTGACTGCCCCTTGAAATTTCGTACTGCCAGAAGCATCCCCTCTTCTAGCTGCGCCATTAATTCTTTATTGTATCGTAGTTTAATCCTACAATCATATCTTGCAGCTGAGCCCGCCCATTCTGATGTGTAATTTGCAGCAACAGGAATCACTCGTGCAAGCCTTCCATCAAATGCACCATCAAAATCTGTGAAATATTTCTCATGAGTACTTTCTTGATTGTTCAACACTTGACCTCCTCTCTCTAAAACTACTTAGATAGAATAGAAACTCCCTCAAATCAGGACGGTTGACTAACCACATTCCCGCACTCTCTACCATGCCTTTGAATTGGCTCCAATAATACTTTGCCACCTTGTCTGCTATGTAAAGTGGCTTCAAGTGCCCAAAGAGTTCTGGGATGCTTAAACTTGTCATTGCCTCAAAAAGTGGAATAATGAACGATTGAATTTGATTATTGATCCCTTCATAAAAGACGACTTCTACAGATTCAGGATTGTCCGGTCTATTCTCATAATCATGTTTGAGTATTGTCATCTGAGTTGATTCTTTATCAAACTCGGGATAGATTAGTCTGTCATAGAGCAGAACATTACTTCGTAGTCTTTTATCAGATGCAGCTTGACAGAGCTGAAAGTAGGATTTCGCGAATGTCTTTTCTAAGGATATTTGATTTCTACGAGCTCCAGAAACCAATTCTGGTTTTCTGTCAAAATGGGGAACTATTGTTTTGAATGCTGTATCATACTCAACGGTTGCCCACGGGACTACTAACTTGTCTTTTTCATGTAATGATATCCATTGGAGAATCATTCGATCTGTATCTGGTGTGTCTTGACCCTTTCCTCCGAATGTACCCTTGAATCTTCCTATATGATTCAAGATTGGAAGAACCTGTCTTTTCAAGTCTCTAGCAGATGTATCTTTTGCAACTCCCACAAGGAGAATCTTATTCTCCCAGCATTGTTCGATTGTCAAATATAATGATGCCAGACTAAGAAATGCAAGATCGTTTGTTGTTATCCAGCGACCATCAATCTTGAATCTATCATCGTAAGAAACATTGGGATCTCCAGAGAAAATACGTCCACATACTTCTTCAACAAGCTTTTTGATTCGAACCTTTATGTCTCGATATTTTGGTTTCAAAACAAAGTGCTTATCTTTGCGAATAATCAGCCCTTCAACTTCTCCGGAACCGCGAATGCCCTTTTGGAGTTCCTTATCAAGTCTTGATAGATGATAATCATCAGTTAAACCAAGCTTTCCTGCCAGGTCATCACGTGTCAATGAATTACCTGGTTCTTTGATTAGCTCCATCACGACTCTGGGAAATAAGAATTCGCCCCTAGCTGGTGGTGTGCCTAGATTCAGATTTCCAAACAATTTCCTTGCATAAACCCATTCAGTCTTTGTGAATGGTCTACCATCAATTTTGTGACCTATTAAGCCGCATTCATGATCCAAACTCAATCTAAAATCCGATGTTTCCGCATAGAATGAAGCAATCTCTGAAGAAAAAATCCTGTCTATCAATAATATATCAACAGGTTCTTCTGAGCTAACTAGTTGATATCCTAAATAGAATTCTGCAAGGCCCATCAAGAAATCTGCAAATGCAGAGTTGTCAACAACCCATGCATCAGTGAATGTGATTGAATTGTCAGCATGCCCATCCTCGTCACGTACTAGGAGTGTTTGATCTATCAAAGGCACTTCATTGATGTAGACTGGAAGAACACTCGACACACCAACCCCCCTTTCGAGGTAGTTCTCATCATAAACGACGGATACTCTTCCAATATCTTCAAACTCAATCACTCCATGTGCACTATACGCTCCAGCGAAAAACACAACTAAATCGAAAACATCATGTTTCAAGACAGTCCCATCAATTCCTGCAAATTCTAATTTCCTTTTGCCAAAGAACTTGTCAACGAATGATAAATCGAACTTCTTAGGTATATATGTAACAAGAAGCTTGGAGAGAAATTCATCATAGGTCCCTTTCAATCCCTCAAACTTTAGTCTGTAATCTCCAACCTGTTTCTTTGCTCCACCTAAAAGTAAATCTCCAGTATGCTTCAAGCGACGACCAATGAATGATGATTTGTCGTCATTCATATTACTCCCTCAAGACTCCTTTCAATTTCTATCGTTTCTTATTTGAAGATAAGAGATTTACTCGGATTTGACGAGTGTTTGTGATTCTCCTCTATATTCAAGTTTTACTTTCATAAGAGCATATGTAAGACCCACAACAAGAATCATGCCGGCCATACTAGATAAACTATAAACGGCTCTAAGACTACCGAAGTAATCCCAAAGCAGAGCTCCAATGAATGATCCCACTAATCGTGTAGAACTCATCATAAATTGATAGGTCCCTAGTGCGCGACCTTTCATTTCATTTCTAACACCATTAACTGCAAGAGTCTTTTCAGCTCCACTCCATATTACTATTGGCGCGGCCAGAAAGATGTTCAGAATGACAAGATCAATCAAAGTTTTACCAAATGCAAACATTCCAACAATAGCTCCTGTCGAATAGGTGCCAATAATCAATGCGGCTCTGATGTTCCTGTCAGTTGCTGATCCAAGACTATACATCAACATAACACATGTGAATGACCATGCCCCCCAAGCGAAAGCATACAATGATTCATTGACGCCCCATTCATTGACGACCAAATTTCCCATGTAAGGAAATGCGAAGTTCATGACAAGAACATAACCAAACATTCCAGCAGTGAAAATCCAAAAATTCTGACCCAATCCTCTGATTGTAATAATGGAACCTGCTCTTGCTGTTTCAATGATATCTTTGCCGAGGGTTTCTCTAACACCTTTATACGTGGCTAACATTGCCACCAAGGAACCAATAGCAGCCAACAGATGAAGGTCACCTGCCACAAAACCTGCATTTAGCAAAATTCCAGCAATAATTGGACTCAAGCCATCTACTAAAAATGCTGGTAGGAGAACCATATTGAATGTTCTCGCTGCATTAGCTCCACTTGTTTTTGCTATCTCGTCTGCAGGCATTGCACTTGTCATGATGATGATAAATGCCCAGCCAATCTCGATTATTGCATACTCAATGGGTATTAGTGGCCAGACTGGGAAGAATCTGAGAGCAATTAGTCCGGATGCCATTGGGATAAATGCAAAAATCATAGCATTCTTTCTTCCCATATAATCTGCAATAGGCCCTGAAATTCCATAACCCACGATCATCGCGAAGGTTCCAACTGAAAACGTGAGTCCGATTTGCCATAGTTGGTTCACATTAGCTTCTAGAAAAATCCCAAATTGCCAAACCCATAGGCTCATTGAGAATTGTGCAATTCCGGTTACCAAAGCAAGCCGTCTGAGATTGCTGCTTAACCCAAATCTTTGTCTGTCTTCTGACCTAATTTCGACTATGGACTTGTCTTCAGTGAAACTTCCATAATCGTCATCAGTCATACTTCACTACTCCAGAAACTAAAAATCAGATTGCTATCGTCCTTATGATAATGCCTGTCTGAGCTAGGTTAATGTGACACAACCCTTAAAGTGTGCATTTTTCGATAGCAAAACTGCGTACAGAACTTGGATGGAAACACGCAGTGATAACGCTGGAAGATGCAGACCTACGACTGAATA
>LRSL01000081.1 GCA_001563335.1 Candidatus Thorarchaeota archaeon SMTZ1-45 | reverse complement strand
TCCGCATATCTAGAGTTGCTCGTTCTGCAGGGTGGATACTAACTGAGTTCAATAATCAAAATGATCCATACAGTTTCTACTCAATAGGAGATGAAACAGCACTCCAGGAAGAATATCATCCAGAAGTTCAAATTACTGATTTCAAATATAAGAAAGACATAGTTGTCGACCACACAAAAGTCAGTGCAGACCTGACGGATTTCCCTATGCTCATTGACATTTTTGATACAGATCTTAGGACTCATGTGCAACCTGACGGAGATGACATCATGTTCAAGACTGGATATATTTGGTGTCCACACGAGATTGCACTCTTTGACCAGACATATAACGAAACACATGCGCATCTTATTGCCTGGGTTAAGACAGACCTTTCTTCTTCAATCGATACAACGATCACTATGTATTATGGCAATCCAGGCTTACCAGCTCAAGAAAGACCAGATGCAGTATGGAGCAGTTATGTCGGTGCGTGGCATCTAGATGAAAGTCCAACAGGAATAGTTTATGATAGTAGTCCGTATAACAATGATGGTGTAACTTTGGGATCCATGAGCGGCTCAGATCTAGTCCCAGGTCAAATTGGGAGCGGGTTTGAGTTGGATGGAATTGATGACATGATCAATGTGTCAGAAAGCTCCAGCTTGGACTTGATAAAATATGCAGGGACTATATCAATCTGGGTCAATTGGGTGGATTCATCTGATGGCGGATATCAACGCATTTTTACAACAAGTGATCGCTTTGACCCGCCAAATATCCAAGTTGATGGTTTTGAATGGGCAGTACAATCAGATGGGGACAATTTCTTCTATCCATGGGGTGGCAATAGCATTGATTATAATCTTGTTACAAATCCCTTTACAAATGGTGTTTGGCATTACGCTACATTAACTTTAGACTACTCTACAAAAAGCGTAGTGATGTATTTGGATGGAGTTCCATTGAGTTTAGCTATTGAAAATGTTCCCTCAGAATGGACACAACTAGCCAGTCTTGATGATTGGTTATGGGGAGGAAATGATGTTATTACAAATAGTCAGTTTCTTGGGAAATTTGATGAAATTCGAGTGTCCAATATTGTCCGATCTTCAGAGTGGATATTAACGGAATATAATAATCAATACAATCCTAGCTCCTTCTATTCAGTTGGGTCGGAAGTACAAATTAGTGGTGAGGGATACATTTTCACAACAAGTTCTGAATCCAGCGTCACAATCGGGGCTAAGCTATCACTTGAAGTTCAGATGCCAACTCAAAGTTATGCTGATGACTTCACTCTAGGAACATCATTCTCTATTGTTAATGGGAGTCTGCCAATTTGGACTGCTGGTGTGTTGGTGTCGCCTCCGCCTGAATTAGATTCGATATCATTCGAGATTTCGTATCCAGAGGGCGAATGGTGGCCATTTTCCGTTAAAAGCCCTTCAGGTATTGAGTTAACATTCGCAACTGATTGGACATGTTTTGATGGAAGATTGATTGTTAGTTCAACAGCAATTGACGAGTATGGTATGTGGCAGCTACAATTCTTGGATAGGAATCATATTCTCGATACGCAGATGGGACCTGCAGGAGGACCCTATTCTACCACGAGCCAGTTTACATTGGGTGATGACATCCAGTTTCGTGTTTGGAGTTCTGGAACTATAGGGTCTACAATCGCCCTTGAGCTGAGAGACCCATCAGGCTCAACGTGGTATACTGGGACAACAACATTTCAAGGACAAAGATTCACGCTCCCTTACCACCACAGAAAGTATCTCACTATCAGTCATGAAAATGTTGCTGAGAGTCTTGTAAACTTCCCTGTATTGGTAGACATATATGATACAGATCTTCAGACAGATGTGCGCTCTGACGGAAGAGATATCGCATTCACGATTGGCGAAGAAACGCTTTCACATGAGATAGAGCTGTTTGACCAATCTTATAATGGCAGCCATGCGCATTTCGTAGCGTGGGTGAATGTCCCATTACTCTCTGGCTCTAGTGATACAGTAATTACTATGTATTATGGGAATCCATTGGCTCCAATAGTATATGATTCTGGACCAGTCTGGGATGCTGGTTACTTGGGAGTCTGGCACCTGGGAGAGAGTGGAACTGGAGCTCTCGATGAATATTTGGATAGTAGCCAATACAAGAATCATGGACAAGGTGGTGAGGGTAACAGTTCGTTCATCCCAACTCGGGTAACAGGTAAGATAGGCTCGGGGCAGGACTTCAACAACATTGACGGATATTACGATCTTATTGACTGTGGTGATAGTCCTCTATGGGATATTGACGGTTATCAAATAACCCTTGAAGCTTGGGTCCAACATGACATCACTCCTAATACTCATGTCTATGGTATAATGAATCACAAGGGTTGGTACGATGGGTATGCACTGTATGTCAATTATGGGGGTAGCTCCACGTTAAAACCAACCTTTAGTCTACCAGGAGATACCCATCAGCTTAGAGGAGCCAATGATGTTACTGGCAGTTCTTGGCATCATATTGTTGCAACATACGATGGGTCATTAATGAGAATCTATATGGACGGTATTCAAGACCCCAATGTCTTAGCGAAAACAAATGCAATTGCACCTTCATCTTTCGAGAAAGCTTTCTGGATAGGACATGGGGACCAACCAAAGGACAGAGGTTGGAGTGCTGAATGGGATGGCCAGATTGACGAGGTTCGTATTTCGGATGTTGTACGCTCAGCAGGTTGGATTCAAACCCAGTTTGAGAACCAATATGATCCAAGTAGTTTCTACTCTGTTAGTATTGAAGAGAATATAGGGTATTCAGAGTCAGCATCCATCAATCTGGATACTTCAGTTCCTGCAGGAGTTTGGCTTGCAACTGCTCGATATAGTGATGGTAGTTCTGTTGTGCATCATAGAGTTGGTATGTTCTCAAGGAGCTTTATTGTGAAGCGTGGTGTTTCGCTCAACCTCGCAGCACCTGGAGATGCGATTGCAGACGGAATTTCAACCAAACTCATTGGCGAACAACTCTATGTTGAATTTGAGCTCGAGGACACATTGAATGCGGCCATGGTGAGTGGAGCAACAGTATCTATGAACTGGAGTGTAAGTGGTATGCCTACAGATGTCCAGCTCAATGATTATGGAGATGGAAGATATGGCAAAACACTCAACACATCTGATTTGGGAGGTTATGGACGGTGGCGGCTAGATCTTGAAGCATCACATCCATTCTACACTAATACAACAGATTTCTTCTATTTGGATCTCTCGCATCGGACCTTCCTGACTTATGTGCCTCCACCTGATGCGCCTTATGGAGATGATTTTGAAATCAGATTGACATTAAAGGACCAGTTCGATAATGCGCCATTATCAGGCGCGACGATCTCATGCAATGGTACAATTCTAGGTTCACCTATCGACTATGGAAATGGAACTTACCTCGTATCAGTTGATAGTACAGGGTTATCTATAGGAGAGCATACATTTAGGTTCACAGCTGAGCCTAGTTCATCATTCCTTCTGAGTAGTATTATCGATGTTCAATTCAATTATCGACCCATTGCTACTGATGCAACACCTCTTAGTCCAGATGCTGTTGAAGCACCATGGAGTCAACAAGCGAATACAAGCATATACTGGTATGATATCGACCATGCGGGAATTGGAGTTGAGGGAGGAAGTCTTTCAATTTCTCCATTTGTCCAGACTCAAACTTTTGAGGAGGGGAGTGGCTATTATAACATAACAATCGATGTCAGTTCTTTAGCACCTGGAACTTACTACTTTAACTTGACTTTCTCGAAACTCAATTATCAATCATCAACAACAACAATAAGCATCCTAGTTCTTGCGCACAGAACATCACTAAGTGTGGATTACAACTCAACTATTCCTGTCGGAACTGATGCGTACTTTGATGTTTCTTGGTTAGATTTAGACCTTGACTCTATTGGAGTTGGGAGCGGGAATCTGAGCCAGATAACCTTGGATTGGGGAACTGGAAGTGATAGTTACCCTGCTTTTGGTTTCTGGCTGGATACTAGCGGTTGGGCAGTTGGCTCATATTTCATTAATGTGTCAATAAGTGCGACAGAGTTTCCAAGATTCTACATGGATTCTTACATTGTAATCCAACTTGAGATTCGAAAACTGAAAGTGTACCTAAGTTGGGATCCACTTGAACCGTTTCCAAATGGGAATGACTTTGTGATGTTCATCTATGTGAATGTGAGCGAGCCAGGTAGCCCAATCGACGGCACGCCAATAACAGGGCTTGACCAGTCCTACTTTAGCGCAAGAAACGAAACAGGAGGACTATACACCTTTGAGAGCTTCACAAACCTCGGAAATGGACTCTATCAAATTACAATTGACAGTGCGAGGTTTCTAGAGGGGCAGTACAAGATTATCGTTTTTGTCGATTTCCTACCAACAGAAAATTACACGGACACCAATACGCCTCAAGTTCCATTCACATATCGTCCAATTCTGACTTATCTATCATCCCCGGACTATCCAACGGTGACAACTAGTTTTGATACAAATGTCACTGTTAGGTTATTATATGTTGACATAGATCACGTTCAGAATATTACTACTGGTTTAATAACCTCAGAAGGGGCATCAATAGTCTGGCAACACATTGGAAACGGAGTATATGAGGTGCTGATAGTTGTTCAGGGATGGGATCTAGGTGCTCATGAGGTGAATCTGACAGCTGACGCAAGTAGCTATCAGGCTAAGACATTGACATTCCAGATTCTCGTCCAAATTGCATATGCGTATGCAAGATCTTCAGTCACTATTGTTGATTTACCAGTCGGGGACACTGCTGTCTTTTATGCAGACTATTGGGACATCACACATGATGAACCGATTATTGGAGCAACTATAGACCATAACTGGACCTATCCTTTGGTTGTTAGTTGGACTGGAGACCAATATAGAATTGAACTACCTAGTATGGACACAAATGGACTTAGCTCATACTTGGTTATCTTTAATTTTTCAAAAGGACCCAACTATCAGTTTGGTTACTTCAACCTAAGTATAATTCTGAGGACTCACTTGACTGAGTTTAGACTTGCGAGCGCTGTAGAACCTACGAGCTACAATGCAATGGTCAACATATCTGTCTATTGTGGTGATCTCGATAATGATGCAGGAATTATTGATGCACCAGTTAACCTATCCATATACGGAGAGTCTGGATGGATTCTTGCAACCGTTGAAAATGATACACTTCTAGGAAATGGTTACTACATAATCAGATTTGCAGCCACTAATTTAGGTAGCTCAGGCATCTACGAACTGACTGTATTCTTTAACTGGACAGGACCTGTTCAGAAGTACTATGACCGCTCTGCCGTAGCTTTTGTGAAGATAATAGGAGAGGCTTCAGAACTTGATTTGATTGATTCTGCTGAACCTACTCCATACCTTGGAAACCTGAGTTATACATATCTCTACAGTGAGCTTTACAGTGGTAATGGTATCTCCAACTTGTCTGCACCAGCAGGAAACGTGTTCATATACATAGAGGTTGTTGGTCAATCCTTTAGTCCCTCATTATTTACAATCACTGAGGATATTGGTAATCCAGGATATTATTCGATTGAGTTCAATAGTACGATATTCGCTGGACCGGGAACATATACGATGATTGTATATGTAAATTGGTCCAAGACTCAAGAACCATTCTATGGCAACTGGACGGATACCGTGTCGGTTCGCATCATTCCAAGAAGCACCCTGATCAATTTGATCCCACCGGAAAGTACTCCCTTCGGAGTGAATGCAACCTTTTCATTCTCATTTGATGATGTAGCAGAAGGTAGTACCTACAGTATAGCAAACAGTAGCCAGATGAGTGTCACAATTGGACTACCAGACTTCTCGATAACATATAACGAATCTACGAGGATGTTTCATGTTTCCTTTAATACAAGCATCTTAGGAGCTCCACTTGGAAATCGACAGTTCACAATAGGTGTGACCTGGACTGGAGCACCATATTATGCTAATGTGACTGGAAGACCAGTCATCATAAGCGTCAGATTCCGTGAAACTGAGTTTGATTATTCGACTATCAGTCCAACACCTTATGGTGACAATGTAACTCTACATCTCACATTCACTGATATCACGCTTGGACCACACCAACCAATCAACGACGGGTCAGTCACTCTGTATAATGGCACACAGATAATTCCAATATCCGAATACTCCTTCACACCCCTCGGAAATGGAGAATACGAAATTGAACTTAAGACAACATACTTCAACAGACCAGGGACATATTCCATCTCAGTAGAAATGAGTACAGGTCATTTCTATTATGCAGTAGTCACTTCATCACGATCACTCAGTTTGCGATATAGACTGACAGTGCTTCTTGTTGAGCCGGTTGAAGAAATGGCATACAACAACTCACTCGAATTAGTGTTTCATTACAGTGATTTGTTGACTCTAGCTGATATCGGAAATACTACAACATTAACATCCATTCAAATCTTGAACGGAAGTTCATGGTTCTTCACTTCAATATGGCGAGGTGCTTCAGAAGATTATCTTCTCACAGTTCAAACATATAATCAAAATCTTGAGATAAATAGGGAATACGTTCTTTGGATTGAGGTCAGCTATCCAGACGCCTCACCATTCTATTTGTCAGCTGAAGCATTTGTTTCATTTACTCTACGAGAGCGAGCAACAAATCTGGAACTGACCTCATCGCCAGAACCAACACAATATCTTGAGAACGTCAACTTTACAGCATACTATCAAGATTCGTTGTCTTTAGATGGAATCGCCGGAGCGACCATTACTCTAACAGTAGGGGGAATGGACCTAGTGGAAGGGGTGGACTATGTACTACAGAGTCCTGCAGATGGCTTCTATTTCATTTCGCTGAATACTACTGCATTGGGACCAGCTGGTACAACCGTTAACCTCGTGCTAAGAGCATCTTGGACATCGAACGCACCATATTACTCAACTTCCATAATAAGCCTCACGCTGAGTGTTACAAAGAGAAACTCTGTTACTGAAACATTAGTATCGACAACACAAGTAAAATTCCTTGAGAATGTCACATTTACGATTAGGTATAGTGATGAAGCAACAGGACAAGCAATTCAACTCAACAAAGATCATTTGTTGATATATAGTGGTGGAGTTCTATTACCAGACAGCGACTTCTCAATGAACTACCTTGGTTCAAATTATGAGGTATCTATTAACTCGACCGTATTGTTTTCAGGGTTGATCAGTAATTGGAACATCACTTTCTATATGGATTGGCAGGATAATGTTGCACCATACTATTCAGATGGTCGAGCATCAGCTCGGGTGACTGTGGTCAATAGGGTCGGAGTCATCATCCGCGATGTTGCACCAACTGTGCCTATATATGACAACATGACATTCAATTTCGAATATGTAGATGATTCAACAGGTATAGGAATTAATGATGCAATTGTGAGTTTCGACTGTTTCAGTCCAAGTGGTCTTATTGAGGGCACTGATTTCTGGATCTTCCGAAATGAAGGTAATTACTCAATCCTTGTTGACTCTACGAGTCTAGGCGGTACAGGCACCTTCACATTCTCACTACGTTTACTTTGGAGCCCCACACTTGCGCCATTTTACAGAAATACAACCACAATATTCCTTCAAGGATCAGTCCGACTAATTCAGGCACAGCTCACGAATGAGGAGCCAGATCCTTCGACTGTACCAATAAATGACAATGTTTCTGTCATTTTGAACCTCATAGATTTGGATCATGGCATTCCAATTAGTGGTGCAGAGGGCTCTTTCTCAGTAAGATACAAGACAAATGCCTCTGGACCTGCTACATGGAGCATAACTCTGTTATCGCCAGGCGTATATGAGTTGGTTGTAGACTGTTCCGATGCGGGTGCTACAGGAACTAATTCATTCATCATAACTTTGTCATTCTCGGATTATCAGACACTCGAGATACAGGTGCCATTTCAAATCAGGCTTCGCCAAGGAGAATTGAATGAATTTACACCACCAGGTACGTACTTTGGAGAAGCAACATATGTAATTGTAGAGCTTGTTGACAAAGATGCGGGTGATGCACCGATTAGTGGTGCCACTCTGATTATAACTTGGCCAGACATTGGATATACGCCAGATTATACATCAATTGGTCCGGGCTTATACAATATAACGCTGACAACAACAAGTCTTGACGCAGGTCTTTACACACTCATCGTTGGTGCTCAGATAAGTGACTATTTCATCTCGGACATATCTATACCTATTCAAATCCAGAGCATACCTACAGAACTTATTCTACCTCAGACAATTCAGGATGTCTATTGGGGCGAACCTATGTCAATTTGGGCAATGTTCAACGATACAAGAGATAGTGTCCTCATATCTGGAGCAACTCTTGTTTATCAGTTTGGAGTTTTGAGTGATACTCTCATTGAAGGTGCACCGGCAGGCAACTATTCCTTCACTATCGACACAGGAAATCTCGCTATAGCTACGACCTACGTTGTATCAATTACAGCTACTCTCAAGAACTATGTCACAGTAACTGGCCAGCTCACTGTGAATGTGCTGAAACTGCCCATTGGATTGACTATTATTAGTGAAGCACAACCCGAAGTTTTCAAGGGAACTCCAGTAAACATTACAGTCTATGTCAACAATACCTATAGCAATCTCCCATTACTTGGAGCAACTGTCAGAGTTACTTATATCTTCCAGGATGAAATTGAAATCATCCTTACCGCAGTTCCAGGAAAGAATGGATATTATTCTGGATTCGTTGATACCACTGACCTATTCGTTGGAGAATATGTCCTCACTATAACTGCAGAGAGAACAAACTACCTTATAGCAACTACCTCTGCGACTGCAATAATCAAACAAATTTCAACAAGTGTTTGGCTTGACGCACTTACCTCCACCTATAGTACTCGAACCTTCAACTGGTCAGACACAATTCGAATAGGAGTATATGTTCTTGCACCATCATTAAACGAGTCTTATCCATTATCAACAGGTCTAACAAATTGCACTGTCCTATGGTCACTATCGGGAACAGCGTTCACTGGTGAATTTTTGAATGGAACATCAATTGGAGGACCAGGTTACTTCTACTTCGACTTTGAAACATGGGACTATAGTGCGTCTACCTACACTCTGAGAATTACTGCTTATCCTAATATTGGGATGTTTGCTTATTCAAGTAATCTCACGACTCTCATCATAGAGTCAATTGAAACCTCTGTCGAATCAACATATCTCAGTCCCAAAATCTGGGGTTGGACAGGATGGGTTAATCTCACCTATTGGGATCTTCTATATGACAGAGGAATAGCTGGTGCATCCGTCACCGTAGATTGGGATGGCACTGAGAGTTTATACAGATTCATTGGTAATGGAACCTATCAAGTCTTTATCAATGCATCATTAGTATCACCTGGTATCTACCCAGTTTCTGTCCGCTTCCTGATGGACAACTACAAGACTGGAACAGGGATCTTCACACTCATTGTGAAAGAGGTGCCTACAGCAATCAGTGTGTTTGCACCTACCTTGAATCAAATTGACGAAGACAGTCTGAACTTACAAGTACCATATGGTGATATTCTTCCAGTAATCATGTTCTATAATGACACTTGGTACAACAGGGGAATTCCAGGTGCGACTGAAATAACAGGTGTTGTTCTCGGTCCAGGAATTCCTGATAGGGATTATCTTTCGATTGAAGAAATATCAAACGGGAATTACAGTTTATTATTTGATACAACACGTTGGACAGTTAGTCAAATTCCATACAGAGTGATTCTGAGCTTTTTCCTAGGAAACTGGAGTCGAGCTTCAATAAACATACAAATCACAATTATTCATGTTCCTACTGGACTCCAAATCGAGGGGTCGACTTCTGTGAGCATGAGCTACGGGGCAGAATTCAGCGTATGGGTATTCTATTATGATACATGGGTTGGTCATGCAGGGGAAGGTATAGCAGGAGGTTCAATAAACGCAACAAGTCTAGACACTCGATATGTGATTGTTTCGTTGAATCAATCCGATCCCTCCCGGTCTGGATGGTATGAAATCAGACTACGGTCTCAAAGGACCCAAGGCTCAACAATCATTTCGGTTATCCTATCAAAAGAGAATTACGAGTCTGCTAGTGTGAATATCGCAGTTTCAGTGGAACCTTCTGATTTTGATATTCTTCTCGAACGTGCTATCATCTTTGGTGTGCCTATTGGAATCATAATCTTGGCTGGAGTAGTCTTGTGGACTCGATTATTCAGTGTGCCAAAGCGATTACGAGAGATCAGAGGAATGGTGAGAACCATTAGTAGAGGGAAGATTCCTGAACCTCCAGATAATGTTCCTACCAGGCAAGAGATGGTTGCAGACCTGTTCAATGACATTGCAAAACCCGTTGGCATTTCAAAGACAGCGTCCAGTATGCCAGGTGAGGCAATTACTACTGAGGTTCCTGAAATAGAAGAATTGCTTGTTCAACTATCAATCCTGTCAAAGTTGACTCCTGATGAACTTGAAGACTTTAAGCTAGATGTTTCAAAAATGAAACTGAGTGAGCAAGTTACCTTTGTCAAGGAAGTGATTAATCAGGAAGCCATCAAGCAGGGGAGAACCGAGAGAAAGCCAATGGAAACGATTCTAGAGGAAACTGCGGCCAAGGCACGAGCAATTCTGGCAGGAGAAGAGATTGATGAAGTTCTAGAACGTGAACCAGTGAAAGAGTATGTTAAACCAGAAGACGCCAAAGAAGTAGAGGAAACTATTCTCGAGCCAATAGAAGTTGAAGAAGTCGATTCGACTGATATGCTTGGTGAAGATGAGCTAAAAGAGATACGTCAGCGGTTAATGGATGCGGGTATTAAGGGAAGTGAACTAGAAACTATCATGGATCAGACCCGTGAACTTCCGAGGGAACTTGCAGAGGAACTTCTGAAGAGCATCCTTGGAAAAGGAGGTGAAGACAAGTGAGTCCAAATATTACCTTTGCAAATCAGATAAAGAGATGGAAGCGGGTGTGGTCTAGAGTCATAATTTCGTGTATCATTCTGCTAATATTCTGTTCTCCTACAGGATTCACTTCAGACCAGTCTGATTTGGCTAGTGAGAAGTCCATCAGTAATAGCTCACCATATTGGTTTGAACCAGCAGAAGGGTCTCAAGGGTACAGTTCAACCGGGGCATCACAACCAGTTACCTTTGATGGCTTGTTCTCTAATGCCACCCAGCCTATTGTTATGCTCGATTCATCAGCACCAGCAGCAGTTTCTATCGCTGCACCTCAAGGCTGGACTGTAGATGCTCTAAGTGGAACAATAGAACATATTTCTACAGAAGTTGGAGGATTGACGAACGAGCTTCTTGATTACTACCATTCAGAACGTTGCATCATAACTGGTTCCGCATGGAATTCAGAAACATTCTATGTGCCTGATGATTGGTCACTTTTAAAGAGCGGTGACTCAACAATCCATCCCGGACATGGGGGACTCTATTGGTATACTTCAGCAGGAGCTGGTAGGGAAGGTTCTATGGGATGGAGACCTAGCGTGCTATTTGATACAACCAAGACTCTTAATCCAAATATGGAGATCTGTCTTAGCCAGCAGGTCCAATTACCATGGAGAGAAGTGTACTCCAGCAAAATATCATTCTATCACAGGGTACCGAGTGGTCAGACGTTAACTGGTATGTTCTACTTGTTCGTAAGAGTCGGAAGCTACGAAGCTAAGTTCAATGTACTAAGTGTGGGTTATACTACTGATACATGGATTCAGAAAACTGTTGATGTTCCCGCTTCTGTATTCTCGAACATCCCAGTGCCTGGTTCTGTTTCAGTTTCAATTGGTCTGAGCACTGACTTCTCAGGTCAACCTTCATCTAATATAAACAATTATGTTTACATTGATGAAATCAAAGCTGTCTTTGAGGCTCGACCATTCCCAGAGCAAATTGGCCTCAGTGTAAATCAGAGTATTTTAACAAGTACTGTATCTGGGAGTGTATCACCTTATGTCCCTGATGGAGTATATCGTGACTGCTCTGATAACCCTACAACAGGAATTGTTTCTTCTCCAATGGATGTAGGTGTTAAAGGGACAGCGTGGAGTGATGCTAGCAAGTATCAGACTGCATTTCAGTTCCTGCTAGATATACCAAATGGTGCAGTTATAACCTCCGCGAAACTAGAAATTGAAGCACAGAGTTCAGTGGGCGGAGGTAACAATGGACTTCGAGTGTACGTGGCTCAAGAGGATAGTTTTGCGCCTTTCAGTAGTGGTCTCCCGCATCTCGAGGATAGATACGACTGGAGCACAACAAGTGTAAACTGGTTGCTGAATTCGTGGGTCGCAAGTACCAGGTACATGTCACCAGACATATCTTCGTTGGTTCAGGGCGTTATTTCGAGGGATGAGTGGTCAAGCGGCAACTACGTCTGTATCATGCTTGATTATATGTTCTCAGACAGCTATAATGACTATAACAGAATCAAAGGAACATCTAGCTATGGCGGAGTAGATCTTGCTAGACTTTTTGTGGACTTCATGATACCCCTGCCAGAAGATAGCATTTCGTTGTTCAAATACAAGAAGGATATTGTTGTTGACCACACAAAAGTCAGTGCAGACCTTCAAGATTTCCCAGTCTTAATAGACATTTTTGACAGCGACTTGAAAGTCAATGCTCAAGAAGATGGAGATGACATCAGATTCTGGATTGGCAATGAACAGCTTGATTATCAGATGGAGCTATATGATTCGAACTATAATTTAACCCATGCTCATTTGGTTGCATGGGTGCGAGTCCCATTTCTATCCTCTTCAATTGACACAACCATAAGCATGCGGTATGGTGATCCAGACATTAGTAGTATGGAGAGCCCTCTTGGTGTTTGGCAGGATAGATATCAGAGCATCTGGCATATGTCCGAATCGTCTGGTTCTGGAGCTTATTTGAAAGACTCAAGCTCATTCGGTCATGATGGCACTCCCACAGGTGCTATCTTTATGGATAATGGAAAGATTGATGGAGCGAGATACTTGCAGAATTCAGGAGACAGCTATATCTTGGTTGATGGAGGAGAGGATATTGCAAATGGCTGGTCAGACTGGCAGCTTTCACTTTGGATGTATCCAGACTTTAGTAGCGATTCAGAGTGGCAAGGAGGAGTAAGCGAACCAAATGTTTTCTATAAGGGGAATTCTTTGGCTATGGCTCGTGTCTACACATGGGGAGGCTCAGATGGATCTTTTCAGATTGATGTGCGATTTCAGAGTAGCGGTACCAGCTATCTAACAATTACAATCAGAAACCGAGTCTGGAACTATATAGTGATGAAATATGAAAGCTCAGGCGATGGCAGGCTGAGGGCATACTCTTATGTGAATGGTGGTCTTTTTGATTCATATAATGAGCTAGTGGGGACTGGGGACAGATTACTAAATGATGCTAGCTCCTTCTTGCTTGGGTCGACGAGTCCCGATGAAGCATTTTGTGGGACAATGGATGAAATTCGTTTCAAAGAGGGTTATACATCTCTTCCGTGGATTCAAACCGAGTATGCGAATCAATACGACCCTGAAAGCTTTTTTACAGTAGGAGAGGAGCAGACGGCCCAAATTGAAGACTCAACAACGCTCATTTTCACAACAACTAATCCATCTACCGTTAAAATCCTACCAAGACTGAAACTCGGTGTTGCTTATGATGGACTGACTCTTGATAGTAACTTCCAAGAAGGTACATCATTCAGCGTGAGTAATGGTACTGATGTAACATGGACCGCTAATGTCTTCGTAAATCCTCCTGTTGGCATCAGTGACATCAGCTTCAACTTAACCAATTCTGCAGAGTGGACATTGACTGGAGTTACAGATTCAGTTGGCAATAACAGACTCCCAGAAGTAATTACTACAAGCACGCAGGTCATGGTATCTTCATCGGTACTTGATGTGATGGGCATTTGGACATTCACGTTCTTCTCGAGCAACGAGGCTTCGCTCCTTGAGTGTGGTGTGAATGCAGGTGTGTATGGAAATACAGTAGAACTTCAAATAGGCGATCAGGCGAAGTTCAGAGGAACAGCCACCGTGATTCCTGGATCAGCTATGAGGTTATATCTGGTAGATCCAAGCGGCCAGATCTTTTACAGTACAGAAGATTTGAGTCAAGACGGGAGTGGTCAGTTCGAATGGACTGGAATCAGTGTGACCAGTGCATGGCCCAATGGTCTTTGGGATGCTTATGTCGACTTCAATAACACAGCAGATTCCAGTCCAGAGGGTGTTGGAAGATACAATAGATTGTTTACTGTCAGACATGCTTCTTCACTGAATCTCCTGTCACCAGCTGATGCAGTCGGAGATGGTGTTGCAGTTCGGACTGCTGGAGAACTTCTCGAGGTTGAGGTTCAACTGACCAATACTGAAACTGCTGAAAGTGTGACAGGTTCAACTATTATGATGAATTGGAGCGCTTTGGGTGTTGAAACACAGGCTCAGTTCGAAGATTATGGTAATGGGATCTATGGTAAGACGCTGAACACATCGGACCTTGGACAACCTGGAAATTGGAGGCTCAATATTGTTTCAAGTCATCCCTACCTCATTGATGCAACAACTTACTTTGACTTGGAGCTATCACACAACACGGTTTTGACATATAGAACTCCAGCATCAGTGCCATATGGTGATGATTTCAGCGTCAGGGTGAATCTTCGAGATGCTATCACTGGAACATACTATAATGGAGCATCCTTCACCTCGAATGGGACAATCAGTGGTGTCACAGATTACAACAATGGAACATATCTTGTGAACATAGATTCAACGGGCTTTAGCATTGGAACGTATTGTTTCAAACTAAATGCATTCCCAACACAAAGCTTTGTGATTGAGAGCTCAGTAGATGTAGTCTTTCTATATCGAAACATAAAGACAGACCTTGTTCAAGTTGAGATTAATCCAGTTAGCGTACCTTGGAGCAAAAATGCCACTGTTGTACTGAACTGGCAGGACCTTGATCATGGTGGTCTTGGAATATCAGGTGGAACGCTAAGTGGAGATGGAACATTTCAGTATGTTGACCTATTAGATGGGAGATACTCGATTCAACTCGATGTCGATTCCTATAGTGTTGGCATCTATATGTTTAATTTCACAATTAGTGACACGAACTATCAATCGAGCGCAATCACAGTCGCTGTTACTGTCAGACCACACAGAACCCTTGTGGTAGCTACTTATGACTCATCCATACCCATGGGATCGAATGTCACTGTCACACTTGAGCTATTGGACCGAGATGCTGGAAATGCAGCAATTATAGGCAATCTCTCTAGTGTTTCAGCTGAATGGACCGGAGGGTCTGCTGAATACGGTTCCCTTCAAATCCTTATCGAATCCCAGGACTGGATGATGGGCATCTATACAATTGACATCACAGTTTTCACCACTACATCTCCGAGATTCTTCTATGATGGGACCATAGCAATACTATTGAATATCCAAAAACTGACAACAGCTCTTTCATGGGATAACATTGATGTCTTTCCAATCGGGGATGATTTCGAAATAACAACCTATGTGACTGTGAATGATTCAAGCTCTATCTATGATGGTATGCCAGTTAATGGTCTTCTTCAGAGCCATTTCAGTATCAGGGACAAGAATGGTACGCTCTACAGCATCAAGACATTTTCAGCCCAAGGTTCAGGCAACTATGTCTTAACTCTTGACCAATCATACTTCCCTGGAGGGTCATATGGTATTCGGATATTCCTCGTCTTTGGAGTTGCTGAGAATTACTCGAATACGCAGACACCCATCATCAGCTTTCAGTTCACTCAAGCACGATGTGATCTCAGTTCTCCAGATTATCCACTTCTGACAATTTCCTACAACACAGATGCTATTGTCACCCTAGAGTTTATTGATATAGATAGAGGACTAGGAATTGACACAGCCACCATCTATGTCACTGGATCTTTCAAACTCGGTCAACAACTAATAAGCAATGGGAGATATAGAGTAACACTTGATACTTCAGCATGGAGTATTGGAGTTTATACAGTGAACTTCACAGCTTCGGCACTGACTTATGATAACAAGACAATATCAATTGACATCCAAGTTAGGCAAATCAGAACATTTGCCACAGCCACTGTCGGTGCTCTGGAAATACCTGTAGGTGACTCTAGAACATTCTATGTGGATTACATAGATATGGATCATGACTTGCCAATCTTAACTATCAGTCATCTTTGTAATTGGACTCCAGCTCATTATGACATAGCTTGGATCGGCAATCGTTACAGCATCACAATTCACACTTTTGATAGCGATGCTTTGACATCTTATCTTCTAGTCTTTGTTTTTTCAGCTGGAGCTGAATATGAGTCAGCGACTTTCAACGTGACTCTAACGATTCGGTCCATCAAGACAGAATTACGTCTTTTATCGCCAGTAGAGGATACGACACCATCCGGACAAATTGAGATTTCTGTCTATTACGGTGACCGAGATCATTTACTAGGAATAGTTTCATCCAATGTTCTGTGCACTGTCTGGAACGCGACGGACCAGTTGACAATTATGTGGTATAATGACACCAGTGCTGGTTATTATATGATAACAATAGATGCTTCCCAATTTGGAGGTCTTGGAGTTCAACAACTTACTGTTTTCTTCAACTGGACAGGAAGCATCCAGAAATATGAGAACAGGTACCTCTCAGTTTCAGTTGAGACTGTGGGTGAAGACACAGACCTTACATTGATTGAGGCGGCACTTCCCTCTCCGTGTCTTGACTATATGGTCTACTCATTCCTATATTCAAGTACCACCATGGGAACTGGGATTTCAAATGATACATTTAACGTATTCATCAGCGTTGAATTCATTGGAGTCACAGTTGATTTATCGCAAGTGGATATCTGGGAGATAGATAGTATTGGCAGACCTGGAGAGTATTCAATTGGTTTCAACAATTCAATTCTTGGACGCACTGGAATAATCTCGATGAAGGTTTTCATAAACTGGTCTGCTGGTGTGTCTCCATTTTACACAAATAGAACCGATTTGATTTCTGTGAGAGTACTTCCAAGAACAGCATCACTATCAGTCATACCTCCAACCAATGTTCCCTTTGGTGAGAACGCTACATTTTCATTTACGTATGAAGATACAACTGGGGGTACCTCAAGTCCTATTGTTTATGATGCTTTAGCAATGACACTATCGCTAAATGTACTTGATTTCACATTGACCTACAGTGCCATTGAAGACCTGTACACAATTTCATTCAACACGAGTCAGTTGGGTGCTCCATTAGGAGCGAGAGTACTCATTCTAAATCTCACATGGAGTGGACTTCCATTCTATTCAAATATCACTGGGCGTTCCATAGGGATTACACTGATAGAACGTCAGACACTCCTGACTTATCCTACACCTCCTGCGACTCCATATGGGGATAATGCCGCCTTTACAGTGACCTATGTTGATATCGCAGGCTTAACCTCGAAAGCTGTGATAGATACAGTCATCGAGGTATACATTGGAGTAACTATGATACCTTCCAGTTATGTTCAAATCACGCACTTAGGTTCTGGAGAGTACCAAATTGACCTGAACACATCCTATTTCAGCCAACCGGGTGTGTATTCACTCAGAATCGAGGCATCATCTGGACAGTTCTACTATCAAGCAAGAAGTGCAACAAAGAGTTTCACTGTTGATTTCCGCGCAACAATATTGACAGCTGAAACCATTGGGTCCATCCCCTATGGCAGCTCTTTCAGTATTGTTTTACAGTATCAGGACCTTGATACGCTCACCCCAATAGGAAATGGTACTGGAATCATGACGAATCTAGAAATTCTAAATGGGACCGATTGGTTATTCACCTGTTCTTGGAGACCATCACAGCAGAATTACCTTCTCACAGTTGAAACCAACAACCAAGCACTTGAGCTAAGCCAGATCTATAGTCTATGGTTGAATTTCAGTTCTGAATATGCTGTGCCATTTTACCAATGGAATGACATAATGGTGTCATTCGAAATGCGTGAGCGGGACACTAGTCTAGACTTGATCTCTTCACCATCTCAGACTCGCTACCAAGATTACGCCAACTTCACAGTCCTGTTTAAGGATACTCTATCATCATCTGGAATCTCCGGTGGCACAATCTCTGTCTATTATGGATTGGTACTTCTTACACCCACTATTGACTACGATATCATCGAAGTGAGTGCAGGGCTATTTGCTATTTCTGTAGATAGCTCAGTTCTTGGACCACCAGGAGTCAAGACATTACAGGTTATAGCTAATTGGTCTGCAGGTCCACCACATTACAGCGATGCTCAAAGGACAATCAATATCCCTGTTACTGAGAGACCATCAAATGTTGAGATAGTGTTTCCACCAGGGCAGACATGGTATCTTGACAATGTGACAATGGATTTTGCATTTGTAGACATATCAACAGGCGAGAGAGTAGTAGTAGCTTTCAGTGATGTTAAAATATACAGTGGACCAATACTTCTATCATATGGTGAATATGTCCTTCAGTCGATGGGCCAAATATACAGACTCCAGATCAATTCCACTGTCCTAAGTGTAAACTTGGTGAGTAATTGGAACATAACAATTCAGGTTGATTGGACTACTGGAGCACCATATTATAGGGATGATGTAACCTCAGTTTTTGTTAATACTATAGGTAGAGTTGGAAATGTTGACTTCAACCAAATTGAGCAAACACCCTATGGAGACCTCATGAATATTAGTTTGACATACACAGATCAGAGAACAGGAGCTGGAATCGAAGGTGCAACCATAATTCTAGATTGTATCGAGGTGCCAGGTCTGGTTGAAGGAGTGGACTATTGGGTACAGATAGGGACAGGTGTTGATTCAGGCAAGTACAAAATTATTGTCAGCACATCTTCATTAGGCAGCCTTGGTGTGTTTACATTTGAAATTGAGGTGCAATGGAGCGCTTTGGTAAGTCCGTTTTATGGGAATATTGTCTCGCCAGAAGTACAAGGACGGGTCCGTGAAATTCAGACTTCTGTTTCAAGTGATTTGCCATCGCCTTCAGTTGTTGCTTTCTATGAAGACGTTTCGTTTGTGATTCAATTTACTGATACAGATCATGGTTTACCGATAAATGGAGCATTAGGACAGATTTCTATCATTTATGCGTCAACAATGCTAGAACCATCGTCTTGGTCAGCTCAAGCTCTAGGGAGTGGACAATACAATGTTACCTTAAGTATGATGGATTCTTTGAGTGTTGGTCTGCAATCAGTCATTGTGTCAATCAATCTTTCACCATATGAGATGGCTCAGACATCAGTGGTGTTTGGACTACGGAACAGAGTAGGTGGACTCTCTGCTGTAATAGCGCCAACAAACTATGCAGGCTACGCGACATCGGTTATTATATACCTCGTTGATTATGATGCCAACGACAGTCCCCTTCCAGGAGCTATTCTAGGTTTAATATGGGGAGACTCATCATCCTATGTTGATTTTGGAGATGGTAGCTACAACGTAACACTTCAGACTAGTAATTTAGACTATGGCTCACAGATTCTAAATGTGCAAGCGAATCTATTGCACTACACAATTACTTCATTAAATGTAGAAATCAACCTTCTCCCAGTCCCTTCAGAACTATTAGTCACTTGGAGCGGACCTAGACTAACAAGTGAAATATATTGGGGAGAACCTCTTACAATATTTGCAGCCATCAACGATACTCTTCGGAATCAGACTGTTTCAGTGGCAACTATTACGTATGATTGGATTGGAGGTACTGGTTCGTTTGTACCCTCAGGTGTATCCGGCAACTACACAACTATTCTTGATACTAGTCTTGGCAGTATATCTGACACAATTATTGTTATGATTAGTGGTAGCGCACCAAATTACATTGATGCATCCTATCAGTTGGTTTTCAGATTGTTGCCAAGACCAATGGAGGTAATTCCTGAAGGGAATAGATACGTCTTCACTGTTTCATATGGAAGCACTGCGGAAATTATTGTATACATAGAAGACTCTCTTGATAGCACTCTTGTGACTGAAGCAACCCTCACAGCAGAATGGGACTATGGGACCAATCTTACATTGGTTGAGATACCGAGTAGACCAGGTTATTACAGACTTCAGATAGTAACAGGAAGCGTGGGTTTTGGAAGTTACCAGATTCATATAGACGCTGAAAAGCAAAACTATGGTGATACCTCAGCAACACTGATTATGGCAATTTCAAAAATCCAGATGGTGGTATGGCTCGATAATGTAACTGCAACCTATGAATACACCTCTTTCTATTGGTCGGAGGTTGTCAGAATTGGAGTATATGTGCTTGCTCCAGCCCTTAACGCAACACATCCATTCTCAACCGGATTGGATGGTCTGGTTGTTACATGGAACTCACCCGAGCTTGGCACAAATGGTACACTTGTGAATGGGATTCTGACAGGAGGCTCGGGGTATTATTATTATGACTTCAACACAAGTCAAGGAATTGCAGCTCTTCATACATTCATTATCTCAGCCAACCCACCTAACCTGGACTACGAGAGAGCCGATAATTCAACTTCAATATTCGTGAAAAATCTAGAGGCAACAATTGTATCACCAGGATCTCCTGAATTTGTTTGGGGATGGGCCGGTTTGGTCAATGTCACCTATTATGATGATTTTCATGCACAGGGAATGCAGGCGGACTTCTCCGCTTATTCTTGGGCGGGTGGATTTGGTAGTGCATCCTATCAAGGCGGTGGAGTCTATGGTATTCCAATCAATACAACAACACTCAGACCAGGAACATATACAATCACAATTGAATTTCGTAAGGCAAACTATGAGGATGTTGAATTAACGATAAGAATCCATATTTCGACTGTGCCCACTGAAATTACCATTCTTCTCCCAGAACTATATCGAGTAGGCGATTCATGGACAAATCTACGAGTTCCCTATGGTGATATACTTACAGTCACTCTGCTGTACAATGACACAAATAGTGCACGAGGTATTCCTGATGCTTCGTACAACACCTCATTCTATTCTGGACCAGGAGTCTATGAAGAACCGCTTATCTTGACGAATCATGGAAATGGCAATTATTCCTTCGTTTTCAATACACCTGACTGGAATCTATTTTCGAGGGTTTCATTTCATATTCGATTCATGCTTGAGAATTATACAACAGCAGTATTTGTTTTCGAGATCACCATTATCACAATTCAGACTAATCTTGAGATAGATGGACCTTCGGTAATGCCACTTCACTGGGGGATGAACACCACCTTTTGGGTTTATTATTCAGATGCTTGGCCAGGACACTCAGGAGAGGGGATTACTGATGCAACATTCGTGGTTGATAATCAGCATCCTGATTTTGCAACTGTTGAATATCTTGGTCCTGATGCAAGTCGTCCAGGATATTATCAATTCAGAGTCATTGCACATAGAGCTCAGGGTTCCGCAGTGGTTACAATCAAATTCAACAAGACGTACTATGATGCCAACGAAGTGATATTTACTGTTCCAGTTAGTCCGTCTCCCGAAGATATCGCTATGCAGAATATGATAACATATGGAGGAGCTCTTATCATCATATTAATTCTTGGCTCTCTTGTGTGGGTACGTGTTCTGAGAGTGCCAAAGATAATCAGAATAATTAGTGGACAGATTCGGCAGGTCAGGAGAGGAAAGGTACCAAAACGAGCTAAAGACGCAAAGACAAGACAAGCACTCCTTGCAGAGATATTCAATGAATTATACGAGCCAACTGGACTGCGTAGAAAAGCCTCTCAAATGCCTGGAGAGCCCATTATAATTGAAGTGCCTGAGATCGATGAGCTGATTATAGATCTATCAATTCTGACAGGGATGACTCAGCAGGAACTTGATGATTTCCGACTTGAGATTTCAAAGATGAAAATGAGTCAACAGACCAGTTTTGTGAGGGAGGTAATCAGACAGGAGGTCATAAGAGTTGCAGGAGTTCAAAACAAACCCTTAGAACAGGTCATAGAAGAAGTTGTTGAAGAGAGAAGAAGGAGAATTGGCGGTACTGCACCACCAACAAAGCCAGAGATCTATATGGCAGTTGAAGAGGAGGCCGAGGTGGTTGAAGAGGAAGGAATTGATTTCGAAAATAGAATGAGAGAATTTGAGCTCGAAGAAATGGCTTCTGAACTAGAAAAACGTGGAATTCCAAAACATGAGATTGAGTCATTTATCATCCAAGCTCGAGACCTACCTAAAGATATAGTCGAGATGCTTCTTCAAAGTTTCCAACCAAAAGAGAAGGTAGAAGAGGCTGAAAAAGCAATCGAGCATCTAACTGAAGAGGAGATTGAGGAATTAAGAGCTGAACTGATTAAACGAAATGCTACTGATCGTGAAATTAAGTCAATCATTGACCAAGCAAGAAGCCTTCCCAGGGAACTTGCTCTCGATCTCTTTAAAGAACCAGAAGAACCACCCAAGAAGAAAAGTGCTAAGAAAGTTAAAGCATTCTCTAAAGAGGAACTCAAAGGATTGAGAGCCGAGTTAGTAAAGAAAAGAGTACCGAAGAAAGAGATTGAATCAATTATGAAGCAAGCTAAAACAGTTGAAAGGGATAAAATTGAAGATTTTCTGAAGACAATTGAAGGTCTGGTACCAAGAGAAGAACCTGAGGAAATTGAGTTTGAAGATAGATTAACTGAATTAGAGGTGGAAGAGTTACGAATGCAACTTGAGCAGCGAGGGTTGCCAGAGGAGGAAATTGATTCAATCGTAAAGCAAGCAAAAGGTCTTCCCAGTGCATTAATCGAGGATCTCTTGAAGAGCATTGATGCAGATTTGGAAAAGGAGTAAAATGATGATTATTATACTAGAAGGTTCCAAAATATTGGGTTGATTATTTCTTTAAAATAAGAATCCATTCACCCATCATTCGCTCAGGTCGGGGAATCCTGATGAAATGTCTAATCAGCTTTGAGAAGAAAGTCCTTTCTAGCCTAAAACCTATGGCAGAAGTTGCAATTTCTGATAGAATCTTATTAGACCGTACTTCTACCCCGCGAATGAGATTGTTACCAATTGCGATACAGTACATACTCCCAGGTTTTAGAACCCTATACATCTCAGCAAGTTGTTGTTGCATATCTTTAAAGAATTTGAAGACAATAAAGGACCGTCTTGGATCAGAATTAAAGATCTCTTCAAGAACGGGATCTAAGGTTTCATAACCTGAGGTCTTTAGAGTGTTATACTCATTCTTGTAGACTGTTTCTGTACCAATATATTTCCGTTTCACATGCGATAAAGGTCCAGTTCCAAGAAGACCAAGCCAATACATTTCTAACTGATGAGTGCGCGGATAATCTACAGCGTTAATGTAGGGCGGCGAGGTTAATCCAAGATCTACGGAATCATCATCAAGACCTGTTTCAATAGCATTTCCAATTGGTAATCGAACATCACATATCTCTAGTGTCTTAGAGATTTGATACAGGTCAGACATTGAAACACACTGTTGAATTAACCGTTCTGTAAATTTTGAGTATGCGTCACCGGGCGAGATGTTTTTGACAACCTTTTTCCGAAGGACTGTTCGTGTGCAGTGTGGGTCTGCATTTGAAACATCCCGAATAATAGATGAGAGAATCACTCGGAAGAAGTCACCAATGCTTCTCCACTCATCTTGATGCATATTAGTAGAGAGAATATTCTCAATGCAATCATGGATGATAGCCAGCTCTCGTATAACGAAAGGACGGAACCAGTTATCTCGATAATGAAACCCAGGAATATTGGGATGGAAATCAGACTTTGACTCCAGTTCTTGAATTTTCTTTATTAGTATGCGCCTAGCAACTGATAGACTAATTGAATCGATGGGTGTTGTCTTTACTTTTGTAATCAAGTGAGCGATTGGATCTATATCAATTCCAATGGCAATCCGATTGTTTAACATTGCTTCTAAAATGGACGTGCCACTGCCACACATCGGGTCTAAGACTACCTCATATTTATTGGAATACTTTCGTATCAAATACCGTGGCAGTTCAGGAAAGAACTTTGCAGGAAACCTATGGATTCCATGTGTTAGATATGATTGGTCATTACTGATAACGAGTATCTTGCCCTGATTTGGAACATCAAAACTTGGATCGATGTCGCCCTCAACCTCAATCAACTCACTCGTGTCTTCGCGAGCTGCTGCTGCATGAGTTGATGTCGACAAGTCCACTCTTCTAGACCACCTTTAAATTTTTGAATCCAGCTAAATTATAGAAAATAACTTCAACCCTTATATCTTATATACTAGTGATTCTTGCAGCGAGTAACCCTTCCTGAGGGTTATGTACGTAGAAGGAGAGAAAAAATCCGAAATGAGTGATTTGAAGAAGATTGGGGATCTTTTAATTCTCCTTGGTGGAATTTTGGGCCTTATTGAAGGCATTCTAACCATCTTGAATAATCCTTTGCTACGGTTTCTACCATATGTGACATTACTTGATCCCTTAATAACAGGAATCTTAGGAATAGTGTTTTCACTGATAGCGCTAGTCAACAGTGGTAACCTGAAAATCAAAGCATTAGAGTTCAGCAATAAATGGCTTGTAGTATTGATAATGGGTATTCTAATGTACCTGTTTGCAAGTGGTCTTGGCGGTGCACTAGTCATCATTGGTGCAATACTATTGCTGCTTTAATTGGAGTCTGCTCTGCACCAGATTTCATGAATTGGTGCGAGCATTCCTTTTTATTATCTTTAACTCAATTATTTTACCACAACGATTGCCTTGTCAAGTCTGTCAACAGCGTCATCTAAGTGTTCCTTGGTGATGACATAGCTTGGAGTAAATCTAATCACATTCTGTCCAGCACCAAGGATCCATAACTTCTGTTGCTGAACGGCATTCTTTACCACACTATCCCGAAGCTTTGGTGCTTTTTCTTTGGTCTTTTTGTCTTTGACAAACTCAATACCGACCATTAATCCTATTCCTCGGACATCTCCAACGACATCATATTTGTCTTTCAACTCATTAAGTCGTTTCAAAAGATACGCTCCATTCTCAGCATTCTTTTTGAGATAATCACCATCTTCAAGCGTTTTGATAATCCATAGAGATAGAAGAGACATCTTTGGTTCAGCTGAGAATGTTTCCGAATGACGAGCACCACCTGTGAACATTGGGGCAGGACCTATTGACGCACCCATAGGATAACCACCTCCAATTGCTTTGCCCATTGAAATATAATCAGGTACCACTCCATGGTTTTCAATCGCACACCATTTTCCAGTCCGACCCATTCCAGCCTGAACCTCATCAGACATGAAATATGCACCGATTTCACGCGTAACTTCATACATACCTTGAATGGCTTTTGCTGGAGGTACGATGAGACCTCCCTCACCACAAAGTGGTTCCATCACAGTAACTGCAATGTCACTGCCTTCCACCTGAAGCGCGTATCTAAGAGCTTCAACACACTCAAGACTGCAGGTTTCTTCAGTTGCCCCATATGGACAACGGTAGCAATATGGATAGGAAACACGAATGACATCCAGACCCTGAGGAAAACCAGACTTGTGTTTTGAGTTTGATGCAGTCACTGCAAGAGCATATCCTGTGCGACCATGGAATGCAGGTCTGAAGCCAATGACTCTTCTTTTCCCTGAGAGATCAATTGCAGATTTCAAGCATCCTTCGACAGCTCGACCACCAGAAGTTGTGAATACAACGCGTTTCTTGTGACTACCTGGAGTTAGTCCAGCAACTCGCTCAGCAAGAAGCGTCTGCGGTATCCCATCAAAGTCCATTCCAGGTAGTTCCTTAACAACATCAATGATACTTGCCTCAAAATCAATATAGGGTTTGTACCGAAGACCAAGTGCTCTTACTGCTACTCCACCAGTAACATCCAGATATTCTGTTCCTTCAATATCGAATATTCGAACTCCTTCCCCCACAGTATGGTCAAGACAACCATAAACGTCACGATCCTGAGTTGTCAGCGCGAGAGCCTCAGCACCTCTTCTTTTCCAATACTCGTTGGTCATCATTTTTTTATCGATATCAAATCCAAGATCTTTCAGAATCTGAATGTGTTTGTCGTCCATATCATCAACCTTCTATAGATTGAGTAGTCGTTTGAGGAATTGGTCCCCATTATCTAATTTCCGATGCAGGCGAATACACTACCCATGTCAGCTTCTGATTATGAGAAGCAATCCAGCTAACAGAATCATGAAGCCTGCAAGTGTGTCCAGACTCATCATCCATGCAATTGGGTCTAATGTGATTCCAGGATATGATACTATCACAATCGCAATGAATCCAAACACTGTAAGGAGAAGTCCAGATTTCTGAACCTTCCAAGATATAAAGCCACAGGCATCAAATGCCAGAGCAACTATAACAATGAGTATGATTCCCAGAAAAATCTCAATCAGTCCTTCAAAAGTACCAGGACCTGGGCTGTTCATTGCATTATATATTCTAAGAATTGCATAAATGAGAAGAACAAGACCACCTAGAATGGTATAGCCTTGAGCAGCACCTTCAGCTTTGCAACCCATTTCTAATTGTCCTCCTAGAGAACTTCTAATGTTTGTTGTAAGTCCAGTATATAACTATCCCGCGTCAGACCCAGATAATACATACACCTGTATTGCTCTGATGGCATGACCGCATGACATCTTATCAAAATTATTAGAGGTGGCACATACGAGGTACTCCAGCTATGATGGAAATAAGAGCACTGAACGGTTAGTACGACTTGACAAGACCGAAGGACACATTATCATAGAGGGGCGGTCATACCCAGCTCGAGAGATAGTTGAAGCTCTTGCACAGAGTGGATATACTGAACTGAGAGCTGTTGGTGATTCACTTGTACTCGGAAATAGGCGGATCTCACCAATTTTCAAATCACGTCAAGATAGAGCAATGGCATCTCTGTGTCATGGAAGTCTTGCATACTGTTGTCCATTGTCAAAGAGATGTGCTGAGAGAGATAGAGCTCTGGAGATTCTCGGACTCACATTAGATGAGTATGAGCAATTGAAAGGGGATTCTCACGTCAAGTTTGTTGAAACAGCTAGAGGATTATCAAATCTTGATCCAAGCTGGCAACAGCAGGTTCCGAGAGAGAGATTAGCAAATCGTCCAGTTTCTGATCCAGGTTATGGGACTGATGATTATAGAGAGGACTTCGAATGCTTGGATAGGACTATGAAGTCATTGGCTGCTGAGTATGGAGATCGTTCTGGATCATGGCGGGATGAATCAGGGCAATCAGCAGAAACCTATCGCTATCAGGGAGATAGCAGGATATTCTCTGATGAGGAAGATTGCAAAACGTGTAACAATCAACCTGATGAGTCGATTGAAGGAATAGGCGCATTATTCTCTCAGGGGGAACTCAGTCCATTTATAGATGATTCCCGAGGACACAAGGATGACTATAGCTTTTGCTTTTCATGCGGGCGAAGCATCAGAGCAGATAATAGAGTATGTCCATACTGCAGCGCAAGACAATGAGTTCTAGTAGTTTCCAATAGCACTTTCACGTCGACGAGAATAGTCAGAAGGATAATGGAATGTACTCACAATTCGATCAATTCCTACATCCTTTCCCAGTGCTTTCAATTCCTGCAGTTGTTCAATTGTTGTGACACCCCAGCGGAATAGAGAAGCTCTGCCACCGCGTCTTGTGAATTCATTGACAAAATAGAGGGATTCCACAAGTTCGCTGTACTCCGAACTTCCCTTAGATGGTAGTATTGGAGACCATGGAAACAGGTTAATCAGCACATTCTTTGTGATCTCGCCAATTCTAGCGTAATCATAACCATATTCATTTCGAGCTCCATCTGCAAGTCCAGTTTCTGGGTCAAGTAGAACTTCAACAGAGAGTTTCAAAGGATGTTCTCGACCTGTTGCTTCATCAGACTCAGTGGCGGCATCTTTTAGATGTTGCAGCCCTTCATGGACTTTGTTACTACGAAATTGATGCCACTTCTCGTGATATTCCTCGTTCTCAACGAGCAGGGCATAGCTAAGACGATTTGGTTCATTGTCAATCATTGGAGCAAATTCTGCTCGACAACGATCGCAGAAGCAAAAGTGGTCACGGATAAAGCCAGTGCCAAAAAGAAGGATTTCGTTAATCGGATATGAACCAATCTCCTTTACAATCTCAGCGCCATATTGCCAGAATTCTTTGCGATTGGGGCAAATTTGATGTTCCATCTTGACGGCTTTGTCATTCATTGTCTGATACTTCGGATCACGGGCAAACCAGCCATCCGTATAGAAGTCCATGCCTACTACTCCGTGTATGCCAAGGGCATCATTCAGTTGGACCCATTCAGCAAAAAATTCAGTGTGCTCCTCTCTAACCGGTGCAGTCTTACTGGGATACAAAGCATAACCATCTGGACCCTTACCAACAATTCCAACATCTTCCATATAAGAAGCATAAGTAGAAATGAAGTCTTTTGCAGACGACTCTATGTCTTCGGGTTTGAACATAATTAGTAGCTTCTGCATGAAGAACTCGCGATAATTCACCTTCATTATCTTTGTACCCCGTCGAAATCGGTATGCATCTGGCTTTTGGTCTGCTTGCGTGTATCAAGTCGGTGCTATAAGAATTTCTTATTCAGACCCTTCCCCAATTCTAATATTAGAAGAACTGGTCAAGAGTTGTGAATCCAAGAAATTCGTTAAAGTCAAGACCGACTGAATCGAGAACCTGTTCAAATACACTCTTCAAAATATCAATGTACGCATCCTTATCAATCCAATAGCTTGCGCCTTTTGCTAGCTCAACTGGTATTACTGTATCTTGGCCCTTGGTTTTAACATACGATACAATTGTACCAGGGGCCGCCTTTGTGGGATCCTGAGTCTTTTCTACAAGCATCTTTGCTGCTCTTACATGAGGAATATCTGTATCATAAGAATGGAGTGGCTTTGTCAACTGAATTCTAAAAGCCAAATCTTCCGGATCGTAAGGTTCAGCCTTTCCTTCCAACCTGTCAATGACGCAATTCACAATCTCTCGAATCTCTTCCTTTGCCACCTCAAACCCTTCAGGATTGTCAACTCTACTGAGAACATCAAGCATCTTTCGAAAAGCATCTTGTGCAAAGTCAGGCGTATTGCGTTTCTTTCCAGTTAGCCCCTTGACTTCAACCTGTCCATCTTTGTATACACCAATGTAATTCTTTTTCCGCTCAGAGAGAGCAACATACTTGTAGGTCTTCTCCACCTCTAGGTCGATTCCCAGCTCTTTTCTGGACCAACGTACCAGCTCTTTCTGTTGTTCATCTGATGGGTTGTCTAGAAAAACAGAGTCAGTATCTCCATAAAGAACACGTATCCCCATCGACTCAGCCTTCGTTTTAGTCCGGATTATGGCATCTCGACCATACGCTGTAACACTCTCTGCAGCTGGCATACAAAATAGTTCAAAGTGCTGAGCACCAGTGACTCCATAGGATGCATTGACAAAAACCTTTAGCGCTTTTTCAACTACAGAGTACCAATTCTGTGTTTTTTTATCGAGAGATTTGTCCTTGCTTTTAGGTTTGAACCATTTAACTCGAGTGTCTCTAAAGAACCCTATAGTTTCGCTAATCATCCCTCTTTTCAGTGTACAGGTCCAATGCTCAGTTTCTGGGACTTGATTGTCAGTTCCGGTCCTACACTCCTCATGCGGACAGTCTACTGTTTCATAGCTTATGTTATGTGTCTTCATGATGGTGGGGTATAGGCTTGCAAAGTCTAGAACTGTTGCATTGAAATGAACTCCTGCAACTGGCGGAATCACAATGGCACCCTTGAAAGCCTTGCCACCTATGACCGCCTCAGTCTGCGCGTCGGCTTGTTTCATGCTATCAATGTCAACTCGCCGGGGTATCAGAAAATTACGTGACCTATGTTCCTGTCTGAAAACTGATTGAATCCATGAAGAGATGTAGAACCTTGTGACATCATCCATTGACATTCTTGAGATACGCATCAGGAGAACGATGAGACGTAGCAAGAGGTTATTCTCGAATTGTGTAAATTTCAGGACAATATTTGCATCTTTCCAGCAATAGTGTGCAAGCTCATAGTATGGCAACTTAGATATGTCGCTACTCAGTTCCAATTTCCCAATCCCAAGCAAGCCTTGTGCTATTGTTTCGAGATTCTCTCGCTGGTATGCACCAGAGAGAGCATAGATTTTGATTGAGGGGTTTGTGAAGAATTTGTAGAAGTCAACATGAACTCCGCGATTTAAATTAGCACGCTCTCTTCGTGGGTCTTGGTTGCCTCTGAGTTTGATTGGACAGTATTTATCCATGTCAATCCTCAATCGTTTCGCACGATTATGGAGATACTTCAAGTCAAATGTATCACCCACGAAAGTGAGGACTATCGGATATTGATCGATGATTCTAAATGCCTCAACAAGCATTTCCGCTTCATCCTTGAAGTATATAATATCCAACTCTTTTGGAAAATCTGTACCTTTCTTTCCTTCCGGATGACCTTCACGCTTCAAGACGAAACACTTGTTGTATCCCTCATTGTCTGACAGACCTATTGCAGTCACCTGATATTCTGTTGTTCGAGCATCAGGGATTCTGTTTACTACAGGACTGTAAACTTCGATATCTACTGCCAAACGCCTGATGTCTGGAACTTCGGTGAAGAACATGGGTGAGTATTCTTTGATTATCGACTCGAGGCTCTCATCATCTTGAACTGTCTTCTTAAATTCCTCGAGAATTTGGGGATTAACATTTGGTGGATATGCGAGAAGGTTTCCATTTTCTATCTTATACATAAGCCCAGGGACGAGCTTACTATCATAGGTGAAGCACAACTGATAACGGATAGCAGCTTCCCAAGCATGACTAACATTATTATTATCCACAAGTGAATTTCTAATAGAGCTAGCTGAGCCTCCTATCGCCAGTGGATTATCACCAATGACTTTAGTCATCTTCACTGGTTCGTCCTTAAGAAGGTCATGCAGCTCAACTGCTTCAGCTCTTACAAACCCAGGATTCTTTCTTGCAACGGATTCAACAGCTTGTATAGGCCAATCAGTGTAACAATAGGGTTTGTGACCAGTGTTGTCGAGCCAAAAATACACTTGTTTGTTGTCAGGATTGTAAAGCCTTGCAACAGCTTTGTTTAAAGGACCTGAGTAATCAATTGATAGGAGGAAGGAGGGTGCTAGGTTTGCAGGGGTGTCACGCTCTCCAACTGAAACATCGACAATAGAGTCTTCTTCATCTTCATCAATTGTGGAGTCATCAAAACTATCATTTTCATTCGTAGATGTAGGATTATTCCTATTCGATTTGTTGTGTGTAAAATCGGACGATGAACCCTCATTCATTGAGTCATCTGACTCTATGTCAGAATGTGTGAAGTAGTCCTCAAGAGAGGATTGATTTTCATCTGCAGGTTGCTCGTCCTTGGTCAATACATTTCACAGTTTATTTTGATGGTCCACTCCTGATAAGCACTTCCTATTATGGTCATCTATGCGAGTCCTTCATTAGTATGTTGTGCACTAAAGCAAATATGGTGCGCTCAATTCAGACCAAGATTAAACGAGTGATTTTCGCCCGAATGGACCCTGGAGAAGATGTACTTGAATCTATAGAAGCAGTTGCAAAGGAGTATGGAATCAAGTCAGGCCAAATCTCCCTGATTGGAGCTGTTTCAAAGGCGAAGTTAGGATACTATCATCGAGAATCAGCTGAGTATAAGCATTTCATGGTAAATGAGGATGTTGAGGTTGTATCATGTATGGGGGATATCTCATCCCACGAGGGCAACATTGTTGTTCATGCACACATGATTGTAGCAGATGAATCCGGAAAATGCTACGGAGGTCATCTGATGATTGGTTGCGAGGTTTCTGTTACTATCGAGCTAGTGGTTATTGAAACAGAGATTAATCTGACCAGGAAGTATGATGACCTGACCGGACTGAATCTGCTCAACATCCATTAGACAGAGGACCTTATCTTCTCAGCCATATGGTCAAGTCTATCCCTTGGAGCCATGGAATTTCGATAGCCAGGGGGAAACTTGAAACCAAATGGCGAATTCTTGTTCCTCGGTATTGCATGGAAGTGTAGATGAGGAACATCCTGACCAGCACCTTCACCATTTGCAGCAATATTGAGCACTCCTTCTGCGCCCGTGGCCTTCCGTACTCTCTTTGTAAGGTCTACAAGGGTCTTGGCTAGATGTGCAACAACATCAAGGTCAACATCAAACATGTTCTCATAGTGTTTCTTTGGGATCAATAGACAATGACCTTCGGCTACTGGAAATACATCCATGAATGCTATGCTGTGTTCATCCTCGAAAATTATTGAAGAAGGCATATCCCTACGGATGATTTTGCAGAAAATGCAGTTCTCCTCGCTCATACCGGTCTTGATACATCATATTGAAATAAAACATTCGAATCAGTTAGCCCATCTACGGAAGTACTATTAACGCATCCGTCATGCTTGATAACAAAACGGTTGTCGCAGGTGTATCCATTTGAGCGGAAGGAGAAAGAGAATCCTTTTTGATCAGACCCAAAATGAACGAGGTAGATTAGAGAGCACATACTCTGAACTTGGACAGTTGCTTCGGGACAATGACTTTGATGTTGAGGCATATACTGAGTTCATGATTCTAGCAAAGAACCTCAAAGATGCAGATGTGATGATTTTTGGTTGTCCAAATAGCTCAAAGGTGAGACCTGCGGAGATAGATGTCTTGCAGAAATATGTGAAGAATGGAGGGGGATTGATGCTGCTCTCTCTTTCTGGTGGCGACCGTGGACTAATGAATAATATGTCTAAAATATCTGGGGAGTTTGGAATCACATTTGAGAACACTGCAGTAAAGGACGACAGAAATAATGCAGGTCTCCCAACAATGCCAATCATTAAGCACATAGCTACTCATCCAGTGACAGAGGATGTTTTAGACCTTCTAATCCCGTCAGCATGTAGCCTCAAGGTTTCAGGAAAGGCTGCACCAATAGCAATCACTTCAGAGACCGCTGAACCAGGAAATGCACCGGTCATAGCTATTGCAGAGGTGGGAAAAGGGAGAGTGATGTGCATTGGAAGCTATGAGGTCTTTAGAAAAGGAGGAGGTCTCAAACACAAGGGAAATGCAACATTTGCAGTCAATTCATTCAGATGGTTAAGTGGGGATGTTCAAATGGCAAAACCAAGTACAGTGGTCAAAGAGCAAGAGAGAGAGGAGAAAAAGAAACCACAGGAAGAAACTACTGGAGACTCATCTGCTAGCATAGAGTTTGAAAAAACAATGAAGCGTCTTGTTAATGCAGTATTTGATTTGCAAAAGGACATTTCCAAAGTGAAGGAGCAGGTGTCCAATGTTGATAATAATATTGAGATGTTGAGAAACCAGTTCCAAGACTTTGCAGAGAAGACACAGCAGCAACTTGGAATAATGATTCCATCGAAGCAGTTTAAGACTCCAGAAGAAAACAAGAGTGCTTCAATAGAGGCGGATCTAAAAGCACTAAGAAAAGAAATGAAATCCGTCGAGGACCTTAGGAAACATATAGAGAAAAGACATACTTCAGGAGCAATGCCTGAGGACGCCTACGCAGAACAGGTTGTAAAATTGGATGCTCAGATTAAAAACCTAAAGAAGAAGATCGATGCAAAGGAAACAGACCTAGCTGCTCTTAGTGAACAATGATAATACAGAGTCCTCTGTTTTCAGATTCTACAAGCAGGAAATAGGGATAGCTTTTCATTCTATATCGTGAGCTCAGGGGGGTTGATCGTACCTGAATGGGTCGCAGCGGTTTTGTCAAAATAGTGAACTAAAATGAGTATGAGGTGGATAAACACTGTGCAGATAGCTATGCTCCCTAGAAGGAAGAGCGTAAAATTAGCTAGAGAAGACCAAACAAGGAAACCAATTGCCAAGCCTGCGAGAAGCATGATATCTGTCAAAATCCTGACTCTATTGCTTTGATCCATAAAGAGTGATATAGACCAAATAGATGTGAACACACTAGAGAATACAAGCAGCTGCCTCTCGAGTGCAAAATCAATCAGCCAGCTTAGAAAATAAGTCCGAACTCCGAAGATCCAAATTATAGCTGCGATTATGATTGAGAGTTCACGTATGCATTTATTCAGATACATTAATCTTATCTCAGTATTGAGAGCTAGGCTAATGGCAAGAGATAGAAGCTGGAATCCCACAACGATTGAAGCACTAAAGACCAAAACAACCTCTAAACCTGTGACGATGTCAACCCCAACTGCCATCTGAGTGGTTAACCAACCAAAAGCGATAAAGAAGATTCCAAAACCCAATAGTAGACTCTGTGTGATAATATTCGAAATGTAACGTTTCCTTGTAACATCAAATGGCAATTCTACGAGAGTTAGAAACTTGAATGAAATCTCCGTAATCCGTTGGATAATCCGCTTGATGAATCTGAATGGAGATTTTGTGTAATGATACAACCGATCTATTGCTGGAGCTAGGAGATAACCTAGGAAGATTAGTAATACAAACCCGAGATAGATATTGCGATCAGGTATTAGAATCAACAGTGTCAGTGTGATTGGTACCCAAATCATTGAAGCTGAGAATGGAACATGTTCACCAGTCCCACGGATCATTCTTGCAGAAGAGAAGATTGAGAAGAATGGCATTAGCATGACGAAATAATACTTGAAGACGCCTCTGGGACCAAACAAGGTTACAATTAGCATCATAATCAAGGTGATGAATAGAATACGACGCAGGTAGGTTATTTCTTCGCCAATATACCGATCTTTAAGCACCATTAATCCAGCACATAATATGACTCCAAAACCAAGGGGACCACCAGATATCAGGATAGTATCGAGTAATTCAGCAAATTCAGCATTCCCAGCCAGAATTGCTAGAACTTGTATTCTCATTGGCATATTATACGCAGGAGGTTCAGTAAAGTTGCCCTCAAAAGAAAACGACCCTAAGGCAAGTTTCCAGTAGTCCAAGAAATGCGGTTGGGTAATTATGAATGGAAACATAACCGCACCTACAAAGACTAACACAAGTACAACACTGACCATGAAATTCGGAAGATCGAAATAATCGATGAAGGGTTGTAGTGTAGATCGAACTTTTTCGATGGAATCGCCAGTTTTTTCATCATTCTTGGTTTGTATTTCATCAACTTGTGAGGGTTCAGCATCTACTGTCTTTCGTTCTCTAGGACGTACTAGTAGATATACAACGAGCGGAATTCCCAGAAACCAAGCGGTCTGTTTGAACAATGCAGCAGACACTATGAGAAGGGTCCCGGTGAGACGTTTCCCTCGCACCAGCATGTAGAATCCAGCAAAGAATAAGAACACAAATGGGGCAGGATTGAACCATAAGTAATCAGTGTGGTATATCATCAAAGGATTTAGTAGATAAGTTAGAGCAGCTGCTTCTCCAACTCGCTTATTTGAAGACAACTCACTTGCAATACCATAAATGGGGAGTGCTGTCAAGTAACCAAATGCAGCAATTAGGAGTCCGATTCCCCAATTAGTCCAGCCCAGCGTATTTCCCAGTGCAATCCCTAAAGCATAGAGATATGACGTAAAAGGAGGAAACATATGTGCACCATTCTCATTTGTGATACCATTCAGCTCTAGAATTCCATACTCCGGAGAGTAGGGCATCACTCCATATAGTGAATTGTATCCCCAGTGAACATAGTAGAAAGAGTAGTCACTATATCCTTCAAGTTGATATTCGATTGTGAACCCGAAGAGCTGAATCGTGCCGGGTCCAGGAATAGGTCCCAACCAAGCAGTTCGTGTTCTCCAATTGTTAGTATCAATATAATCAATGACAGCGACATTAAAGACAATTGCCCAAACAATGAACCCGATGAACAGCACTGCTATGAGGTAGCGATATTCGATCAGAAATCTTGCAATCTTGTCTCCAACTCGAAGAAACCAGCTGTCGACTATACTTGAAATTCGTCGAATTCTTTGGCTGGTTTTAAGTTGGTGCATGGTAACTTCGATGTCTGTTCCCTGATTAATATATGTTCCAAGGAAGGCTATCCTTTACATCTCAAGAGTTGCGTTACTAAAAGCACCATCCTTCGTAACTTCTATGACTGGGACTCCCAGCCAGCCTTGAACGTCAGTGTGAGTGATTAAGAGTATCTGTTCAAAACTCCGATCATTAATGAGGTTCCGCACAACAGCCTCTCTTCTATTCTTATCAAGACCACCCAAAGGTTCATCGAGAAGAACAGAACGAACACGTGGGGTCACAATAGGGCTGTCCCTAAGTGGTCGAATGCTGCTCATGGTACGACTAATTCCCATTCGTAGCGCTAGACTGATTGCTGTCCTGTCGCCATAACTCAGCTGAGATGTTTTTTTCCAGGCTTGATCTCTTTCATCCCAAATTCGAAGGATTAACCCTGGACCTGCTCGACCCTTGGCGGGTGTAGGCTCTAAATCAATTGCTGTATATTGACCATTGGTGAATGACCGAACATATGGATTGGTCGCCCCTCTGATGATACCAAGAAGTCGTTTTTGAAACACATAGTCAGTGACAAATCCACTCACAAGTCTTCTCCGAACATATTTTGCGTGTTCGTTCATATTCTCAAGTTCAACAATTTCAGATCCAATCTGTTCCATCTGTGATTGCTTTCCTTGAAGTTCGATAATCTTGTCCTTTTCTCTTTGAATGTTGTCCTCACTTTCCATTGTTTCTTTACGAAGCGCTTTCAAAGCTGATGTGAGAGAGATAACTTTCTCATGAAGTTCGATAATAGTAGGCATATTGTATTTCTTGAGCAGCTTATCTACGCTCTTAATGTTATATTCTTCCAAGAGCATTGAAAACTCCTGCTCAACTTTGGATAATTTCTCTTTTGATTGGTCAACTCTTTTCTGCCCCTGGTTAGCTCTTTTTACAGCATCTTCGCTTTTGGACATTCTACTAAGTTGATCTTCGAAGTCCTCGGAGGATGTTATGAGTTCCTGTTTGGTGATCTCTAATCGCTTTCTTTTCGTTTCGCTATCTTTGATTGTTATCTTGTATTCAGTCACGAGTTTGTTTCTTTCAGCTGCAGAGAGTGGTTTTGCACAGGTCGGACATTCGATGATATCATCAGTACCAGCAGCGGTAAGTATCTGGATCTTCTCTTCAAGGTCACGATTTGTGCCTAAACTCATCCCGATATCTTGATCCAGACGCTGAATCTTGCTCTTGAGTACCTTTTGTTCTTTCTCAATCCGTTTTCTTCCCTGCTCAAGAGCATCCAATCGCGCGTTCAGAACTTTGGGACTTGCGTCAACAACACCAGCTAGTGCAATGTCTTCCTTAAGACCTTCACTCTTAACTTCAACCTCTTGCTGAAGAAACTCAATATTCTTACTGAGTTCTTGAACCTTCTTTAAGAGTTCAGCATTTGGCATCTCTTCGAGTATCTTTTCCGTAGATTCGATCTCTTTCTTTTTAGTAATTAGAATAGATTCTAAACGACGGATTTCATCTTGGCGCTCTGCAACCATTTCTTGAATTCGCTCAGGATGAATATAGTCTGACTTCAGAGAGTTGATTTTTGAGTCCACATCTTTCTCAAGACTTTCTAAATGACTTGACATCTGATTAAGTAAGTCAATATCATATACTTTTACGAGAAGGTCTCTCAGGACTGAAGGAGTAGCATTCGCAATGACTGCAACCTCTCCTTGTCTGACAAGAAGGGTATTCAAGGCTTGCCTAAGCTCAAGGCACAGAATCTCATCGAGCTTAGAATTGACAGACTTACTTTTGTCAGCAATACGTTTCCAAGCACCTTCTCGATTTATGAATAGGACAACAGCCATTCCATTCGCTGGATCATAGGAACGATCAATCTTGTATTGAGTATCAGCAATCTGGAAAGTGAGAACCACTTGGCAGTTTGTTGATCTGAAGTTTATGAGCTCATCATTCGTTAAGTCAACTGCATCTGCACCCCAGAAGCCCCAGAGGATAGCTTCGAAGAGAGAGGATTTTCCTGTAGAATTCTGACCTCTTATGAGAATAAGTCCTTCAGGAAGCTCAGCATCTCCCTCAGGCAACATGAGAGCACTGAAAGGCTTGAAGTTTCGAACCTTTAATTGGAGGAGCTTCATTTTTCATCCTCCATGATTGATTCAGTATTCAATCGACCTTCCTTCTTTCCCACTGCGTGTTCAAGCGAACGTACTGCAATCTTTGTGAGCATACTCGGATCCATGGTCTTATCGATCTCTAATGTTTCAAGATATGCACGGAAATCCTCCTCAGGGTCCTGTATGAGATATTCAGATTCAATTTCAGGATATGATGCAGCTGTGAACTCTTCATCGATGGATTGACGAACAGTCCAAAACAACTGCGCTACATTATATTCGGAGTCTTTCGAGTGGATTTTCATTCTTAAAGATTCAAGAGTCATCCCAAGTTCAAATGAACTCACACGAGTCGCTTTTCCTTCAAACACAAGACGAATTCGAGCTGCTGTTTCAGGGTTCCATGGAGCCTTTACACCTTTCTTGTCAAATAGAGCATAGACCTTGTCTGAAATAGATTCGACAGAGTCATCGGTGTCTATCTTGATTTTCTCATTGATGATTTGCCTTTTGTATTCAAGCATGTACGGTGTCACTATTGGTGCAGTGCCTGCTTGGATGTCCACGACTAGGAATCCTTTTTCATGACGGGCTTCATCAAACCTCCAGCGTTCAGGTGAACCGGCATACCATGCTCCTGTTGATTGCTGATGTTGATGGTGGTCGTGTCCCAGCGCAATGTAATCATAATCCATTGAGAATATACTCTTGAATAATGTCTGGTCAATCTCCATTCCATGAGCTACGGCAATCGAGGGTCTTAATCTAACACGAGTTTGGTGAGTTGTAATCCAATCATCAAATCCCGAGATCATGTCAGCAGACTTGAGAACTGCGTAATCCATGAATGGAAAGCAGTAGGCGTCTAATTTGTCATAAGAGAAAACAAGAGGTTCTCCTTCCCTCACTGCTCTTTTCAGATCTTGTTGCGTTGCAACATCCAATCCTGGAACAGCTAGTTTCAGACTGTCAAGAAGAGAGACCTCTAACAGCCTGTAGAGTCCATGGTTTCCTTCAATAATTAGAACTGGAATCTTAGTCGTTGTTATGAAGTTTTGAAGGACTGTAATAGCGGTTTCTTGAGCAACAACAGGAGGTTGAGAGGGATTACCCTCCCAAGGTGAGTTGTATAAATCACCAGAATGGACAACTAGATCAACAGGAGGGTCAAGTCTTGATATCTTATCAAAGAGTTCTCGGAACCGCTCATAGAAATCATTCTCAAGTAACTGAGAACGCATCTCTTCGCCCCATACATTGGGACGAACACCATCTCTTGGACGGGTTCCAAGGTGGGTATCTGAGATGTGAGCAATTCTTGCCTTCATCTAGTCAGCCTCATAGTATATGTTCTTGTTTTTTCTTTGACTCTTTGTCTTTGTATCTATGTCTATCCTTTTCATAAATATCATCAAACAGGGGTATCTTGGCAGGTAAAGGAAGCTCTCTGTACGACTGAGTCACAATTGCCTCGCCTCGGGACATTACCCGAAACTCGTCCTCAAATCCGGATATGTTCACACTTGCATTTTCTACACAAGCACGTATCTCACGTTCATTACCAAGTCTTAGATTAATCTCAGTGTTCATCTGACTTAATATGACATTATCAAGCACACTGACCTGTTGGCTTACAACGAGCAATCCAATATTGAATTTCCTACCTTGACGTGATATGTCCTTAAAGACTGATTGACCTCTCATCAGCTCAGGATTGAGTATAGATGGCGCCTCCTCGACTGTCACTTGAATAACTGGAAGTTTTCGTGGGTCTTGAACAGGAGTGTCATCTCCTACACCTCCCAGACCGTAAAATGCCCGAGCTTGCTTCTTAACATTTTCAAAGAATGGTTTAGGAAGACGCATCTGACCCTGATTCTCAAAATCGCTTAGATTTCCACTACTCTTCAAAGCACGCCTCATATCAGATAATGTTCGTGTTACTATCGTTGTCAAGAGGAACTGCTCCATATCGCTCATTAGGCTAGTATTGACAACGAGAATTCTCCCGGTTTCCATTGCATAGAAAATGTCACTAAGAATGGAAGTCCCTTTTTCAATGAAAATCGGAGATCTCTCAAGGAAACTAAGCCTGCGTTTGACTGCCCTCAATGTTCCAACAGGCACTCCTGCATCATCCTCTGCCATATTAACAATCGAACTTATCCAATCCTCTTTTGCTACTGAATATTGTGCGTCTATGAAGGAGGACATCTCAGGTGTGAACTCTCGTATAGAGTATAGGTCTCTAGGTTGAATTTCAGACCACAAGATTCTGATCTCACGAGCGTACTTCCTAATCTCCCTAGTCGTGGCTCTCTTGTGGGTTGTCAGGTAATAAAAATCACCAAGAACTTCAGACCTGGTTGATGGGCTCATATCTTCAACCACATGTTGAATACCATATTTGTCAACGCCCTTAGCAAACTCGTCGTGGGGGTCAATACAGAATGCAGATATTCGTGGCAAAGCCTGATTAGGTCTTCTGAAGGCATTGAGATTATTATCAATGATTGATTTAATCAGTACCATCATTAAATTGCTTTTTCCAGCCCCCGTAGAACCAAAGATACCTACATGCATTGGTAGATATTTTGATGGAATCCTGATTGGAACATCAAGTGTAGTTTCTCCAACTTGTAGGTCTCCAACATAGACCTCACCGTCAATCTGACCCTCGAGCATGTTCCTAACATTCTCATCAGACGTGCCAGGGATAGGACGATAAACCGAAGCCAAATGGTCTGGTAGCCGCCTTGGTGAGTGAAAATCCCATTTTCCATCCTTATCCTCCGCGTAACCAAGCATTCTGCCACCAACAGAAAGCAGCATGTTCCGTTCAATTCCTGACAGATAGGCATCGCCTTCAACCATGAGCGTGCCAGCCACACGAGCTAAATCATCGACTTGTCGTAGATAATTTTCTAGACCTAGGACTCTGAAGAAGAACACTCTCTCATGGCCATCACGATGGGAATATATCAAAAAGATCTCCCCCACGCTAATATCACGGTTACTTCCCATTATCCCAAGTGAGGTTTGGTTACCCGCCCCAACTTTTCCATAAAGTTCTCCAAGTTTGTCTTTATCTAAACTCATTGTGTTTTCCTCGGTTATAAGTCATAATCTGCACGGAGTGGTTGTGCATCTCGTCGTTCCAAATTCATTTCAGCTCTAACATCCATGCACACTTCTTTTGCTAGTCGTAAATCTTCATAACTTAATTTGCATGACTCGTGAGCCAAGGCAAGAGGTACGGGGTATCCGTACCACCGAGCATCTCTTGACATGAACTCGAGTTCAGCAAAGAGTGCCTTTTCATTAGTACGGGTGGCCTCAGGGTCACCTGGAACAAATATGTTCTCAAGCCACCAAATTCTATCAAAATCAATTCTTGAAGGTCTATTATCGCGAGAGAAGCTGTATAGGTAAGGCACTGCCAATATTGGAGGGATATAGGTTCGATCATCATAAATATGGAGACCTCCCTCGGGGTCTTCACTGCTGGGAAGGTGACAGAACCACTTTGCACTACCTCCAAAAGCATCTCTTGCCAAATTCGCAATTCGATGAGCAAAAGGGATTGTATGGTTCTTGCTTACAGCACACAATACAACTTCCTTCTGTCGTGCGAGTGCACATAAGTCTCTAAGCATGAATCCACTGGGCATTGATGGAAAGTGTCGTACAAAATGCATGAATACAGACATTGCTCCATCCAAGAGGAGATACTTTGGATTTATATCGCTCATCAATACTTTACGTGCTGCTGCATATTCACTAGTTTTTCTTATCTCTTCATGAACAGTCGGATTTGTCAATAATTGCTCTCTTGAGATCAATGATTCCATCTCTCGTAGACGTGGAATATGCTTCTCATATTCCGTTTCACTAAAATCCGAAAACGAGGAGATCTTTCCCTTTGTGTAATCTTGGAAAAATGGCAGAGTAAGACTTGTGACATCTTTCAATGGATAAATATTTGCGAGAGTTTCAGCCAGCTTGTCACGGGCATCATTACGGACTCCAGAATGCCAATGAAGGTCTATATGTGGTTGTTCACCCAGTTCGTGTTCCAGTCTATCTCGGTCTATTGGTGAAAACAGGTTTTCAGATCGTGTGTTTGTGTCCACCACTACGGTTGAAGTACTAATGAAATGGATACGAATGTCATCAAGGGTCATAAGACTGTCAGAACCGGACCCATCAATTGCAGCGATGCGGAAATCGTTATTTAAAATCACATCAGGACTGTATGATATGAATGTGTCCAAAAGACGATCTTTGATGCGGACTTCATCCTTAGCAAACTCCTGTTCATCGCGTCGGTCCTGCTGATTTTGAATGTCAGTAAAGACGAGCTTTAGTGTTCTTCTGAAATTTTCAGTGAGAATCTTATCTAACATAGAATCCAACTCACTCTCTATAATTCCTCAGGATTTGCAGGACCTCTAAATCACTGTCCTGTCAGAGTCATAAAAAGATAGCACTCGGCGGATCAGAGCCCTCTTAAGAAGCAGCGGAAATATGCTCTGAATTTATAGTTCGACAAAGAACTCCGCATAGGTTAGAAATTAGCTTATTAATGACAAGCTCAACGATAGTAGTGCAGCAGTCATTCTGGTTTGACCGTGCCAGTGTAATTTGACGGGATGTGATTCGTTGCTCAAAATAGTGTACTTTGGAAAGACTTCATTCGCACTCGAGTATAATGAAATGACTGTTCTCCTAAATCCAGGAATTTGGAATGAAGAACCAGTCGTTCCTGATGATTTTGGTGCGAGAATAGTTATTGCTACGAATCAATCTGAAGATGCGGTCGGAAACGCAGCAACAATCGCAGTCAATTCAAAAGCATGGTTCTTAGGCAATCAGGGAGCCGCTGACAAAGCTTCTGAAAAAGGAGTCAAACCGTGGTTAGTTCATATTCTCGAATCTGAAGTCCCCTACGAGATACCAGATTTGAAGATTACACCCTATGCTCTTTCAAGAATCGATGAGGGAGAAGGTGGACGAATTGAAAATCTCGGATTGTATATTGAGATTGGAGACATGAAAGTAGGATATCTTGGTGATGCAGTGATACGTGGTCCATTCGAGCAATTCGATATGGATGTACTTATAGTTCCAGTTGGTGGTGATGGTGTCTTTCAGGTAAAAGACGCAGTTAGTCTATGCATTGATGCTAAACCACGCGTTGGAGTACCTATGAGATGGTCATCAGAGGAGGATCCGAAGAAATTCTCCAAATATATTCAGCAGTTTGGTCAAGGAATTTCTCCAGTGATTTTAGAACCGGGCCAAGTCCTGAAAGTTTTCTGGGCGGCAGGAAACGAGTTTAGATACGAGCTAGACTAATGTCTTCCTGCAAGGTTGGCACTAGAACCAGAAGATCCTAAAAACAAGTGTAAAACAATGAGTGTGCATTGAATGAGTGAAAGAAAAAAAATCGTAATTGACCTCGAAGAGTCAGAGAAGGTTAAGCTTGGAGAACGATCTGAGCTGAATAGTATTGATGCTTCGGGTGTTCTAAGCGTTAATAATGTGTCAGAGAGGAGCCGTATCTGGAATGTAAAAGTCCACCTTGGTGAAACGCGTGGTGCAACAGATATTGGTGACGAAAAACTTGTCGCTGGTGAGATAGATGTCGGTGGAAAGTGGGAGGCCAACTATGGTCTTAATGTAGAATCACCAATATTGACCTTCAAAGAAGTGTTTGATACATGTGGTACAATTGAAACAGATGAACCTCACTGGGCATATGTTAAAGATAAGGAAAATCCTGTTAAGATTACATTAACTATCACCAATGAAACAGATGGAGAAATTGACAATATCATTCTCAATAAGACAATTCCTCCAGAACTCTCCAATATTGAAATTATGTCTGTAAAGTCAGGTAACGCAGAATATGATGAAGGAACTAAACAAGTAGTCTGGAAGGACTTTGTAGTCTATCCACACGAATCCTCATCACTTGTTCTACGAGCAAGAGGATATGTCGACGATACGGAACCCAAGGGAGCTGGAGATGTTGTCATCACTTATAGAGGCGAAGACCAACAAAGATCCAATCTAAATCCTGACCTGACAGCACTTACTGAATTTCTGACTGGAATCGAAACTGCTGAAACAGAACCAAATCAATGGCAATGCACACTGGAATGTTCAAATGAAAGCGACTTAATTGTCAGGTTGGACAAAGCAGAGGTCTATCTCACTCCCGAGGACGGTAGCGAGAAACAGAAGATGATAGAGGAAACTCCTGGCATTGAATTGGAACCAAATCAAGAGTGGACTTCAAGCTTTGAGGTCGAAAGCAAGTCAACTCCAAAATGCACACAAGACATCATATACACACCTGCTAGAGAGATCAAAAAGAGAGTACTTGGAACAATTAAGAAAGTACCTCAAGAGATTCCAGTTTATAGTATTGATTATGAAAAGACATTCGACCCACCTTCGGTAAGTAGCTTTGACAAGACACCAGTTGAGGTCACAATTGAAGTGACTAACAATGGATCTGCAAAAATAAATGAGATCACTATTGAGGATAATCTACCAGATGATGTCATGCCTCCAACTAGTGAGCATGTCACTGTTTGGATTAGAAACGAAGAGTACACGGGACCCTTCGAGTTTGTAATAGATCCTGAAGACCAAGATCCAGAGAAACCTCATAAAATATCGTTCAGATTAGAAGACCTCAGAAATACAGTTGGAGAATTAGAGCCTGGTGAAAGCATCAAAATCAACTATGCTATAATGGCGTGGCGAAGTCGACCTGAGAAGGAATATCCTTCACCAGTCACCTGTACAGCGAATACAGAGCCTGCAGGGGTACCAGCAATCGTAGGAAGTCCAGAGGATGGACATAAGCTTGGAGTAATCTACAAGAAACGGGCGATCTCAACAAAGAAAGCTATAAACAAAGGAGTAGGCGCTGGAGAGTATATCGTAGTGCTTGTAGTTACTAATAGTGGTGAGGTGACCGCTGAAAACATTCAGGTTTCCGACTGGATTCCTTCGGGATTCGATTATGTATCCACAGATCCAGAGGAGGATGCTCCTGAGGTTTCAGCTGTTTCTGATGGTTCAAAAATGGTATGGACTTGGACTCGAATGAATCCTGGAGACAAGAAAAAACTTAGGGTCATAGTACAAGGGGAGGGTGAGTACGAACGCCGCGAACCTGAAGTTACATCAATCTAGTAGAATCGGATTATAAAGGATGGGTGAGAAAAACAACTCACCCATTCCGAAAAATCACAATTTAGTTTCGTTCTCAATCTCCTCAAGTGCTTTTCGAGTTTCTTCTAACTCAGCATCGATATCTTCGAGTGGGGCATAATCATCCTCCCCATTGGAAAGACTCGTATCTAGATTGTAAAAAACCTTGAACCCTGAGAGTGTTTTATGTAATGCATTTGAAATCTCAATAATAGCACTTCCAAGGTCCGCTTCAGTCATGTTTTCATTATTGTGTTCATATACGAAATCATATGCCCCTCTGACAGGTTTAAAGCCAAGATCAAGGAGCTTGCTCATCACCTGAGAAGGTGAGGCTCCTTCACTATAGAACCAAACAGACACTCGGGTTACATATCGAGCCATTATCAATCACTCCAGATTATTCAAAACATGGCACCGCCACTTGATATTCTTTATGACCTTTTTCATAAGACACATATTTCATCTATGAGCCACTAGAGAGAAGTCTTCGTGTGTCAGGACATGTTTCCACTGATTGATACAGTCACAACTCAGATTATCCAGCAAAGAAGAGTTTTGACTCAATGAGAATTCTCGAATTGCATCTAGTATTTCACTATCACACTTACCACAATTGTGTGCACCTCTTCTCTTTCCTCCCCCTACAGGATCACAGACAATCTTCATCCACCGATCAGAGATACTTGTAGCTTCACGAAGTACTTCAAGAACACTCCATAACCAAGGTGGTCTGTAATTGCCTCGTGTCCAGAGCTTCTCAACTAGTGTATCCCTCTGTACATTGACTGGATTAAGAGAAACAGTTGTGACCCCCAATGTTTGTGCTTCTTGTATTGTTGAGATAGCATCAAGAAGTGCATCACGTTCTGTAAGAAAAGGTGGCTTGAGTAACACATAAGCACGAGTGCCAATATTGAATTTCTTAGCGGTCTTCAGAGCATTGCTGAATATTTTCAAGTCGAAATTTTTGTTTACGCAAACTGAACGAACTGCATCACTTGCACTTTCGAGCCCCATCCCAATCTCAATAGTTCTATCACCAAGTGCCTCTCGAATATCTGATAGATTCATATCATTGACATATTCTGGTCGAGATTCAAGCACTACTTCACGTATCCTCTCATCTTTTGATATTAAATTCAGAATCTTGAATCTTGCCTCTGATGGGACTTCTTCATCATCCAAAAAACTACCACTAGTGTAGATTTTGACTGATAATGGAGCTTCTTTCATGTCTAGCTCCAAAATTGCAAATTTGAATTGGGCAACTATCTCTTCGGAAGTTGGCTTTTCTTGTGTACCATCTAGGAGATAGCTACACATTGTGCAACCTCCTGCATCACTCCGTGCATGCGCACATCCTATGGTTGACAAGACAACTGCAAGTGCAGTTCCTTGTTCTCTACCAACTCTGGCGGGTGCTGTCCACTTCGCAGAGGGTTGTATTGGATTTCTTTTCTTTCTCTTTCTGAGTGAACTTCCTCGAGCCTGTAGAGTGGCTTGTTGAACAACTTCATTGATTTGTCTAAGAGTTACTTCCATACCTCTCTTTCACTCCTTTTTATGACGAACAGTTACAGCTCTACCTCGTGGTAACTCGCACATCTCACGGCCAGACATCTCACTTCGACCTACAGCAATAACATCATTGGATTCGTTAATGACAACGACTTCATCACCAGGACGAATGGTAAAATCAGCCTTTTGTATACCCACCGCAAAGACGGATCCACCCTTGACTTTTGGAGCCTCAAGACGGACCCAATAACGATTTAGTGGAGCAAGAAGTTTTCCTCCAGCAAGTGTCAGTGATAGTGTGCCACTCTCAGCCACATAGGAACAGATTTGATCCTCATTTAAACTACAGATGATTTGCTTGTATGGCTTTCCCCTGAGTTTTGCATGTTCAGGGACTAATACTTTACCAGCCCTAGCTCCGAACTGATAATCTGCTGTAGCGGTAACAATCTCTTCCAATTCAGTTCTAGGTCCACCAGATATAGAGAGAATCTCTTTGAGTTCGATTAGCGTTTCCTGTAATGCATTTAGTGACTCACGACTTGTTGCTCGATTCTCATGTGTCGTATAGATCAGACTTTGTGCAATTCTTGGTTCCGCAGCTCGGACTATGTCCAGATAACCTCCAGACACATGTGCTATGACAACTGAAGAAATAGGGAATTTGTTTAGGTGGGTAATGAGGGCGTTGGCACCAATTGCGATTTCTTCTGTATCCCAATCGCCAGTCACAGGTATGTCATATTGGCCAGCAGGATAGATTCTTTCAAGTTCTCGAGGGACTAGTCCAAGTGGTGAGGTAAGTATAACTTGAGCCACTCTAGATTCCATTCCACTCATTGCTGATTCAATTACAGCAGAGAATTTTCTGTGAGACTTTGAGTCAGAATAGGGTTTCTTCGCAGAGCAAGGTAGCAGGAGAATGATTGGTTTGTTATCAGGAGCAGCATATCTATTTGCTACATAATCTCTAAACCTTTGTACTACTGGAGCATTGTAAGATTCGGACCCAATCACTGGTAAGGCATCTGGTCCTGTTGTGGGAGAGAATTCTTCAATAAAGGGGTAGAGTTCTCTATTGACCAGCCGTATGAGAGAGGCTTGTGCGGGAGAGTTGTGAGTAGAACTCTCCACTAGCCATCGTAAACGACCGGATCTCATTGCATCCTTTGACTCAGAAAGAATAGATTTGTAGATTCCAAGATTATGTTCTAGAATAATACCCTGTAGGGCTTCTGGCGTAGCATTGTCAAGCTTCTCACAGGCGGGGCATGAACAATAGCGACGTTCTTTTCCAAGCTCTATCCTCTCAGAACCGTTTTTCCACAACCTGAGCTTTTTTGCAGCAGCTTCCTCTGCGTGACCGATGTCAATGATGTCAAACCCGACGTAGAAAAGGAGTGGAATGAGTCCTGGTTCAATTCGGCCTAGGGCAAGTGCAAGCATGAAGAGAGGCAGACGAGTTCGAAGGTGAATGGCACCAAAGTCATTAGAACCTAGTAGGCCATTGAAAGAAAATGCGGCACCATGAGAACCAAAGTTGTGTGAGTTTGTAATTGATTCAGGGTTCAACTCAGAGGGGATACGAATAATGGTCCTAGATGGATCAATATCTTTTGTGAGTCTTGAAAGAACGTCATGTTGAAGGTCAAGGACTAAGCCAGGGGATTCATGACTTATGGCTGCAAGTGAGATCAAAGATGGCAGGATAATTGCGTCAGATTCTCGGACATTTGATAGAGGAAAATCATTGAAATGACTGGTGAAAGGAAGTGCGATCAACATTGGTTTCTTTGAAAAAGGTTCGTCACGACCTTGGGTCCCATATGAAATGATGGAATCACTGGAGGTGAATGATGAGGTCAAGAGAGGTGTTGCATATGTTGTAGGTCCTAGAATATACTCACCCACGCGGGCGGGACCATCATGACCACGACCTACACGAAACTCAGCCATTTACTATTCACCTCATTAGACAAGGGGTTGGTAGCCAATGTATCCCTCGATATCAACTGTTGTTTCAACTTTTTCGAGGATTTTGTGGATGCTTTCAAGCGCTCCTAATTTGAATAGGGGACTGTTATTATTACCGCAATGGTATGAATACGTGCACAGAGGACACCCGTCTATGGTATCACAGTCGCACTTCTCAAGAATTGTCTTTGCCCTTCGGAATGCTTCATCAAGCTTTGTGAACAATAGTTTAGAGGCACCATTTCCCCCAGGGCTTCCATCATAAACGAAAATAATCCCTGAGTCACCCATGGAAACGCCTCCTATCTCACGTGTGCCACCACCAGTAAGCATGTCACTAGACTCAATTAGTACATGTTCAAGTGCATGAAAAGCGCCACCATACAATTCAGCTGGACCCATTCGAGGACCCTTCAATGCACGCAACTCTCCAGAAGTCTGGTTGTTGACTGCCTTGACTGGTTCAGGAGCTGTGAAAGCAAAACCACGAGTTCGATACTTGTAGATGAGAGGCTTTGAAAGACTTGTTCTGTTCAGCACTCGAGCGGTCCTGGTTTCCTTTGTCACATAGCCATCAACAGTCTGTGTCATCTCAAGTGTACAATAGACAGCATTGAGACCAAGAATCTTACTTCGTTCTATTATGTCTATAATCCTAGGCATCGTCGAGTAGAGGGGCTTAGTATGTTCACTCCTGTTGGTGTGTGGAACGACTGTGGCACGTCCCAAACCAGGAGTATACTTGAAATCTACAGATAGGTAGTTCTTCCCCCCATGGAGATAGATAGCACCTGGATGAAGCTCTTGAGCTGCCATTGGCATTGATCGTTCACCAAGTCCCTTATTCCCAGTCTTAATCTGAACAGTATCTCCGATACCTCTAATGCTGTATCCACGCCATTCTTTCCTTGCTTTGTCAAAATCAACAATCTGTACCTTTCCACCATCTTGAATTCGAATGAAGCCTTCATTCTCAAGCTTGTCAATTAATTCTCTGTGTCTTGAAAAATTAGAGATGCTTAATTTTCCACTCATAGCTGCTGCAATAAGTTGGTAGTAACCAACGACTTCATTGTCTGGCTCCATATATGCTGCGTCTATGTCTGAGAAGTATTTCTCAGGCTCATGTCGATAGAAGGAAGATATGGGATCATTCTCTCTTAGGGCTAAGATAGCTACACTCTCTTGTCCCTTCCTTCCAGCCCGGCCTACTCGTTGAGTCAATCGCGTTATTGACACAATCATACTGACCACACTATCTAGGTCACCAATATCAATCCCAAGCTCAAGGGTTGGTGTGGAAACGATGACAGGGAGGTCTCCAGATCTAAATTGATCTTCAACTTCACTCCTATATTTCTTTGGCAACCCAGCTCTGTGAACCATTGATTTGATACCAGTATCACCAATGAGCATATTCAATACTTCAGCTTCAGAATGCGTGTTGCCAAAAACAAGTGTCTTGAAATCACCCTGTCGGAGTTGATTGACAAGGTCAACTATCATACTATACTTACTTCTCATCCCCGGATAGTACATCATGAAGTGTACTGGTCCACGTTTGGCAGTCACAGACTCTACAAGTCTGACGTCAGTGTCAAAGAGGATATCTGCAAACTCTTTTGGATTAGAAACAGTGGCTGATGCACCGATTTTCTGAAAACGACCGGATTCAAGTTCCAATCGTTTGAGAATGTAATAGACATTTGTTCCCATAGACCCTGTGTAGAGGTGAATCTCATCAAGGACTACAAATTGTACTGTTCTCAGTAATGGCACAAGTCTAGATTCTGCCCAACCAAGATGATAGTGAAGAACATCTGGATTTGTTAGCAGGATATCGGGAGGAGAATCGTATATCCTCTGTCGAGTATTCTGTGAAACGTCGCCATCAAATATTGAAACAGTGAGATTCGAGGTTACACACATCCGCTTGATCTTATCATACTGGTCTCGAGCCAAAGCCTTCGTGGGATACACTAACAAGGCTCGAACTCCAGGATTATCAAATGATTCTCGAACTGAGATTAGCAGCCTTCTAATTATGGGAAGTATGAATGCCTCAGTCTTACCTTGACCAGTCGGTGCTGCAATTACTAAATCCTCTCCATGCTCGATGGCATTGAATGAGTCCTCTTGGAATTTGTAGAGAGTTGTGATACCTCGGTTTTGAAGGTATTCTTTCAGCTTTGTTGGTATATTTAGTCTATCAGTTTCAATGCCATACTCTGCATCAGAAGCAGGCATAAGCTGATATTTTACCAGATAGTCACGTCCGCTCGTGAGGAGTTTCCTAAGAGGCTCTAAGAGTTCATTAAGATCCGCCCCACCTGATTTCACTAGTTTTGTGATTATTTCCTTGGACTGAACTCGTGAGCCAGGATCAGCAGACCGACGTCGCTTTCTCGGTGTGTCAGCACCTGACCCAAGATACTTCTTTTTTCGCTGATTGGTCATTGCTAGTGCTGTACCTGCCTGAACTTGAGTTGTATATGCTTCATATGCATCAAAGAGGTCAGTCTTTCTTCCACCAATTGAAACCTCCAAATTGCAAGAAGAACAAGTCACAGTCCAAATATCTCCAGCTCTATTGAAGTCAAGACGAGAGCCACATTTTGAACAGTGTAGAACAGGCACAATAATCACCGAGGTTTCTAGAAATCAATTCCATCGACTGCCGCTTATCAAACTTTGGCCTGACATGCATTGAAGAACAACAAGGTGATATCACAATCCTTATAACCGATTGTGCACCCAACATGCACAACCGACTCGTGCCGGAGACGGGAGCGTAGACATAATGGTTGATGACATAAATTCCGATGATTTGCCGAAGATTATCGAGGGTCATAAAGTAGTGTTTGTTGATGCGTGGGCTACTTGGTGTGGACCGTGCCGGACACTTAGTCCGATTCTTGAAGAAGTACAGGAGAAATTCAAGGATAGAGGTCTTAAGGTTGTAAAAATCGATGTGGATCAAAACCGCGAGTTCTCAATGGAAAATCAGATAACTGGCGTTCCAAGCGTACTAGTCTATTCCGAAGGCAAGAGAGTTGTTTTTGACGACGGATCAGGTAGAAAGATGGACAAGCTGGTTGGTGTAATGCCGCCAGAGGTGTACGAACAGATTGCAGATAATCTTCTTGCACAAGAAGCTGCATAGAAAGCTTTCACTATTCTCTTGGGGATTATTCCCCTTCATCTTTTCTTCTCCCACTTCGAGATGGAACATTGATTATGTTGTGGATTCCACTAAGAAACTATCTTACAAATCAGCAGACAGATTTAAACAAGTTGTTCGTCATCTGAAGTAAGATTCATAGCCTATCATGTAATCAAAGAGTCATGGTTTCGGATGTATCACCAGATATTGTTGAGAGAATAATTCGCGAGACCAGACTCCTTTTTGTAGATGCTTGGGCGCCTTGGTGTCAGCCCTGTAGAGCATTGACACCCATCCTTGAAGAGCTAGATGCAAAATATGCTGATAATCCCGATATCAGATTCTTGAAGGTCAACACAGAAGAATACCGGAAATTTGCCATTGATAATATGATTCATGCGATTCCCTGTGTTTTGCTCTATTTTGACGGAGCACCTGCTAAATATGAAACCACAGACCAAAGGACTGGGGAGAAGAAGAAACTGAACAGATTGATTGGATTACGGCCGCTTGAGCATTATGAAGATGTGATTGAGTTCTTCTTTGGTCAGAAGTGAACATGCCTACAAATCGCATGATATTTTATATGAATGCGAGACTGGAGGTATTCTAGATAGAATTGAGGTGCGATGATGCCAGTACTACCCTTTGGTGATAAGAGTCCGAAGATTGATTCACAAGCCTATGTTAGTCCACAAGCGACCATTATGGGAGATGTTGAGATTGGTCCGGGATCGAACGTTTGGCCAGGAGCAGTCATAAGAGGCGATCAAGCTTCAGTCCGCATTGGTGAGAACACATGTATTCAAGATAGTGTGGTCATCCATGCTCACAATGCAGACAACCCAGCAATTATCGGAAATAATGTCATTATTTCTACTGCTTCCGCAATTCATGGTGTCTATGTTGGAGACAACTCGAACATTGGAGATGGTTGCGTTGTCTTCGATGGCGCTACCCTTGGAGAGGGGGTGTCTTTAGCTCCTGGAAGTATTATCCCCCCAAATATTGTAATTCCACCCAGAACTCTTAACTCAGGAGCCCCAGCTGCTCAAATTAGAGAAATAACAAGGGAAGAGGTTGAGAAACATACACTTAGAGCTGATACGATTACTCAAGTATTCATGAAGTTACGGAGATGGCAGCAGGCTACCTGATTATATTGTTTCACGAGCCAGCGATGTGAGATTCTCACAGCCGCTATCAGTTATCAGGACTACATCAGCGATTTTGACTGTACCAACACCAGTTGCAAAGCCAGTTGGATGCAGTGAGAATACCATTCCTGGTCTCAGAGTGTGCTGGGCATCAGGAGCGATGAATGGGGGTTCATGGAGATCAAGACCAATTGAGTTCCCTAAAGGCTGCAGTATATTGTCAGATGGAATTCGTCGTTTCATTTTCTTAAGGGTCTTCTCAGCTACATCCTTTATCTGTGCTTCAGGTCTGAGTCTCTTCTCTAGCATTCTTACTATGTTGACCACATACTGGAAGAATTTCTTCTGTTTACTCGACGGTCTACCAAGATGTATAGTCCTAGCAATCTCTCCAAAATATCCTGTGTGACTTACTGTTATATCAAGAACAATAAACTGATCACTAATAATTCTTGAAGTGCTAGGTTCTGCAAGAGGAAGATGTGAATATGTTCCTGACAAAACTGCAGCACGAATTCCTCGTTGTTGACCACCAGCAACTCTCATTGCTGACTCAATCTCAAGTGAGGCATCCTCTTCTGACTTACCAGTAGTAACAACCTCAAGAGCAGTTCGAACACCAATCTCACATATGGTCACAGCTTTACGTATTGCATCTATCTCAGCAGCATCTTTGATGAGTTTCAATTTCCATAAGCTTGGTGAGAAGTCCTTGAATCCGGCCTCAGGTAGTGATTGTTTTAACTTCTCAAACTCTTGCACTGAGAGCCAATCATGCTGCAATCCAATCATACTGCCTGCGAGCCCAAGTTCTTTCAAAATGCTAGTGACCTTCTCCCAAAAAGCTGGACCATGACTTCGAGACCATCCTTCATAGTTTGTTTCGTTGAATGTTCGTACCTTACCAATCACTGATTCACGAGAAGAAACAAGTTCATGTCTGTCAGGAAGGATCAATTGTGGTTGATGTTTCTCAATAATTAGACATCCAATTGGCACATTCATGCCACGATATTGAAAACCTGTCAGATATTGTACATCTTGCCTACGTGTGACTAGTAATGCAGCAACTTCCTCTCTCCGCATAGCACGATGTACTTTGTCTAATCTCTGAGGTGTGAATTGCATAGCCAAATTCTCTCGAAATTGTGGCAGATTATTCCTCCACTTATACATAGCCGATTTTTACAGTGCATTTAAGCTTCTTGTCGACTTCGAAATTGTGGCAATGTAAAAAATACGTGGCGGGACCGCCCGGATTCGAACCGGGGATGACCAACTCCGCAGGCTGGTGCCTTATCCAGGCTAGACTACGGCCCCATTCATCGGGGGACCTAGTTTGACTTATAGAGTCTTCGTTGTGAAAATAGACTGTTTTTAGGTGTGAGGAATCAAGTACACTGTATTTGAAGAAGCTCAACAACTGCACGACCTTTCTTTTTTGTGACACGAAAGGTATGCTCTGAAGTCTGTAGAATGAAATGTTCGCCCTCCTCCAAGTTCTCAAGTACTGTTTTGCCCATAGGACCGTTGAGATATCTTGAAAATCTATTAACAACACGATCATGTGTTGAATCCCGGTCATGCAGGAAACTCATATCGTAGACCTCACTTTCACAATACACTGCAAATTGATGTCTTTTAAACTCCGACAGGACAAAGAAAAGTCATCTTTAGTGGCGGGACCGCCCGGATTTGAACCGGGGATGACCAACTCCGGAGGCTGGTGCCTTATCCAGGCTAGACTACGGCCCCAGAACCTTGTCAGAGTAGCGTTCTATAAAGATTTGCTAAATCAGATGATTATATGCTCTAGACCTGTGATCCACCAGGCACCTCGTTTGTGCTTGACAAAGCCTTTCTTGTAGTCCAGAATGGGTGTTCCGAAGAGTGATTGGGCTCGACCGTTCAATCGATCTATCCTGTCAAGAATGGTTCTTCGTTTGTCCGCAGATCCGAGAAGGTATTTGGCTAGTTCTGGAGTTGTTGCACCTTCATTTCTTATGAAATATGCCAATAGTTTTCGGTCAAGTTCATCATTACACAGCTCGTTACGAGCAATATCATTTAATTCACCCAACTGAAAACTAGTCGAGCCTATGCTTTCGAGATGCTTTACTCGGTTCTTCAATTCATCTACATCTTTAATTAAATCATAAACAATTGGTGGTAGCTCTTCATCCAGTCTCCACAAGATTGCATCATGGATGTATTTTTGACGCCCTCGCTCACCTGCAATCTGATCAATTCGTTCCAGTAATTCCTTATCAATTCTAAAACGAATGCTAACAAACTCATGCTGTTTCTTCTTACTCATAGCAAAACAACTCACAGGTTTTTGTCACTTACATTTGCAGGGACAATGAAGGAGAAAAGGCTTGTCTTATTGAAGGCCCGACACAGTTATAAAACAAACACAAAGTGACGCTGTAAAGGCGACGGTGATATGAAATGGTAAACAAGGAGAAAGCCATTAAACGTGAATTGACTCGTCTCAGAAAGACCCAGAACCCAGAACAGATTGATTTTAGGAGGATGCGAAAACTCCGCGCAGCTAAAACGAGTCTTTGGAAACTCAAGCGGAAACATACCGTCGCTCCAGCAAAAGTATCTCTTACAGAGAAGAAGAAAAAGAAAGTCAAACCAGCTAAGAAACCCAAGAAAAAAGAACCAGAACTTGAGATATTAGAAGATGAACTAGAACTTGAAGTCCTTGATGAGGACTTGGAGCTGGAAGAGATTGAGGAAGAGCCTGAATTAGAAGAGATCAGTGAAGATCTCGAAGATTTGTACTCATACGATGAGGATATTGATGAGGAAGACTTCGAAGAAGAAGACTTAGAGTAGTTCAGATTCCTCAATTACAAACTCATGCAAAAGAATAAGACTAGGAGTACAATTTGGAGTCCCTATCCACCGTGGCTTGAGGTGATGTCATGACCAGCCTTCTTGAACTTATTAAACGCCTTAGTAAGTTATCTCCAAAGGAATTTTCGATTCGTGGTCTTGAGAGTCGAGTTGAGATAGGGCCACAGACTGAAAAAGAACAGGCGAATACCACAATCAATAGGATTCTAGTAGCCACATATCCTTCAGCACGAGTAGTTACCAAGGCTACACAAGACAAGGTCAATCTTCTGATAACATATCGTCCATTGTTTCCTTTTGCTATAGACAGATTATCAGGACTAGACCTTGTAAGAGTGAGACTGTTGACAAAGAACTACATCTCAACTTATGTTGTTGGTAGTGGGTGGCTCTGCATGAGAGACGGGTTGAATGACGCACTTGTGGAAACTCTTGGACTCAAAAAGTCTTCAGATTTTATGACTGAGAGTGATTTTGGAGAACCCACAGCCATTGGAAGAGTCTGCAAACCTCCTGGAGTTAAGAATCAATCAGGTTTTGTAAATTACATTGCGGGAAAGATAGGATTAGACTCAGTATTGTTTTCAGGAGACCTCGATGATGAGGTTAGGGATTTGCTTGTTATCGCAGGAAGCAGTGTGGACATGCCTGAAATATTAAACGCAAAGAATCAAGATCTAGATACACTAATCACAGGAGAACTCTCACCCGAGATTAGATTACTTGCTAGTGAAGAGGGAATAAACACCCTAGAACTTGGTGCATTTGCAACAGAAGAACCGGGTATGAAACGACTCAGAGATGTTATCAGTCTTGATTTTCCAGAGATGAGGGTTGAGTTCACAGAATCAGGACCTGTTGCAAGAGCTTTAAGGCCTTACAAGGACGATATGGCATAAACCAGCTAGTCTACTTGTGGTGGAGTTCGTATCAAGACAACGTTCTTGTTTTTAGGCACACCAACGTGTTCAGCCACAGGATTGCATTTTGTCCTCAAAATATGAACTATTGGACAAGAAGGTTCGAACTCGGTCAGTGATTCAAAATTACCCATACCCTTTGCTATGATGAGTTCAGCAGCAGAGAATATCTTTTTGAAATCTTCAGAGTTTCGTTCGAGATTAACACCAATAGCTGCTGCACCGGTATCGCGGACCTCATCAGCGCATTCTGATAGACCTACTTCATCAGCATCAATCATAGTGGCATCGTTGAGGACAGGTCCACCTTTAACAACTGCGATGACTTTGGGACCAATGCGTTTGATTTCCCTGAGAAGTATCATATCCAAAGCAATCTCACCAGCGTTGTCCATCAGATAAAGAACCTCATTCACATTAGCAACTAGACGCCTAAATTCATCTACTTGATCAATAACAAGATCGGTTTCAACGTTATCAAGAATCAAACGTAGTTCATCCAGACTGAAGTCGCGACCGGAAACATCGAACTCGATAGCATTAGCAGCAGCAGTTATCAAAGTGGCAATACGAAATCGTGTTTTAGGGTCATTATGCTCATCTACAAGTTTCTGAAGTTCAGGAAGAATGTTTAGTGCCATCTCATTGGACTGATGTTTGAGGTTTCTGTATGGATCATTGCCAGTCATCTTTTGGACTAGTAGATCTCTGTCTGTACCAATATGACTTGGAACAGCATCACCATTGAAGTTCTCGCTAAGGAATTGAGTCATGGCTTCGACTATTCTCATTCTAAGAGCGGGATCATCGGTAGCTAGCTTCACTTGATTGATTGCTCTTTCGAGTAAACAGTGAGCACACTCCAAAGTCACTTTCAATTTAACTCGCCTGTTCGATGCGCTCTATGTCATGTGAAAAATCATGCGGAATGTACTATTTTCTCAATGGATGTGTAAGACTCCTGAGGACAGCTCCAGGTTTGTCTGACTTTGCCACAGCTGAGGCTAACAGAACCCCTTGAGACCCCAGCTTCATTGCTGCTGATACATCATCCCCATTACTTATGCCCGCCCCACAAAGTATTACGACATCCTTGTTCACATCACGAATCAACTCAACAGTTCCGCGGATTACTTCAGGTTGGGCTTGAGAAACTGAAATTCCAGTGCCAATTAGCTCAGGAGGCTCTACAGCCACAGAGTCTGGTTTCATGGTGGAAGCTGCAACACTCACATTAGGATTGTTTGTACACACAACAGTGTAAAGGTTCAGCTTTCTTGCTTTTGTCACAGCCATTTCAACATCTGCGAGCTGCATTCTATTCTCAGAGTGATTCAGAAGAGTTCCAGAACACCCAGCCTCCACAAGAGCCTCTCCCAAAACATGACCGGTGAACCGTCCTTGCTCTCCAGGGTCCATATGTTGAGAGAATACAGGAATATCAACAACCTGAGAAACTCGATACAGATCAGATATCTGCGGAGCAACAACGATAGGTACATTGAATTCTTTCGATACAGCTTCGCATGTCTTAGCAAGCACTACAGCATTTTCACCTGTGGCTTGAGGATATGTCTTGAAATTGATTATGACCACTGGAGTTCTGATACGTGACAAGATACAACCACCTGAATACATCAGATGGTCATTACGCCGGATTTTAAACTATTGCTAGAGTGTTCTATTTCCTAAGGAGCAGCTCTATCTCGCAGCACCTATAAGTAACTTCAACACGGGAACCCTAGCATAACCTCTACGGTTTAAGTCAATGATTGGCTTTCGAGCTTCTATCTTGATGAACTTTCCAGCATCAGATGTCTTGTAGTATTTTAGGTAAATCTTTGAGAACTGTGAGAATGTAGATGCATTGAGCAATTCACTTACAGCGTCATTGGAGATTCTAATATGAGCGTCCTCATCAGCCGCTTTTCCAATCTTTGTTTCTATCTCACCAAGGGGTGCTTTAGCAATCCAGAATCGTTCACCCATAGCCATGAACTCAAGCATGAACTCGTGTGTTCCCTCTAGACCATCAGCCATGACAGGATCTTTTAACATGTAAACCAAACGGTCCTGAATTGAATCATGGTAGGGTATTGTATCCTCTCTACCTTCTGGCATCGGTTTTGAAACCTCAGCTTCAGCTGGTTCTTCTCCTACAGCTTCGACCTCAAGTTCAGTTTCAGGTTGTCCTTCAACCTCAACTGCGACTATATCATCAGGCTTTTGTTCTACTTCTTTATCGTCTTTCTTTTTTCGTCGGAAGAATCGTGACATATTCGAGTTCGCTCCTAATCGAGAAAGAGCAATACTTGTCCCCGTCTTGCTCACGTTTTTGTTGCGTGTAGTTATAGAAAAAGATAGCTCAGTTGTATCTATCTTTATGTTGGTTTTTGAGGTGGATCCTGCATGAGAGCAAGTTTCTGAAGTTGCGCAACGAGCGGCAGGCTGCTAGAGGGCTTACGGTCCCCCCAGAGCTCGTCAACAAGTAGATCTCGTATAGCAATTCTGATGACTTCTGAGCGATTGGGATATTTGTTTTGGATTATCAGCTCATCTACTCCTTCAACATAAGATTCTGGGAGACATATAGTGACGACTCTCATTCTACACCAAGACACTTCAATACAAAGTACATAATGAAAGGGTGTCTGATTGTAGTGCGTATCAGGGTATTACTAGGTTGGTTATGGTTTTAGAACAAGTTTGCCAAACTGCTCACTCTTTTCAAGAATCTCATGAGCTTTCTGGGCTTTTGACAACGGAAGAATACGATCAACGACGGGGTTGAGCTGTCCATTCCATACAAGTTTTAGGACATCACGAAGTTCAGAACGACTTCCCATAGTCGACCCAAGGATTTCGAGTTGCTTCCAGAACAGCAAATTGAGATTTGTTGTTGCATTGGGTCCAGTAGTTGCACCACAAGTCACAAGCTTCCCTCCTTTGGATAGGCTTCGAAGACTTTTCTCCCAAGTTGCTTCACCAACCGAGTCAACAACAATGTCAACACCTCTCCGATTAGTGAAATTCCAAACCTCTTTGTGGAAGTCAGGATTCGTTTTGTAATTAATGCCAACAGATGCCCCTAATTCGATTGCTTTCTCTAACTTCTCATCAGTCGAGCTTGTAACGAGAACTCGAGCACCTGCAGTCTTTGCAATCTGTAATGCAGCTAAAGCCACTCCACCACCGATTCCAAGAATCAGAACATCATCACCAGGTCTTACTCTGGCTTTAGTAACTAACATGCGCCAAGCTGTCATAAATGTGAGTGGAACTGCAGCGGCTTGACTAAAATCGAGTTCACTGTATTCTGGAATAGGTATGATATTCTTCTCATCCACTGAGATAAAGTCAGCATATCCTCCACGAGAATGTTCGCCGAGTATTCCATAATCAACGCAGAGTGATTCCTCTCCACGAATGCAAAATTCACAGACCCCACATGAAAGATTAGGATCAATAATCACTTTTTGACTCGCGTAAAGACCTTCTGCAACAGCACTACCTGTTTCCTTGATTATTCCAGAAATATCACTCCCAAGAATGTGGGGCAGCTCTAATTTTAACCCTGGAATCCCTTTACGCACAAGCAGATCCAAATGGTTGAGAGCGACAGCTTTCACCTCCACAAGCACTTGATTTGACCCAATTTCAGGAATTGGAAAGTCTTCATACTTGAGAACCTCCGGGGAACCATATTCGTGGAATACTGCTGCTTTCATGTGGCATCAACCTACAAGTGTCGAGGTTAACGCATAGTTCGAAATAAAAACTCTGATAGGGGAAACCTAGGACAAGTTTAAGACTACATCACTGGTGGCTATCACACAATCTGGGTGATTTCAATGGCGAAAGGAAAAGCTGGAAAGATCAGGGCGAGCCATATTCTGGTAGATAAACATAGTCAAGCCCTCGCCATGATAAGTAGAATTGCTGAGGGTGAGGACTTCGGACACATAGCAAAACAGTATAGCTCATGTTCTTCTAAGAAGAGGGGTGGAGACCTTGGATGGTTCACTAAGGGTCAAATGGTCCCTGAATTTGAAAGAGCTGCGTTTGCCCTTAGTGTTGGTGCAATGACCAGAGACCCTGTAAAGACTCAGTTCGGTTATCATATCATTAAAAGAACTGGATAGATGGGCAAGTATGTGCATTTTAAATGAAGAGTAAAGAGACTGATGGTCCCTTCTCATTTACTCCGCAGACTCAGATGTATCCTTGGCTTTAGTCTTTGGTACAATTTCTTCTTCAACGAATCGATTCTCACAGCTGGCGAGAACTTTAGGCAAAGTTGTATACTCCATCTCATGCTCAGCAAGACGATGGGGTTGAAATGGTCCGATACGTCGAAGATAGTCAGCGATTTCCATGCCTCTTTGACGTGTGATGTCAAAAGCAACGTCATCGAACAGGTCAACAGGACCAATAAGCACTCCATTTGAAACTTGGAATCCAAGTCCAACAACTCGTGGAGGACCATCAAATCGAGTACATCGTGAGTCCTTCAGTCCCACGGGAAGAAGAGGTCCTGCATGAGAACCACGCATCCAACCAGAAACTAGATGGGGCATAGTAAATGCTTCAAGGACCTCACCCATAGCTGGAAGCCCTGAATGAGCCCTGATAATTGCTACTGGATCATCTTTTCCAACATATTTGCCAGCAACAGCGTGAAGTTTGTCGGTGCTGACTGATGCTGTTATCATTCCATCTGCGCGATAGACTTTCTTTATTGTATAGCGACCTGTACTTCCAAGAAGTGCTAAAACATCGTATGACTCTTCAGGAGTCTTCATTTCAATAAAGCAAGGAATGTCCTTCATGATATCTTGAATGATGAACCTAAAGCCATCATGTAGGTTAGGGTCAATAACGAGACCTGCTGTGTTAAAGGGATCAGCGAACATCTTGTAAAGTGGGAGATTGAATGCACCAGGTTCTGTCTTGTCCGCCATGAATATAGCAATCGGTTCAGACCTGCGTTCTTCAATCACCATCTCTGCGGAGCCTGGGCCCATACCCTTCACGTTACCACTGAATGTATCTGCAAGGATATCCTGACCAGCGGCGTAGATTTTCTTCTCACGAGCAAGTTCTGTGCCCTTCATGAACGTATCCCATGCAAGTTTGTGAACATCCTCAGCGCCTTCACCTTTATTGTGGGTCATGATTAGTTCAAGGTCATCACCAGCGTTAGTGACATAGAAATCATTGATGATTTTCTGATTCACTCCTTCCTTCAATGATTTCCGCGCTGCTTCGAAAAGGAAATCAGGTACAACGATATGCCCTGCCAGTGAGCCAATATCTGCTTTAATCACACTAATGGTGGTTTCAACCATTGGTAACTCGCTCCAAATCTTTGTTAATGAGCCTCAAAATTGAGGCTCGTCATGTCCTTCGGCTATTCTTTACCCATATAATAGTTCTCATCGGGTTAATACAGTAATTGGAATTTCGAAACTTGATTCTCAGACCTTTAACATGATATCCTTGAGCAATTTTGTCATTTTGAGGGCATCATCCCAGTTTCTTTGCCAGAGGTTTCGGCCGAAAATCAATCCAGTAGCCCCTTGCTCCATGCAAATCTTGGCGCGTTCAATGACCTCTTCATCGGTGGCCATCCCACCGCCAGAAAATATGACCAATGTTTTGCCTGCAGACTTTACAACCTTTGCCACCATGTCCTCAGTACTGAGATTGAGTGTATCATAGGGTGGTGGTTGCATCGACCTGCTCTTTGCACTTGTAACTGGTACATTCAATTTGACAACATCAGCTCCAAGTTCGTCGGAAACTCTTGCTGCATAATCTATAGCATACAGAGAGTCACGACCACCTTTCGAATCAACAGCATCACCTCTTGGATACGCCCAGACAATGATTGGAATTCCATAACGTTCTGCATCCTCCTTGACTTTCCGAAATTGTGTGAAGTCAGTATGCTGTTTTGGACTTCCAACATAGAGTGTGTATCCAACTGCGTCTGCACCAATTCGGACTGCATCCTCTACTGATCCAGTCATAGGCGATACAGGTTCATTTGAAGAAGGAATACGAGTCTTTCCATTAATCTTCAGCACAATGGGGATTTTGCCTGCAAATTTGGGACCATATTTTTCAGCAAGACCTAGATGCAGTGCTATTCCAGAGTATCCACCTTCCACAGCAAGTCTAAACTGATACTCTGGATTCAGACAGTCATGATCTGTGAAGAAATCAACAGGACCATGCTCCATTCCTTGATCAATAGGGAGTATCAATAGCGTCCCATTGCCAGGACCATATTCATACATCATACGATGAAGGCGCGTACGCTTTCCCAAGTTCAAATGTTGTAGATCATCAAGATTTACCATGTCAATTGACCTCAGACAGTTTTCAATAGAAGATGTTATCCCCCTATATGCTTAGCGAGTGATGCGAAAGTAACAAATCGTTGTGTTCATGCCAATAGACAGTGGTTTCATATGACAGACAAGAAGATCTCTGCCACCCGACCAATCACGAAAGATAGGGAACAATATCATCTTGAGGTAAAGGAAGGTGATGTGGCAAAAACTGTACTTATTCCTGGTGATCCTCAGAGAGTTGAAAGAATCAGCTCGCTCTGGGATGAATCAAGAGAAGTAGCTATGCACAGGCAGTTTGTCACACACACTGGAAAATACAAAGGTGCAGACATCTCTGCATGTTCGACGGGTATAGGCGGACCGGGAACAGCCATAGTCATAGAAGAGTTAGCAAATGTCGGAGCAGAAACCTTTCTTCGCGTAGGATCATGTGCCACATTGAAGAATGAAATTGACATTGGGGATATCATCATCTCCACTGCGGCAGTTCGGCTAGACGGAACAAGCAAGCAGTATGTGACTCCAGAGTATCCTGCTTCAGCATCATATGAAGTCATACTGGCATTTGTAGAAGCAGCAGAAACCGTCGGAGTAAAATATCATCTTGGAATCTCCGCTTCAACGGACTCCTTCTATCTTGGACAATCACGTCCTGGTTTCGGGGGTTATACACAAAGCATGAGTGAAACCCTCATCAAAGATCTCACAAGAGCCAATGTGGTCAATTTTGAGATGGAAGCCGCGACACTCTTCACATTAGGCAACATCTACGGATTCAGAACCGGTGCAGTATGTGCAGTATACGCAAACAGGGTGCGCGATGAGTTTGCAGTGAAAGGGGAATCAGATGTAATCAAATGCGGAAATGAGGCAGTGAAAATCTTGGCTGAAATGGACGAACAGAAATCAGGGAAGAAATATTGGAGCAGAAAACTATGCTAGAAAATGATTCATGTCCCTATTGCAATACCAAGATGGAGAAAGGATTCATTGCTGGAAATATAGCACTTTGATGGACTAAAAAGACTCCAAGATTTGCAATAACCAATCGGGGTGGAAATATCCAACTTGCTCGAAGCTATAAAGGGTGGGCAATTCTTGATACCAATCGGTGTGGAAACTGTAAAATCAAAATTGTGAAACATGACGGGTAACCATACTGCTAATCGCCCTTTCCAACGTAGTAATACTCGCCAGATGCTTTCTGCTGCGAGTCTAATTTCGACCCGTCTTTGTTTACTCTTGGTCGTCCAGTTTGAGGATCTCTCCTAAATGTCACACCCATCTCTTTCAGAAACATGTTCATTCCATTTCTGAGAGTTCTGACAGAGGATGCCACACCCGATTTTCCAGGAACTCCTCCAAACACGACGAGACTATCACTAAGATAGTCCGCCATCAGAATCGAGTGTTCGACTATGAAAGCAGTCTTCATACTGGTTCTAACCATTCGACGAATTGCACGGGAGCTTGCAAGTCTCTGCTCTATGTCAAGAAAGGCAGATGGTTCGTCAAAGAGGTAAATGTCAGCCTCACGAGCTAGACATGCAGCAATAGCTGCTCTTTGCATCTCTCCTCCACTAAGGTCAGGTATCTGATGTTCCATGAGATGCTCAAGTTCAAGTTTCTTAATAACAGAGGTCTTGAAATCTGCAGAGTCGACCGTAGTGCCTCCAGCTTTTCGTAGATACATTCTCAAACTGCCATCAAAGTCAGCTGGAATGTACTGAGGTTTGTAACTAATCTTTAAGTCAAGACCGGTGACTGTCTTCTTGGGAGCTTCGCCCTCATCAGGCTCCAACTCTCCTGCTAGCATTCTTACAAACGTTGTCTTTCCAATTCCATTTGGACCCAGGATACCAACAATCTGACCCTTTGAAACACGACTGCCCTTTATCTCAAGTGTGAAGTCCTCGAAGCTCTTCTTCATGTTTCCATATTCAACCATGGCTTCACGTGAGAGGTACTCCTCATCGTCAGCAGTCATTCCCTTGAATGAGATTGCTGTATCACGAAAACGCATATTTTCATCTGGAATGAACCCGTCCAGGAAGATGTTTACACCAACACGGGTTCCATGTGGATGTGAAACAATACCATAGACACCAGGATTTCCGTAGAACATGCAGACCAAATCTGACACATAATCTAAGATCGAAAGATCATGCTCAACAACAACTACTGTTTTTCCCAGAGATGACAGCTTGCGAATTGCACGAGCCATCCGAAGACGCTCTCTAACGTCTAAATAAGCGGTTGGTTCGTCAAAGAAGTAGATGTTTCCATCACGGACAATAGCTGCTGTGACAGCAACTCGTTGAAGCTCTCCACCACTAAGATACTTTATGGGGCGGTCCCAAATCTCATTGAGACTCATGTCATTCTTGAGCTCTTTCAATCGACCTGATGAATCGGAGGACTCTAGTAATTCACTGATGGGTCTGTCAGCTAGATCTTTTACCTTAGGTAGGTCTGTGATGTTCTGAGGCTTCAGAACGGGAACAAGCGTACCAGCCTGAATCTTCTCAAAGAATGGTTGCAGCTCAGAACCACGAAATTCTGGAATGATCTCATCCCAACTTGGGGGATTGTCAAACCTTCCTAGATTAGGAACCATCTCACCAGCAAGTATCCTAATCGCTGTTGTCTTTCCAACACCGTTTGGTCCAATAAGTCCTAACACTTGGCTATCTTTGGGTACTGGAAGTCTGAAAAGCTTGAATCCGTTGACACTATACCGATGGCTTGTATCGGTTTCCAACTCCTCGGGCAGGTTTACTATTCGAATGACATCATATGGACACTTCTTGACACAGATAGCCTCTCCAGAACATAGAGATTCCACTATGACAGGTGGTTTGTCCTGCCCATCAGGAAAGATAACTGTTTCATCACCAGTTCTAACCCTTGGACAGAATCTCTGGCACTCATGAGTGCAGTCCTTTGGTCTACATCTAAACTTGTCAACTATTGCAATACGCATTGAAAGTGTCAACCTCTGTAGAGGAGCTGACCGAGGATGCTTTTGGTGAGTATTTAGCACTTTGGCTGAGTGCGTATGACTCGATAACAATCCTTTTCTGTAGTTCTGAGAGTGTATCTAAGGAACGAACTGCTATGAAGATAATTGAAAGACTTCTTGATGTGTTTGGAAAAAGACGCGCACTCCTCCTTGGTGCAGCTACTCAACCAAATGATCTAATGGCATACATATATGCAGCTCGTGCTCATGCCTATTATCGAATTACTGGAAAGAAACTTCCAGTTCAGCAACTCCCTATTGGAGAGAGTGCGGAGGATATAACAAAGAAACTCTCACCATCTCGGCGGCTTGCACGAAGAGGCCTATAGCCCTTCCTCTTTTTTTCTCATCACATCTATAGTCCATCATGAGAAGCTTTTCAGTGAAAAGAGATTTCAAACAGAACATTGGGAGTAGTCATTGATCTTTTCCTATTGTGCACTATCAATATTCAGCAGCCATAGGACAGCTTATTTCACATCGTCTATCATGGACCAGATGATGGCACTCTTGGAAAGTATATTTAGCCTAGAGGTCTCTAATTCTTCATTGTCGGGATGATGAAGAAGTAGGGATGGTGAACGAACTCATCAGCGTGATGACCCACTAAACCGCAATCTGACCGAGTCACTAGGAGTACTAAACATATTGACCCCCTTTGTCTGCAATCATGATGGATCCTGTGAAGAGATTCGTCTGTGCTGCACTGAAACGGAGATGACCTTGACTCGAAAAGATGTCGAGAGAATTGAAGCCTTGGGTTATGATAGAAAAGATTTCGTTGTCAGAGTGATGGCTGGTTTCTGCGAACTTAGGAATCTCAATGGAAACTGCTTCTTCTATGACACAAAAACACAGGTTTGTCGCATCTATGAGGACCGACCTGAAGGATGTAGATATTATCCAATCATATACGATGCACGAAGGAGGAAATGCATTATCGATAAGGACTGTCCATCAGGAGTTACTGTGACACGAGAGGAGATACGAAAAGTATGCCACAAAGTCCGAAAGCTTGTGGAAACACTAAGGCAGGAGGCGGAGCATAGTGAGAGCCCGTGCTGACTTGCATACTCATTCATCAGCTTCTGATGGAAGTGATTCGCCCACAGAACTAGTAAGAAAGGCAGAAGAGATAAAACTAGGAGGCATCGCACTTACAGATCACGATTCGCTTGATGGCGTAAAAGAGTTCATGGATGCTGATGCATCCGATGAGCTAATTCGAGTTCCGGGACTTGAGATAAGCTCCGAATATGATGCTAAAGAAGTCCACATATTGGGTTATTTCGTGCCTTCTGACTTTAAGACACTCAATGATCGTTTGGAGTATCTAAGAGTAGCACGACACAATAGGCTTCCAAAGATGATTCATAAACTGAATGAGCTAGGACTTGATGTTTCAATGGGTGAGCTCTCTGAGAGCCTAGAAGGAGTATCAAGCCCTGGTCGCCCACATGTTGCGCAACTACTAATCAAGAAAGGATTCGTAAAGACAACACATGAGGCATTTCAGAAGTACTTGGCTTATGACAAACCTGCATACGTTAGGAAAGAGCGATTGCAGGCACTTGAGGCGATTGATTTACTCAGGTCAGCAGGGGCTGTTCCTGTCCTAGCTCACCCACTTACTGTAAAAGTTCAAGACCTTCGCTCTTTAATAGAAACCCTGATGAACGGAGGGCTTTTGGGCATAGAAGTGGATTATGATTATACATCCATGGGAATACATCGATCATCAGATGAGGTGAGAGAGATCATTAAGGGGTTAGATATCCTACACACAGGAGGAAGTGACTACCATGGTACAGTTCATTACACAGACCTTGGAAGTGTCACTGTACCAATAGAGGTTATTGATAGCTTACAGAGATTGCATGCTGAGTTATAGGAGGTGTTAGAATGAAAGTCATTGATGCACATACTCACACATGGTCTAGGGATATTATTAGTGAGAGAGATTTGGAGTCGCGTCGTATTGCAGCAGAGAGATTAGGAGTTGAACCAGTTCTTGATTCACCAATTGACACTCTACGCCAAGCAATGACCACTAGTGGAGTGGAGAGTGCTGTTGTACTTCCTGTCGATAGTGGATTTGATCAGAAGATGCCACTTTCACTCACAGAGAAGACGGATTGGCATGCTAATGAAGTGCGAGATGATGCAAACATAATTTCGTTTGTAGGACTTGATCCAAGACGAGGAGAAGCAGGTCTAAAGGAGCTAGAACGTGCAGTAAAAGAGAAAGGATGTAGAGGGTGGAAAATGTACCCTCCAAATGGGTTCTATCCAGATGAAAAGGAGTTTGACCCGTACTACAAACTTTGTGTCGACTTGGACATCCCAATCACTATCCACCAAGGATTTACACCAAGACACAAGCATGTGAAATATGCAAGACCGGTTTATGTTGATAGAGTTGCAGCAGACTTTCCAGATCTGAAGATAGTGCTCGCTCATGTAGGCTATCCATGGCAAGACGAAACCTTGATGATTGCATCGAAAAACCCGAATGTTTCAGTTGATATTTCAGGATGGCAAGTGTTTGCATCAACTGTTCCCCTGAAGGTCTACCTGATGATTGGAGATGCCAAAACTTTGAAGGTGTTCCCAAACCGGATGATGTTTGGGAGCGATTTCCCTCTCTTCGAGTATGCAATGACGCTCAAGAAATGGGTGGAGTTCTTTAGCAGACTCCAACTTCCTTCTGAGTTATTAGAGCAGGGTTACAAACAAGTGCGAGAGGATGAGATTGAGAGAGTTATGTGGAAAAATGCCGCTCGTATTATCTTTGGTGAAACTTAATGAAGACATTCATTGTGGATGCAATGCTGGGGAAACTTGCTACATGGCTTCGACTCACTGGGCATGACACATTTTATTCTTCAAAACTCCATGATGATGATTTGCTAAGAATTGCACTCGAGCAGAACAGAGTTTTGCTAACATCTGATGCAATCCTTTCACGACGTGCAGAGGATGCAGATGTCGAGGTAATGCTTGTTCGAGGAACTGTTGATGAAGAAGTGGCAAGTGTATTCTTAGAATTTGGAATCAGTCCTGAAGCAGACCCCTCCAAGTCACGATGCACTAAATGCAACGGAGAACTGACTCATATCAGAAATGGTGAGAAATCTCGTGTCGAAGGTCTTGTTCGAAGTCAGACATTCAATCACTACACTGAGTTTTGGATTTGTGAATATTGTAAGAGTGTTTTCTTTCAGGGAGGGCAGTGGACAAACATAGAGGCATATATGCATAGAATTAGGCAGTTGATGAAAGAATTGGAGTCCTAGTTTATTCTTCCCGGACCGATATATCATATTCGAATGGAATGCAGTCTTTAATTGTTCTCGTGAGGTGACAATACTTCTCCATCAGTTCCATGCAACGTTGGCCAGTTTCGAGCTCATTCTCGCCAACAATGATTTCCCCCGAAACACGAAATCCAATAATTCTGTAGCCTTCCCCATCAAACTTCGCAGTTGCTTTCCCTTTTAGTCTGAAGGAAACCAACTCCATCTCGAATCGACGTTGAAAATCAAGGAATGTATTATTCAAGCAGCCAAGTATAGAAGCCACAAAAATCTCATCTGGACAAATTCCCTCGCTGTGTCCAGCATAAGTCTTTGGAGTGTCGTAAACAATCTGATATTCATCGCTCGCTGTGATGGTACCTCCTGTCCTTCCATCCCAGACGCTTTCAGCATGATACTCCATAAGATCAGGATATTTTGACTTAATAGGCACGAGAATCCACTCACTCTCTCGCTGAGGTGAAGTGTGATTAAGCATTACGGTTTGACAGTCAGGAAGTGATTTAAACAGGCAGAGAGTGAGTGCTCAGGGAATTTGCTCATGCCTCGAAAGATGAAAGCTGCAATGTACTATGGTATCGGTGATGTTCGATACGAGGAAACCGATATTCCTGAGATTGGTCCAGGAGAACTCCTAGTAAAGGTTGGCACCGCCTTAACATGCGGGACTGATGTCAAGACTTACAAAAGAGGGCATCCAATCCTGATTAAGCAGACTCCGGCACTCTTCGGTCACGAATATGCTGGAACCATAGAGGAAGTAGGAGTGGGAGTGAAGGATTTTGAAGAAGGAATGAGAGTAGTTGCAACAAATTCAGCTCCCTGCGGCGATTGCTTCTTTTGCAAAAGGCACATGCCTAACCTATGTGCAAAACTAAAAGACAGTCTGGTGAACGGCGCTTTTGCAGAGTATATTCGTGTGCCTGCTCCAGTTGTTAAGTGGAACACACATCAGATTCCAGAATCGATTCCTTTCAGAAATGCAGCGCTCACAGAACCATTGGCATGTGTTGTCCATGGTGTTGAGGAGTCAAATATACGACTTGGAGACACAGTGGTAGTAATTGGAGCAGGACCCATCGGACAAATGTTGATTATGTTGGCGCAGAAGAATGGTGCTTCAAAAGTAATAGCCACAGACCTTGCAGAACTAAGGAGAGATATAGCAAAGAAGGCTGGTGCAGACATCGTTATTGACCCGTCGAAGGAGAATCCAGTGGAACGTGTTAGAGAAGAAACCGCTGGTTTCGGTGCTGATGTCGTAATTGAAGCAGTAGGAATACCAAAGACATGGGAGCAAGCAGTAGATATGACACGAGATGCAGGAACTACAGTTCTCTTTGGTGGTGCAGCCGCTGGCACAAAGTTTGAGCTAGACACCGAGAGATTTCATTATGGTCAATTGACGGTAAAAGGAGTATTTCACTTGAAGCCAAGACATGTTGAACAAGCACTAAAACTCATCATTGCAGGAGATATCAATCCTGACCTTCTGATATCACATGAGATGCCACTAGAAAAGATCAATGAAGCATTGGAACTGATGAGTGAAGGAAAAACCATGAAGGTTGCAATATCACCATAAACTAAGTCTGGTGCACTTTTTGAACGAAGAGAATGATGATACATTACGTGGAAAAGCGGACATTGCAAGAATCGCAGCTATCGAATATAGACAAACTAGAAGACTTACTGAAAATGAGAGGATGCTAATTGAAACCATCCAGACTCTTGATTCAAAGTATCCGAATTTAATCGTCATCGTGGAAGGAAAGCACGATGCCACTGTTCTCAGAAATCTGGGTCTCCAAGCACCAATAATCAAGACTCAGACAAGACTGCCTAGACACAGATTGATTGAGAAGATAGAGGCTATGGTAGGAAAAGATGGACAGGTCCTTATTCTTACTGATTTTGATAAAAAAGGGAAGGAGATCCACAGGTTCATCCAGAAGGAGCTTGAGATAAGTGGTGTCAAGAGCCTGAAGCGAGAGCGCCGAATGATTCGTAAATATATGGACAATTGGATATGTATTGAACAGCTAGTTTCTTTGTTCAAGAAACGGGACTCGCCAGAAGCGAGCCGTCACTAGATTCTAGTCTATACTGTGACTTGACTTCCACAGTTCGGGCAGATGAACTTGCCGCCAGGAATCTCCGAGCCACAGACTCTACAGATCCTTGCTCTCTTCTCTCTCATCTGATCTACTACTTCACCAGTCTGAGGTTCAAGAACGAACCTATTGTCAGTGTAGCTAAGCTTGAATTCCTTTGGACTACCTGCAAGGTCCAGCAAATCAGTGGGCATAGGCAACCTGTGCTTGTCATCTAAACGCACGATTCTTGTTGTGTCTAACATGTCAAGATCGATGCCTGTTTGGTGGAACCCAGAGATAACTCCATCACGGAGCTCAACAGTCACATCTGCCTTGGACGCTACTTGTTGGCTATGTGTGACGATAAAGAATGATGTACCAATGGTCTCGTTCAACTCCTGAAACAGGTCAAGTATTCGTTCACCGGTCTCGGGATCCAGGTCGCCAGTAGGCTCATCGCATAAGACTAGTCCCTTTCCTTCAGTGTCAATGAGGTTCACAAGAGCACTGGCAATTGCTACTCGTGATTTCTCACCTCCACTTAGGGTTGTGGCTTTGTTACGCCTACGTTCTTCAAGACCAACAAGTTTGATGAGTCTATCAACTCGATCCTTTCGAACTTGTCGAGGTACTCCAGCAATCCTAGCAGCAAGCTCTATGTTTTGCCAAGCGTTGAGATGAGGTAGTAGGTTGTTCAATTGAAAATGGAATCCAATAAAATTACGCCTCGCTTCAGTAAGCACCTTTTCACTCAGTTTTGTAATGTCAGTCTTTAGATTCGCCCAATAGACTTTGCCAACTGTAGCCTTTGTGATGCCGCCTATAACGTTGATGAGGGTGGTCTTGCCAGATCCACTGGGACCCACAACAGCCATTATTTTACCCTCAAGAATTTGAAGAGAAACACCACTGAGTGCCACGACCTCCAATTCTTGTGCCTTGTATATCTTATAGCAGTCATTGACACTGACAACTACATCATCTGGTAGGTCACTGTAAATGTCAAGTTTTTCCTCGGTTTCAATCGTTGTTTGCATTTTTTCTACCTCACATATTTCTCAATACATCAGCTGGATTTGTGTTGCCAGCCCTTCTAGCTGGAAAGTAACATGTCACGATCATCACAACGCACTCCAATGCCACTGTAGCAAACATGACAAAGAGTGGATATGTTAGGATCTTTGGTAATATTGGCCATACAGATGATATTCCAAAGGTTAGCAAAGTCATCGTGTAGCCAAACAATATTCCAAGACCAAGGCTTGTGAGTACAGCAGCAAGCACACTTCCTGCGAACTCACCAAACACCAATGAGACCACCTGTTTCTTGGTACCTCCGATTGCACGGAACAATGCATATTCAGGTTCTCTTTCGATTACTGCGGAGCCTAAGAAAAGTGCAATTGATGCGATTGCCATACTTGCACACATGATGAAGTTAATCATAGTAAGCCCCTCAATACCAGCTAAGAAAAGTCCTGTGACTGTGTTTGAACCAAGCTCCAAGGTGTCTATTGTGTAGACTGTTGAGTAAGGAATCGTTGTAGCATACTCGATTAGTTCAGCTGCATCAGATAACGAGGTTGTTTCAACAAAGAAAACTTCTGATGTGGTATATCCAGTAACCGACTTGAGGTAATCGATGTTAACTAGCGCAAATCCTCCACGGCCAGGTTGGAACTCAAAATATGCTCCAAATGGGACACCTTGAAGATCCCGGGTTGAAGCCATTCCAAAACCAGGAGCACTCTTCATTGCTCCAATTATTACAAACTCTGACTCATTCCTACCACTTACTGAATTGACGCTGACTGTCAATAGATCACCAACAGAAACATTCCAGAGGTCCTGGTGGTACGTACTAATAATGATGCCATTCGTTGTAGTGCTTAGTGCACCCAAAACAGCTTCTGGAGAACTACCTACGAAACTAGATGGTGTGAATGATCCCATCTCGCTATATGCGTCTATATCTAATCCCTCAAGATAGAATGCATCAGTTCCCACATATGACAGCGATTCTAGAACAGGAGTTGATGAAACAACTCCGCTATATCCCTCAATCGTGTCGGTCCAATTCAAGACCTGATCAGGAAGTTCTATACGAACATCACATCCCAAAGCATAGACTGCTTCATTCTGAAGTGTATCCTCGAAACTAGCTGTTTGGATAAGCATCATTGTTGTGCTTGTTAATGTCAATGTCAATATTACCAATAGAGGAATGAACTGACCTTTCCTTCTTCGTAGGCTCTGTGTGAGATACAATTTCTTCTCTCCCAACAACCAATGCATTCTTTCAGAAACTCTAGCTGTGACCAGTCTCATAGCTCTGGATCCGAGATATGATGCAATGAAGAGTAACGCGGTAGCAATGAGAATCTCAATAAATGCAGTCTGCCCAACTGGATTGAAGAGAACAGGGACTACGAGAAGAACAGATAGTGCACCACCAAGCCCTAGAACATAGTACCAGATATTAACCTCCTCTGGAATCTCATATGCCAACCGCGTGGTTGGTTGTCCAATCTCGGCCACATCAATTCTTCTAGCAACATGAAGTAAGTATGCTGCAGGGAGAAACAATGCAATTGTAGCAGCCAGAGCAAGAGCTTGGGGAGGAATGATCAATTTTGTCAGGAAAATGTTGTATAAGATCGGATTGAATGATAATAAGCCAGTTGAAGATCCCATTAATGGAGCTGCTATAATGGATGAGCCAATTCCAACTAAGAAACCCAGAAGTGATAGGATTAAAGACTCCCAAATAATTGCAGAAAATATCTGGTTGAAGGAGGCACCTTTTGCTCTGAGTGCGCTAATTTCACCTTTTCTTTGAGCTACAGAAGTTTCTGATGTAAAGATGGTCAACAATAGGCTCATTATGATTATGGGTATTGCTAGAATGATTAGTACCTGACTAGCCAAATATGTGGAAATATGAATCTGGAGACTCTCAATATTCTCCAAGCCATAGACAGAGAGAAGAGCATCACTTTCTTGTATCTGTACCTTCAGATTATGTAGGTTTTGAGCAGCTAAAGTCACACCACTTTGGACAAGACCAGTAACTGAACCACGAACAAATTCAACTGGTGAGAAGAAGCCCTGGTTTGTGATGGTTTGAACAGATTCCGCCCCAATCTCGTCTTCTAAGATTAATATCGAATCAGTAATTCCCAAAACACTGGTTGCACTGCTTACAATGTAGTTTCCTCTATTTATAGACGCAAAGGACCCAACAATTACAGAGGGACGTGTGAATTCGTAGACTCCTGCAATTGTGAGATTTCGAACAATTAAGCGATTGAGAAGGAGTGGATCAAATGGCATTCCTTCTGCAGGATAATAAAATGTGCGAAGAATATCGATGCTTATCTCAGATCCGATGTCGAAATCAACACTAACATTAAGAGTTCTACTCATCATTTCTTCGGCTAGATCAATGAATCGTTGAGATACCATTATTTCACCAAGTTGTAGTGTTGAATTTCCTCTGATGGCCAATTCATTGGACCAGACATCAAGTATCTCATTATTGACCACAATGACACGACAGTCCTTGACACCATATTCATAGTTGGGCCAATTTACACCGTAAGCGTCCCACTCAGGTGTGACACCATCCATTCTCAGTATTCCCACGGTGCTAGGCGTTATATGCGCATATTCAGCATATGGACTGGACATTATAAGCTGTTGAGCATCGAATAGATGTGAGTAGTCATACTCTCCTGGAGCATTCTGAACACTAAACTGGTATGCATTCTCATCAAAATAAGATTCAACAGCTAGACGTGAACCAGTGTTTGTCCAAGCAAACACAGTTGTAGGGATTGCCACACTGATTGCTAGGACAAGTGCGATGCCCATATTACGAGCCTTGTAGGTCTTGATTGAGGTAATCGCGTAACCAATTGACCAGAGCGGATTGCCCTTGAGGATTTTCTTTTCTTTTTTCTTGGTCACATTATCACCTCACATATTTCGAAGTACAACTGCGGGATTGGTTTTCGATGCTTCCCTTGCAGGAAGATATGCTCCAATAATCATAGCTAAAATCTCAATCAAAAGGACTATTGTAAGAAAATCAAATGGGAATGCAATAGTGGCTGTCAATATTCTGGAGAAGGGACTCATTGCATTCAACAGCAAACCCATGATAAAGGCAAAGACAGCACCGAGGATGAGACTTAGTGCTAATGATGCTATCACCACACCAGTAAATTCCGAGAAGACCATACTCACTACCTGCCGTTGTGACCCGCCTATCGCACGCATGATAGCATATTCTTTGCGACGTTCTCTCACAACAGATCCCAGGGAGATTGAGAGGGCAAACAGACTAAGAGTAAGGGACATAACAAAACCAATTGAGAACAGACCCTCGATTGTGTTCAAGAACAGTGCTGTTTGGAGTGAGTGCGATTTCAGATCAAATTCCTCAGGGGTGTTTGGAGTGACTCCCGATAGCATTCTGAGTTCATTAAGAAGCAATGTATGATTGGCAGTTTCATCGAGACTGGCCATGAAGAGTGTGGCTTCATGTTTATCAATTACATCCTCAATAAACTCAAGGTTGGTTAATGCAAACCCATTGTACCCAGAACTGAATCCAAAACCAGCTCCTAAAGGTGAGGGGGGAACATAATCACCTGAAGCATATCCAAATCCAGGTGCACTATAAACCAATCCAGTGACATTGAATTCTACTATCTGAGTCGTACCAACAGCACTCATCTCAAGATTCAAGGTAGAACCAATAGTTTTGTTCCATCTTTCAGCATGAGAAGCACTTATGATGATACCATTGGGTACAGCTGCTAGGGCAGATAAGACACTCTCCGACGATTCACCAAAGAAACTTGATTGGTCGAATTTCCCTATCGAGAGGTACTCATTTGGATTAAGAGCTTCGATATTTATAAGATCAGGACCTATTCGAGCCCAAGTCCTTAGTACAGGCATTACATCAATGAGACCATCATATGATTCTAGATCTTGACTGAAATTCAACTCGCGAATAGTACAATCGATACGAAGATCAGAACCTAAAGCATAGGTAACTTCACGACCAAGATCGACTCTCAGGCTTTCAGATTGAACAGCAAATGTTATGGTTGAAGACATGGTTAGTGCTAGAACAACCATAAGAGGTATGATTCGACCTTTTCGCATCTTCAGATAACCAGCTGAAATCAGATTCTTCTGACCGAGTGCAAATGACAACTTCTCTGAGATTTTGGCAAGACCTACTCTAGAGATGCGAGAACCATTGAATGCTATGAAGAACCAAGCAGCAGTGCCCAATCCAAGTTCAAGCAGGAATAGGACAGGGTGCCTAGGAAGAATGAAAATCATTACAACAACCAGTATTAGAAGGAAAATGGAAGCTCCAATTGTGAATCCATGTGCTTCAGACTGTTCTGTTGATTCTTCTGTTGCCTCAGCTAGAGTGAGACTGATTTCGGTCGAAGCTGATTTTCGAGCAAGATATAGGAGGAATAAGAGGCTAGGAAGGACCGTAAGGCCGATTGCACGAGCCACTGTGTTCAAGCTGATTACTGTGTTGGACAAATAGAATAGATAAATCTCCCAGTCAAAAGTCATGAAGGTGATTGTTGAAGGGATTAATGGTGCAAAGAGCACGCTAAATAGAAGTCCAAGCGCTACTGAGAGAGCAGCTACTATCGCAGATTCCCATAAGAAAACTCCTGATACTTGAGAGTAGCTAGCGCCCTTGGAACGAATGATTCCTACTTCGACATTACGTGGGGCCATGAATGTGTCTGCCGCAAATATTGAGAAGAACAAGGCTAGTAGAATAACAGGGAGAGCAAGTACCGAAAGGTCTAGTGTAGCAACATAGGTATTGACAACACCCTGGAGTTCCCATACCTTCTCATAACCAATCCATGTTATATCGAATAGCTCCTCAGTTCGGACAGTTAACTCAAACAGATTCGTTGCAACGTTCTGTGGGCCGCTTGCAGCTAATGCATCAGCTGAAGCTCTGACAAGCAGTGTCTCACTGAAGAATCCGTTCTCAGAGAGCGAGCCAGAAGGTATCGAATCAATGTGCATAAAGACGCTGTCTCGGAGCCCCATCACTTCATATCTCAAATTAGTGTTATTCCAATTCGCTCGCCCATCCTCGAATGAAGGAAAGGCGCGTTCGAAGATTGATCCATAAAATCGAAGATTGAAGATACCAACGATCTTGAGATCGGTCTTACTCATACGACCAAGTGTACTTAGAGATGAAGGCAAAGAAGTAGCATCTCCAAGTAGAAGATCGATATCTACTGTATCATTAATTTGAAGTGTGATTTCAAAGACCTGACGTACATATTCAATGAACATTCTAGATACAATGATTTCACCTTCATTAAGGTGGAAAAATCCCTCAATAATGAACTCATTAGAGGTCTTGTTTAGAAACTCATTGTCCACAAAAAGAACTCTACAGTCCTTTAATCCTTGGCTATATATTGTGTCCTCTATGTCATACTCATAACTGTCAGACAAGTTATTACTCCACACTAGTCCCACTGTGGAGTTTACACGGTAGGTATCCTGCACAAATTGACTCTGTTTCATATAGGTTTCAGCCATATTAAGAGCATCAGGATGTCCTGGTTCGTAGTCAACTGCAATTTGGAATGAGTTGTCTTCAAGATACTCGAAGATGCTCACGTAGATTCCAGTATCACCCCAAACCATTGTTGATGCGAAAAGACTGATGCCAAGACTGAGTGTAATAGCTAGGCTTATAGCTCTGAAAGGATGTGCCTTGAGTGCACTAAGAGCATAAGAGAGGCCGTACGCTCTGTTACCCTTTGTCCTAACACTTTTAGGAGTCTTTGACACGTCCACTAGGCTCACTCCTAGGTAGAGGCTCTATCACCAGTCCCTTGATTGTGTTTTCTTGTGGTCACATCGACCTTGCTATGCTTGAAGAAGTCACCAATTAGCTCATCCACCAAGACACCATCTCTCAGGAGGAGAATTTTGTCAGCCATTCTAGCGGTTTCAGGATCATGAGTTGCTGCAAGCACTGCAAGATTCTTTTTCTTGGCAAGGTCTCTCATTAGTTGGATGACCTCTCCACCAGTCTTGTGGTCTAAGTCACCAGTAGGCTCATCGCAAAGAAGGATGGCAGGGTCATTCGCAAGAGCTCTCGCAAGAGCGACTCGTGACCGCATACCACCAGAGAGTTCGTGAGGCATGTGCTGTGACCTGTGATCAACTGAAACCATCTCTAGCAGCTTTATAGCTCGGTCTCTGCGATCTTTTTCAGGAATATCATCGAGAAGCATTGGCACCTCAACATTCTCAAGTGCCGTAAAAATGGGGAGCAAATGCTGGTCTTGAAACAAGACGCCAATCTTGTGACGTCTAACCTCTGACATCTTTTCATCATCAAGGTCGGTGATGTCAAGACCATCAACAAGTATGGTGCCTGAAGTCGGTTGGTCTAGGCCGCCTATTAGATTGAGAAGAGTGGTCTTTCCAGATCCAGATGCGCCGACTACGGCTACAAATTCGCCTCGATCGACTTTAAGATTGGTTCCTTGTAGGACCTTGATGACTCGTGGGCCATCCTGGAACTCGCGCCATACATCTATACATTCAACCGCAACATGCTTCTCGCTAGCCAAAGGTGATTTCACCAACTCGAACAAAACACGACCCCGTTTTAAGGCTCATCCTTCGAGCAGCTTTTTTGAGCCATTTCAGGATACTAAAAAACAAAACGAAAATACCTTATGTGAAGTAGTTAAAATGAAGAGAGATGCGAGTATTTGCAGTTTCGGGATATTCAGGCGCTGGAAAGACATCCTTAGTGGAAGCAATCGTCAGATCATTGGTAATGAGTGGACACTCAGTGGCTACAATAAAGAGCTCGTTGCATAAAGCGGGACCGAATCGAGGAACAGATACCTGGAAACATATGCAGGCAGGGGCTTCAGAAGTTGTGTTTCTAGGACCAAGCAAGAAAACAACCAGATTCAGAGAAAGGATTGGTTCTGAAGAGTTGTCGAGACTGACAAAGTATGACTTTCTAATTGTGGAGGGAATGAAGTCGGTTGACATTCCTAAGTTCTGGTGTGTTGGGGATAGTGAGATAGATCCTAATGATATTCCTGTAAATACTCAAGCCATAGTGAGCTGGTCGGTTAGAAGGTCCGATGTTAATGGGGGTATTCGAATTATTAGTGCAGATAATATACATGAACTAGTCGATATCGTGAAGAACAAGTCAGTGAATCTGATGGATATTGAATAGCAGTTGCGGCTCAGATACCCCTTAGGTCGATCATATGTTCATAATCTCACATTGGAGGTTCATCACTGCCGCATTAGAACAATCTTGGAAGTTTCATTTTAGTATTGCTCATTTGACAATTATTGTCCAAACACAATACTCATTTCGACTCTGGCGTGGGTGGTCCTGATGAGAAGTCTAAAGATCAAAAACTTCACTCTTGTAGACACACTGGAATGTGGACAGACGTTCTGTTGGCTCAAAGAGGACAATGGATACATTAATGCTGACATTGGGCAGGTAGTATATGTGGAACAGCAGGGGGACATGCTTCTCTATGACTCATCAGAGAGCGCGGTGAATCTCTCAAAATTGCTCAGACTGGATGACCCTTTGGAACAAATTCATGAAGAAATTACTAGAGATGGAGTCATGAAGAAAAGTATAGACTTAGCACCAGGATTACGTATAATCAATGATCCTTTCTTTCCCTGTCTTGTTTCATTTCTCTGTTCAGTGTGGAAGAATGTTCCTGCAATCAGGAGCATGACCAATGCTATCAGGAAGAGATGGGGTCCAACATATGAGTTCATGGGAAAGATCTACTACGGAATGCCAACCCCAGCACAGTTGTCTAAGGCATCAGTGGATGAATTAAGGTCATTAGGACTAGCATGGAGGTCTGAGTTCATTGTCAAGTCAACCCAAGCTATTGTATCTGGTGAAGTGACCGAGATGGAACTCAGATCAATGGAGTATCTCGAAGCTCGAAAACATCTAAAGAATCTACATGGCGTTGGGGATAAGGTTGCAGATTGTGTTGCACTTTTCTCACTCGGGTTTCTTGAGGCCTTTCCAATTGATGTCTGGATTGAAAGAGTGATTCAGGAACACTATGGAATCTTCAAAGACACTGGAAATTCTTATTCGAAGAAGTCTGAAGCGGCAAGAAAATACTTTGGAAAATATGCAGGATATGCACAGCAGCACCTCTATCATTACATGAGATGCTCAGTTTAGAAGTTCTGCTTTTTGTTTCTTTTTCTTTCATACCAGGAATGGTCCTGAATATCCTTTGATATCTCCCAAGCGCGTGTTTGGTAGAAAACAAGAGGGTTTAGGATGTACTCACATAATGGGTCAAAAACTGCTCCGAGATAGACTGGACAAAGATTGTTCACCTGAAGCTTCTTGCATCCAGGGGGAATATAACCTTCAACATCAACGCCCGAGGACCTCTTGGATGCAATGTGTCGAACTTGATACTCAATGAGACTTATGTTCTTATCAGGGGAGCTGCTGAACACTTTTTGTACCTCGTTCTTTTCCATCCCTATCCTGAGAAGGAATGCAGCAAGAGCAAATCGTGCATCATGTGAAAGGTTGACATCTCCTCTTATGGAGTCATCATACATTTTCTGGATGCAAGGGGGGAATGCTGATGTGAGGGTTTCTGTTATTTTTACAGGTTCACGTTTTCGTATTCTTCCCTTTGTCTTATCCTCAATACGTTGAACTGCTTCAATCAATCTACGGGACATTTTTGGTATATCAAAACGACCGTCCATTATGAGTTGCTTGAACTTCCCAGAAATGAGCCGGTCCAATTCAGACCGTCTAATCGGAATCCATCCCTTGTCCATGTAACGATTAATGAGATTCCATTCATCACTATGAAAACTTGGAGCTACTTCGAGGTAATTCTCAAAGCGCATCTTGAGCTCGAAGGTACGAAGCATCAGAGGGAGCTTGGACCGTTCATTTATGTCGCCCATTGACTCGATTCTCCAATTGAAGGATGATTCCCCAAGGTCTACGACAAGGGCACTTTCTTCTTTGCCCAGTTGTCTATTAGCCTCTTTTGACTCAGCCTCAGCTTGTAGTGCACGTAGTTGAGGAAGACCAAGTTCTTCAACAATCAATCGCGCAGTGGGGTAAATTAGAACATCTTTTTCATTTTCCATAGTGGGATATCTGATTTGAGTTTGTGTTAGAGCAGCATAGACTCGTTTCTCAGCTTCTTCAACAATATAGTAGTTATCTGGCTCTTCAAGCAGATCAACAAGGACTCCCAAATCTCGAGCAAGTTTTTGCGAGGCTTGCCTGGCTTGAGCTGAGAAAGGGTATTTCGATTGCTGTAATCGTACAGACACTTTCCTCGCTCCATGCTTTGCCTATTTTATAAATGTTGGACCATAATCATCGTATCCCCGGTCATAGAATTTCTTTCCACATATTGTGCACTTGAACATCTCGACTCCGCTGGAACGTGACCAAGAGTCAAGTATTCGCACTATACGATTACTCCCACACTTTGGACAGATTAATTCTGAACTATCATACGCCCAAGGGGATGATTTTCGATGAGGGGAAACCATGATTTTCGACTCTCTAAACTCAGACGATTGTATGTCTGCTTACCTCTTTAGTCCTACTACAACTGCGCGAACCGCATCAATTGTGATTAAACGACAGTCTGAGAACCCTGAGGTTTCTAGTTTCTCTACAATATCGTCAGCTGAATGCTTACACATATGTGGATATCGCTTTCGTGCGTCTTCTTCGCTCATGCCTTGCCTAGCAACGGTCTTTACGAACATCTCTTCATTTCCGGATACAAAATCATAGACCACAAAAATCCCATTCGATTTAATCACTCTTTTTACATTGGTTACAAAATCCAATGGATTTGCTACTTCATGCAACATGAATCCGGAAAAAGCAAAATCAATACTGTTTTTCTCCATTTGTATCTCATCAGTATCAAAATTCACATGTTGAATATCTATGGATTCTAGTTTGGTAAGTTCTCTGAGGTTCTTTTCAGCCAATGCAAGCATTTGCTCACTTTCATCAAGAGCTATTGCTGTGTGAGCTTTGAATCGGTTTGCTATATCAGCAAGTAGTAGCCCCGGACCGCATCCAAAATCTGCAACAACAGGTTGTGAATCTCGATTTGTGAGACTTGAAAATGCTTTCCAGAACCTGTCATCATATCTCACTTTGTATGAATTAGCCATTCGTTGAACGCGTTCATCGTCAGTCCAGTCAGCCTTCCCATGGTTATGTGCCATGTTCAGCGTCTTCCTAGAATATAATCAGAACGCAGTATCAGGTTCATGAACTCTTTCACGCTCTGCCGTTGGATTTCGGTATCACTATAGAGCTTTTTCAACTCGGTTCTCCGACCTTCCAAAGAGGGATTTGTCGCTTCATTAATGAGTTTGTACGCAGCATTGGGTCGTTCAACCCAACGACACAACTCTTTGTCTTCGGAACTGAGAATGAGAACGACTGGAGTCTTCCTTTTTCCATTGACCTTGAATTGTTGGTGGTATTTTGCATACGCATCACTATCAAGAACTCGGAGTTTCAATTTAGACGAGATGTCAGTCATCTTTGCAAGAATTGGTAAATTACCAGCTGTGTCAATGCATCTGTCATTGCCAATGACTAGAATTCGAAGTTCATTCTGAAGACTACGAAGGTTTTCTAGATCTTGTTCAGTTATCTGAAGATCATTATACCTCGCTTTCATTAGCTCAACATTCTCTCTAGCACTCTTCAGAAATTTCGGGTACTCAATTGCATTATTCCATTCTGTATTCTCAGTCATACGTACCAGCTCTTTGATACGAAAGAATTCGTTGGACCTAACCAACAGTAACGATTAGTGTACAATGAATAAAAGGATTGAGGAAAAACCACTTTCACAAGCAAATTTATCTATTAGTTTCGGTCATCTATTGAGCTTTTATTTAATGATGTATCTTTAATTCAATATGGCCGAGAGCATGATTGCATATTGTGGGCTTGAGTGTTCAACATGTCCAGCTCATATCGCATGGATGACAGATGATAATGAGCTACGAAAGAAACAAGCTGTAGAGTGGGGAAGTCCAGATTATCCGTTGACTGCGAAGGACATCAATTGTGTTGGATGTAAGGTTGAGGGTGAACCAAAATTCAAATTCTGTGATGCTTGCGGTGTCAGATCATGTGCTAGTGAACGTGGCGTAAAAACATGTGCTCACTGCGAGGAATATGGTTGCGACATCCTGGAGAGCTGGCTTGCTCATGCTGGAGATAAACCAAGAGAATTGCTAGAGAAGATACGAGCAGGATTGTAGAAAATCTGTGGTCCTTATCTATGCTAGAAGGGAACTCTACATTGGAGTTGTCGCAATGAAGAGAGGTGGCGTTGCAGACCTGAAGCTGCATCCTGGCAAAGCACCGCATTGGCTAGTGAAGCGGATGATACCAATGGCTCGTGCACTATGCCAGTTCATTGTAGAGGAGTTCGGAACAGCTGAACTATTGCAACGACTCGCTGACCCCGTGTGGTTCCAAGCACTCTCCAATGTTCTTGGTTATGACTGGGATAGCTCTGGATCTACAACAGTCACTTGTGGAGTGCTTAAGACTGCACTTGACTTTGAAAGACATGGAATGTTGGGAGTTGGAGGAAAAGGAATAGCTTCCAGAAAGGTTCCTCTTCAGCTCAGAGCACTAGAGGATTATGGTCTCGACGGTGCAGGACTAGTTGATATTAGCAGGTCAGTAGCAAAAGTAGATAATGCAGCTGTTCAAGACGGATACCATCTCTATCAGCATGTGTTTTTTGTAGACTCTGAAGAGAACTGGACTGTAGTTCAACAGGGAATGGACTATGAGAGCACTGATGCAAGACGATATCACTGGTCTTCTTTTACAGCTGAAAGTTTGATAGATGAACCTCACTCAGGATTGATTTCAGGTCAAGTTAGAGATGAAGCTCTTGATATGACTTCAAAAAACTCTGTAAGTTGTAGAAAAGTCAGTGTGGATATAATAAAGGAGGACCCTGCACGCGTCAGGAGATATTTCGAGAATGTCAAATCATATGGGCAATCCACACTCATCCCTTGGATAGAGGGGGATGATCCGCCTCAAGAGTTACCATCGTATAAGGTCGTGCCAACAAGAATGGACTGGGATGCAGTGCGAAGTGCCTATGAAACTCAACCCTCTGACTATGAAGACCTTTTGTTCATGAATGGAATAGGTCCAGCCACCATAAAGGGTCTTTCATTGATATCAGAGATGATATTTGGTACACCAGCTTCTTGGGCGGATCCTGTGAGAATGTGTTTTGCCTTTGGCGGGAAGGATGGAGTACCATTTCCGGTGCCACGAAAGGAGTATGATAAAGCCATTCAGTTTATGGAACAAACCCTATGTGATTCGAAATTGGGAAGACAAGATAAGGTCTTGGCTTTGAAACGACTTCGGAATTTTGCACCACCAATTCTGTTACAAACTGTATAGTTTAACTAACTGATAGCCACCAAAGAAACATATCTGAATTTTCTTGCTAGGATGGACCACCTCCAATATCTAATTGTCGTAATGCATATGAGCAAGCCTTTGAATTATCAGTGCTGAGAGGCCACAAGGAGATTGAAGACATGATTCGGGTAGAAGACGTGTACAAAGAATTTGGTGAGGTCATAGCTGTAGACCATGTCACACTTGAAGTTCCAAAAGGCACAATTCTTGGTATGATAGGTCCTAATGGTGCAGGGAAGACCACACTGGTGCGTATGATGGTGGGCATTCTCTTGCCAACGAGTGGAACCTGTTTTGTTGAGGAAAAGCCATCATACCTCCTTACACCTGAGGAGCGTTCACATATGGGTTATATGACTCAGCAGAAAGCGCTTTACCCTGATCTCACAGCAAGAGAGAATCTCGAGTTCTTTGCGCAGAGCTATGGTATCAATGATCCTCGAGTTCAGGAAGAGCTAATAGCACACGCTGCAAAGCTGACTCAGATTGTTGACTCCCTTAATCGTCCTGTTGAGGTTTTGAGTGGGGGAACAATTCAGCGACTGAGTCTTGCTTGTGCAATTGTACACAATCCAGACATAATCTTCCTCGATGAACCTACTGTAGGCGTCAGCCCAGAACTGCGAGTGGAGTTCTGGGATTACTTTCACAAACTATCCCGTGAGGGAAAGACTATCATCATGACGACGCACTATCTTGATGAAGCGTCGAGGTGTGATGCCATTGCAATGATTTTTCAGGGCAAAATTCTAGCGCATGGTACGCCAGAAGAGATTATCAGCTCACTGCCACTTGAGAGCACTATTTCAGGCATTATAGAACCTGATGAGTCCCTACAGCTTACGAATGTTTTGAGAAGTATTGCTCCAACCGAAGTAAAGGGCAAACGGTTCACAGTGACAGCAGCTAGTGACGATGATCTCCTCAAAACATTCGAAACAATAGTCACGTCAAAGATAGCGGTGAGCAACATAGTTGTACGTCAAGCGGGTCTCGAAGAGGCGTTCACGCACTTGGTAAGGAGGAGCCAACAATGAATAAACGTGTAGACTCCCGCCGCATTAACACAATTGTAAGAAGGATCTTCAAGCAGATTCGCAGAGACCAAAGAACGCTGGGACTTATGATTATTGCACCAATCGTTGTTACAGTCCTCTTTG
>LRSL01000080.1 GCA_001563335.1 Candidatus Thorarchaeota archaeon SMTZ1-45 | reverse complement strand
CGATGGGTCTGAAGGAAGCGTATGTCATGTCTGCCAACAGCTTACAGTTCAAAGATAACATGTTTGACACAATTGTCATGTTTGGAAACAACTTTGGAATTGCAGGGAATGAGAAACAGACTATATCGATGCTTCATACCTTGTACAAAATCACAACGCCTGAGGCAGTCATCCTTGCAGGTAGTGTAGATGCGGTGAACACCAATAATGAAGATCATTTGAAGTATCATGAGATGAATCGAGCAAAGAACAAACCACCGGGTCTTGTGCGAATCAGAGTTAAGTATAAGGAATATCTGACCGATTGGTTTGGTCTCTGGTTAGTCACACTTAGCGAGCTGGAGAGAATTACTGAAAAAAGCGGATGGCGCATCTACAAAATATACCAAACCGGTAAGGTTAACCAACCAGCATATGTTGGAATTCTAACTAAGAAGTGAATATCATGACAATTTACGCACTTGGAGATAAGAAACCAGAGATAGCACCAACAGCATATGTTCATCCACAAGCTGCGGTCATAGGAGATGTAAGAATAGGAGAACGAGTGTTTATTGCACCCATGGTGTCTATTCGAGGCGACCGTGGTAGAATCGAGATAGGTGATGAAACAAATGTACAAGACGGAGCGGTCATTCACTCAGAGCCTAGTTTCGTAACGAAAATTGGACGCAGAGTCAACATTGGACACAATGCTACAATCCATGCTGAAAGCGTAGAAGATAACGCTGCAATTGGGATGGGTGCTGTTCTGATGCTTGGAAGTAAAGTAGCTGAGGGAGTTATGATTGCTAATTCAGCTCTTCTTTACAATAAGACCAAGACTGAGCCAAATAAAATCTATACAGGCGTTCCTGCAAAATACATGCGAGACCTCGATCCAACAAGTGACGCTAGGCGAGCAATTGATGAGTATCTAGACACATATGTTGCGAACACAGAATTGTATAGAAAAGACCTACATAAGATCGAAGAATAGAAATATCTCAAACCCATAAATTTTTAAATATTATTAACTATTGTTAATATATGATTGAAACAATACAGGGCAAAATAATATCATCCAGCCTGGGTGAATTCTCCAAGAAGAAGATAGTCTATGGATATATCGGGATTGAACTTTCAGACAAAAAACATGTCAAAATAAAGATTGATGCATATACTTGGTATGAGAGCTTGAGTCTTGGTAACGAAGTGGTTATTGAGGTTGAAGTCTTGGCTAACACTGACATCCTTGTTGCAAGAAAAATCCAATTAAGAACTAGCACAGACGCATCACCAGAAGAAGCCACTGCAACTACGTAAAGACTTGGTCTGTGTAAGAAGAGAGATTGCTCAAATAGATGAGATTATACGGAAATCAGAATGGCAGCTCGTTTGAGGAAAAATAATGGAACACATATTTACTGGTTCAATAACCTCAGCACAATTGGGAAACATGGGATCGAAATATTATGGTTTCATTAGTGTTGAAACTGATGAAAAGGAGCACCTCAAGATCAAAGTGGCAGCCTATACCAAGTACGAAACACTTGAAATTGGAAAAAGAGTCCATATTGTTGCTGAAACTCTGGGTAACATGTCAATCCTGACCGCTAAGTCAGTACTACTTGCAGAATAGTGAAAGACGCGTGACTAATCTCTTACACCCAGTAGAAAGCATCTCTGCTATCAATATACACACTATACTTTTAGCGAAATATGCGTTATTCTCAGTGCGTTGATGAGATGAGGAGAAGCCTATGCCAAAACTCCCTTTGAGATACTATTGTTATGTATGTGGTCACTCAAATGATCTAGAATTGGATGTCCCATTGGCACCAAAAATCGAACGCGATCAAATCAAATGTGGAAACTGTGGTGATGTCACACACCTGCTACTGACTGCATGTCCGAAGTGTGAGAAAACATTCAGATACTTCCTTTCAGACCTCGATTTTCCAACAGAGATTGTTACTCTTTCTGATGCATATGTTAAGCTGATAGATGGAGTTCGTAATAGTCTAAAAGATCACATCAAAGAATTCAATGTTCCTGTACCAAGGAAATGGTCAGTGAACCTGAACTGTGAATGCGGAGAGGAATACTCAGCTGAGATTCTTCTCCCACAACTGCCGGATTGAAATGCAAGTTTCTTTGAATCAAAGAGTACATCATGAGTAGAGTGAAATCAACCGATTACCACTTCATAGTCTAGATGAATTGGACACTTCATTGAGTTTGCAACAAGACAATAACGATGCGCTCTTTCAGCCGCTTTTACCATTCTCTTTTGATCTTTTTTAGTTTCAACCACAATCTTCGCTTTGATTGTAATCTGAGCAAACTCCCACCCATATTCTCCTTGCTTTAGGGTACCAGATGCAGATAGATGAAAATCTTTGAACTCTGCATGGAAACGTTTTGCCACTCCATGCAAAGAAACACCATAGCATGAGAGAGCTGAAGCCACGAAGAGTTCCTCGGGGGATAATATGTCTTTGGGACTTTCAGACCAAAAATCAGGGGGAGTGGCAACCTGAATATTATGCCTACCTTCAATCTCAATCGTGACTATCTTGTCTTTGACCCAATTGCTAATCATATCATACTTGTGTTCTTCTTGACTATCTGACATGAGGTGAATCTAATTAATCCTATTGAATAGCATTTTGTTTGGGGAATCAGTCTTTTTCTAAAAAAACATGGGAGGGTGAGGCTTATTAGGAACCTCGTCATATGCAAGAACGGTGGACAGGCGGCTAATGGGGCAACATTTTCTGTAACATGCCCTCATAACTCCCCCCCTCCTACCATTTGCCCCATTGGCGCTTGCCACCAACTTCTATAAATTTCTGCAGAGAGTCCAATCCATAATTTTCTCTAAAATTTAGGCAATTTCTGATTTTTTGAATTATTACATGCTAAGAATCCTAAATACAGATACTGCGAATAGTACAATGATTGGAAGGTCGTATTTAGGCCAGTTCATGCATGCTGCACCAAAGTATGATTGTTGAAGATTCAAAAGGTGATTGTAAAAATTGATATCATCCACATCAAAATTCAGACCAATTGTGAGAACACATTCTGGAAGACACTCCGACCTACTAAAATGGGGTGTAGTCTTGGTCACGATACTCTTTCTATTAACTCCAACCTCAGACATGGGTTTGGTGCAGCCCATAGAAATTGGAGATGTCATTCCTCTTGAAACTGGCTTTTCTACAGCTTCCAACTTCATCAGGGTCAAGTTACCATATAAGGTGGAATCAATTGCTCCAGGTGTAATCCCAATAGGATCTGGATTCGCCTATGTCCATGGGGAAACAATACGTTTCAAGGATCCTGTCAACCAATTGAATGACTCACTTCCAATCGGACCGGGCGAAATTTTTCATGAGACTCTTACTGGATTCGATATAGACAATGACGGGTATACTGAATTCCTATTTATTATGAGAAATCTAACATTGGGTGAGCAACTAGTCATTGCTGATTTCGATGCTAGTTTAGTTACAAACTATGACTGTCCTGTACCTTGGCCATTCGAGATTATCTTTGGAAACTTCACTGCGGATTCTCGGACTGATGCCGCCATCTATAACATGGATTCTGTCATAAGGATTGACCTTAGTGATGGAAGTCAAATTGGACCTCCATACAACCCTACTACAGAGATAAAATGTGCTGTTGCTGGGAATTTCTCAATATCATCACAGAATGAGATTGCAATTCTCAGTACCAATTGGGGATCACAAAGAGTCAAAATTGAAATCATAGCTGGAGATGGATCATTAATAAGATGGACTGAATATCCAAGCATGTCATATGCCAATGACATGATACTTCACACTAAACGTAGTCAGTCTGATGATCTAGCTATAACACTGATGAACCAAGATATGGGGAATAGTGAACTTGTAGGAATTTATGGCAACAATCTGTCCGCTAGCTTTGTCAAAAAGATACCTGATTATTTTGGAGAACTCTATGTTAAAACAGGATCTTTCAATGGTGATTCAATAGATGATTTAGTACTTGTTGGGGGGATGTGGTATACCGCATGGTTCTTTGAGGGCAGCACTGGAACACTCATCAGACATTCACAGGAAGAGGTTTCAAGCTACTGGCCTAGTGGATTTGCAATAGGAAGGTTGGATTCTGACTCCTATAGCGATTTGGCTGTTGAAGGTCCACGAGGGCAATTGACAATAATAAGAGGAAGCACTGGAGTAATTGGATACGAAGAAAACCGACTTCCAGGACCATTCGAACAAGTAATTTCCTTTGATATCAATGAAGATGGTCGTGAGGACATCATCACTTTAACGGAGAGTGTTTCAATCTTATTGAGTGATACTGAAACCCCCAGCGTTTTCTTAGACCCGTTGTATCCAACACACCCAACAATCTATGACAGTTACATGAAGATTGAGCTTACAGCAACTGACAATATACATGTTGAACGTGCTACAATTTACATCAAACCTACAACTGGAGGGATGATGCTACCATTCATGCCAAATGAAATGATAAGAGCTCCAAATGATAAATTCATCTTCATTTCAACCGACTTGCAGGCAGGAGAATATCTCTATTATATCAAAGTCGATGATGCATATCTTAACTCGTTTTCCTATGGAAATGAAACTAATCCAGAAACGCTTAGTGTTGAAGACCATTTTGCCAAGGGATTTTATTTCAATGCAACAATCGACCATGCGATGGGTCATGTATTAGCAGTCGGAAACAATAGTGCTGGTGATGAGCTGATTCACATCATCACAATGGGGACCACCTCAAGAATAGCAACACTCAGAACTTTTGCACCTAATGGAACTTCTATCTCAAACTTCACGGTTGGAAAAACAACCTCCTATGATAGCTTTGAAGTATATTCAGGAATGCATGATGGCGACTCAATTTTAGATCCAGTGATTACAAGATACAACTCGACTCACACAATGTTCTATGTGGTTCATGGAAATGGTCTGACATCTTGGAAGAACGTAACATTCAATGATATACCAATTCTTGAAGAAAGACCAATCAATGTTTTCGATGACGATCAAGATGGATTTGATGAAATTCACTATATTGAGAGCAATTATTCTTCCATAAGAATCAGAAGGATTGAGCATGATTTCTCTAGCATTATTAATTATACACTGCCTGTTAATAGTGAGATTGTAGGGATGGCTCATGCCACTATTACAGGAGCAAGACCTCAGATAGCAATTCTAAGAGAGAACCGCAGAGTAGAAATTTATCAAGCCTACAATCTGACATTGCTAAAAGCTCTAAATTACTCTTCACCGGGTTCAACACCGGAAGACATGCCTCTTGGTATTGTCCAATATCTAAATTCCACACACACAAATGAACAATTTCTGGCTGCATATAGTGGTTGGTCAGGAGATACTCCGACAGTTTACTTTTGTTTAATTGATTATCAGACTCTGCAGGTAGGAGATGCGCCATATACAGAGCTGCTTGGGGATCACATCAAGGGAATATTCCCCCAGGATATAGACTCAGACCAGATTGACGAACTGTTTGTCTTTGAGGAATCAGGTAACATTTCACTATGCGAACTAGGAGTAGCAATACCTAGGCAATGGACTGTGTTTGTAAGCGAAGCGTTCCCAACCAGTGCAACCACATTGGATTATGATGGAGATGGTGCAGAGGAGTTTATAATTGCAACTTCTGACGACATACTTACAGCTATTAGTTTCCAAGGCATTGTTGACTATCAGGCTAAAATTGGAATGATATTCAATATGGTTAAAGTGAATAGTGTTGATGTGGGGATTGGTGAAGACATAGCTGCATTCCCTGTGCTACGTGCACGATATAGTTTAGCAACCATCCGAAATATTGATCTCCTATACATAATGAATACCACCTTTTCCTTAGAATCAAGTACAACTCTTCAGGGTATTAACATCTGGGCTAATGCCACAGTTCTAAATGCATACAATGAACCAGTCTATGATTCTTTGGTTTCTTTGATAGTTGAATATAAATTTGGAGGGGGCACAACCCAGCAAACACTAGGTCTAGTCTACGACGAGATGTTGCAACTCTATACAACCTCCATTGCTCCAAATTGGCCAATTGGTATTGTGAACATGACACTCAATGTAAATCACGATTACTATGATCCATTTAGGCAGTTCCAAGCAGATGCATTGAGGGTGGAGTCACCTTTGACCATTTCAATGATACGGGAGCCCAATTTGCTGCAAGGCAATAATCTCGAAGTCAACATTACTGTTGCTGACAGTCTTGGTGGTAAAGTCGCAAATGCTGATGTAACACTAACATTTGATGGCACGGATTATATAGCGACACAAATTGGGCAATTCTATTATGTAATGATACCAAGCGTAACAAAATCTCCTGGGAGTTATGGACTACTTGTTACTGCTAATCATAGCTACGCAACAGGTGTCAAGACTCAAGCAAGCTCTGTTTCAATCTTCACAGACACTTTAAACATTGTTAGAAGCTCCCCAAGTCAAGTGAATCAAGACCAGTATTTCGAAATATGGCTTAACATTACTGATGCATACGGTAATTCCATCAATGGCGCTGATGTAAGAATTGGTTTTGATGGAAGTGAATTTGTACTTAGTGAGATTCAACCAGGAAAGTATCAGCTAAATACCACAGCTGCATTACCAGTTGGCAATTACACAGCTAAAATCACTGTGGAGCATCCTTATGTTGAAGGAAGGAACTTTGGCGAATTCTATATGGTTGTCACAGGAGACCTCTACCCTGTAGTCAACTATGCATCTTCCGTCACTGGTGGTGCAAACTTCACAGTTTCAATATTCATCTATGATTCATACGGTGCATTCCCTGATGGCGCTTGGGCAATTGTGGAAATTGATGGAAATAATTTCACTGCTCTATATGTTTCAGGTGCTGAATTTCGCATTGAATTGAATGCAGCATTAGCTATTGGACATCAGAACTTCATTGTCTATGTAGGTTCTGATTTTGGTAACTCGAGATTAGATTATCATGACCTCTATGTATATTCAATGGCCAACATGGTTCTTGACTCCCCCCTTGGATGGGTTCTAAATCAAGGGGACTCTACATCTCTTACACTCACGCTTTCAGATTGGAATGGAAATCCAGTTTCTGGTGCAACTGTTACAATGCTAAGTCCAAGTAGCCTCGCCTTCATTGACAACTGGGATGGAACCTATTCCGTGACGCTGGACACAGATGGATATTCTCCAAGCAATTATTCAGTGATTGTGTATGCAGACCATCCATATTTGATTGAGGCTGATTTGCATACAATATTGACTGTAAACGGTCAAGCGGCGGTCGATGTGGAAATACCAGAACTTGTGTGGAACCATCAGACTGTGACTCTGTATTTTGCAGTTATTGACATATATGGAAATCCACTGTCGGACTTTGATTATACACTGATTTTTGCAGGGACCTACTCTAAGTCAGGGACATCTGATTGGTATGAGCTGAGTTGGGAATTTTTGCCAGATCTCTATCCAGCGTCATATCCTCTTGATATCATAATTGATGGTGACTTCATTGCTCATTATGAATACACAATTTGGGTTGATGTTAGGGGAATTCCGAATTCAAGCGTCCCATCTCCATTGAATAACTCAATAATTGCACAGGGTGATCAGATAAACTTCACAGTCTTTGTGGAAGACCTTGCTAGTTATGATATATCAGGTTGCCAAGTAAGTGTTACAATCCATGGAAGCAGTTATCTTCTGACTGAAAGCGCTCCTGGAATTTACACTAGGAATATCCCAACAGCAGGATTCCCACTGGGGCAGTATATTCCATTAATCAGAGTGACTCACACTTATCTCAGCTCACAAGAGATACAGATGGTTGTATCACTTGAAGGCTACGCTGATGTCAAGCTGTCATATTCTCCATTCCCGGTTCAAAACAAGGACGATGTTACATTCAATTTCACTGTGACTGACCAATATGGAAACCCATTGTCAGGTTTCAATTATACTTTGGACTTTGCAGGAGTATATAATCAAACTGGAACTGCATTAAACTATAGATTCTCTTGGACTGTTGACCCAAGCTTCACACCAGGCAAGTACTTTCTAAACATGACTCTCAATGGAACTTACTTACTACATTCAACATTCAGCTTCAGCATTGATGTTCAGGGAGTAGTTTCAGCAAGCATTCTTACACCAACAGATTATTCTGCATTTTCTCAGGGAACTCCAATTCAGTTCACTGTGCACGTGCAGGATGAGCTATTCTTCAACATTACAGGAGCAGATGTTGAACTCGACTTACTTGGTAGTACTTTCGCATTAACGGAAACTTCTCCAGGCATCTATACTGTGACAATTTCCACAACACAGTTACCACTTGGAGAATACACAGTGAAAATCACAGCATCCCAAGGATTCATGGACACGTACACAGCCTATGTGCACTTCTCAATCACGGGTAGTGCTCACATCACAGTCCAAACAAATCCAAACACAGTTTTGAACTACGAGAATGTGACATTTGACATTAGTGTTGTTGACCAATGGGGAAATCCAATCTATGTCTATGATTACATTTTTGATTTTGGTGGCGTATATACAATATCTGGTACATCTACATCTTCTCTAAAATCTTGGAGAATACTCCCAGACCTTGTGCCTGGGTCATATGTTCTCAATGTCACCGTTTCTGGAGTGCATTTTCCAGTTGAAAAGCATCTCGTGAATGTAAGTGTATGGAGTGATACAATCACCTCAGTAATATCACCAATTGATGACACTCAATATATTCAGGGTACGGAAGACATCTTGTTCACTCTGAACCTTGAAGATATGATTGGGAATGTAATGATTGGGGGATCAGTTTCAGTCCTAATCCATGATTCATTCTATATCCTAAATGACTTTGGAAATGGAACCTACTCGATAGTGGTATCAACTGATGGTTGGGCTGCAGGCATATTCAATTACACATTGATGGTAGCTCATAGTTTCTTATCCCAAGATGCAACAATTCGAGGGTCTATCGAGATACTTGCAGAGCTACGTTTCAATATTGAATATTCCCCTGAACAGCCTGTAAAGGGAGAGCTCGTAAACATCACTATCGAGATTACAGACAAATATGGGAATCCTATGTCTGGTCTTTCAGTCTATGTGACATTTCGCAATCACACAGAAGTGGCAATAGAAACATCACAAAAAGGAACATATTTTGTGAGTTTCATTGTTACAGGAGTAGGATTTGGTGAGGATTCTATCATTGTAAGTGCGGAAGGCGTCACATGCATTGCAGGAGTTGGAAGTGTACCTGCATATGTCATTGTACCAGCACCGCAGCTTACACTAAATATGGAGAACTTTGGAGTACTTGCGTTAGGGTCGTTCCTCGTTAGCTTCATCGGGTTACTTCTATACTTTAAGATTGCATCTGGCCTCTCAATTACAAGAGGATCCCAAGAACAACTTATCCGAGGTCTCAGAAGATTAGACTATCTCTATCTTGGCGTAGTTGGCTTAGCAGCTTTGACCCTCGTTCATTCGTATGCGTCAGCCGGGGCTGCTGATTATAACCTCGCTGTACTGGAGAGTGTTCTGCTACTTGGGATTTCATTAATCTTGTATGGCATTTGGCTATACAGAGATGCTACATCAACTATTCTTCAATCACAAGCTGTGAGCAGGAGAAGGATGGTCCTTGGTCTGTGGCACTTGATATTTGTCCCACTTGTCATCATTCAGATATTCGATTGGGGACAACATATAGAATGGCTTGATTTCTATGTGTTACAGAATGTATTCCACCTTGGTGAACTCACGGTTCCAACCATAATGCTAACAATCTTTGCAGCCTACATCTCATCGATTGTGATAGTTGTTGTCAACCTCTACAGAGAAATAAGTAAGGGACTCTCACGAATCAAAGAGATGGCTGTACTTGGTACACCTCCGATCGTTGTTGAGCAAGAATGTGTGGATTTAGTAGAAAAGCTAGGTTCATCAATCCGTACGAAATTCTTCATGTTCCTCGTAGTATTGGCGGGCACATCTGTATTAACAATGGATTTCCTGAAGAGCTATTCTCTGGGTGTCATCGTTCTTATGCCTGTTGTATTCTTGGTGGTTGTCCCGTATGTTTCCTCAAAGATGGCGAAAGGTATCACAAGTGTATCTCGTAGCAGACGGGAGAAACATGATGATGACAAGACACTTGTTGAAATTGCAGATGAGGCTGTTGTAACTGACACCTCATTTGATGTAGGATCGTATTTCGAGCCTGATGCAGATCTCGAGTCTGAGATTACAGAAACACCTCTAATAGAAGAAGAATTCGAAATAGAGGAAGAGGTCAAAGAATCAGAGGAAAGCAGACGTCTAAGTAAAAAAGAGCTCATTGAACAACTTCCAGAAAAAGTGAAAGAATCAATTGGCAAAGATGAACTGAAGAAGCTTTCAAAGGATCAGCTTGAGGCTCTATTAGAACTCGAAGAGATGGGATCGAAGAGTAGTGATGATGAGGAGAGTTAATAACTCTTTAGAGCCAATATGCTTTCATTCATAGACGATGGTCTGTTTAATGAAAAAGTAGCACCGCTTCAAGCGACACCTAAATTATTATTTTCGTGATTTGGATTTCAGCTGTCGTACAGCCTCACGGATGTCAGCTTCATCTATCTCTTGCTCTTCCATTCTCAAGTCTTCCTTAGCCATGGCAGGTGTACTTGCTGGCCTTTCAGCCATTGCACGTTTCTTTACACCTTTTGCTTGAACCTTAGCAACAATCTCTGATATCTTCTCCTCAGTGAATTCCTCATCAGCAGGGAAATCATCCACACTGACACCCATATCTTCGAGAATTGTCTTCTGAATTGCTAGTTTGTCGATCTCTTCCAGAGCAATTCCTGTTATAATATTGACAAGGAGATCAGCTTTCTCAAGGGGGAAAAATCTTCCTTGAGAGTCAGCAGCAATTCTTTCGTAAGTCTTCACTGCATTCTCATAGCCTGCAATTTCTGGAAAGCATCCTACGGTATGAATAACAATTCCCCTTCCAAAGGCTCTCTTTGCCTCCTCAGACCACTTTGCACCATCTGGTGTGCCCCGGGGCCAACGGTCTCCAGGCTCAACTCCATGAGGCGGAGCATCTCCTATCAAAACAGCTATCTTAGCTGACTCGTTTAGGAACTCCATCTTATTCATTACTTGAAGAGCGGTTGATACAGCCTCTGGACCATCTCCGCCGCCAGATGCATCCATTTGCATTACATAGCTTTCAATCTTTGTTGTATCAGGTGATAGCTCATATTTCTGTGTGACATAAGATGTTTCTTCGGGAGGATGATCTCTGTACGATACAAGACCTACCCTAAGTCTGTGACATAACTCCTCCTTTTTGATTGTGCGAATGATTTCTAGAATCTTGGTCTTCACTGTGTTAATATATGGTCCCATAGATCCAGTATTGTCAACAACAAAAACTAGATCTAACTGCCCTATTTTTTCTGACAATTGAATCTCCTCGTATTAGCGTGCTATTGGTCTAAACCATAGCTTCGGCGATTTACCAGCCTGAGAAAAGATAAGTCTTGGCATGATTTGTCCCCTATAGTTTATAGGTCGCGAGGTTTGTTGGGACTCAGGAAAGAAGAAGGTCATGCAAATACTGAGGGATAAATCAGTTAGAGAGTTCTTTGTAACTCACATCATCTTTGCAATTCTCACAGCTATGACACTCTTGATACCGGTTACAGCTCCAATCAGTGCAAAGTTACTAATCGTTGTCATAATCTACAACGGATTGGTGATGCTTCAGGGATTACGGATTGGATTTGAAGAATGGATGAGTATCTGGACATTCTCGTTCATTCTGAGTCTTTTAATGGTGTTTCCTGACTGGTATCTCTCTGAAACACTTGGAGCTCTTCAATTTCCAGTTGACGGATTCCCAATGATTGGTGGAGCTATTCCCATTTACATGGCTGGACTTTGGACAATGCCATTCTTCATAATTGTGTTCACAGGAGTTCAAGTTCAGCAGAGAAAATCTGGAAAACTAGCGTTCATCGTTGTATCTATACTCACTGTCCTGATATTTGTGCTCGCTGAATTAACCCTTGTCTATCTCCCGTCATGGTCAGCCACTGTGAGCGGCATGACTGGAAACCTTGCATGGTATATCATCATCCCAGAGCTTTTCCTAGGTCTTTCTACTTTCATTTCCTACAAAATCATCAAAGATAAGAAAATCTGGATGAAGCTTGCTGGTGCATTCGCTGTGATGATTTTCTATATTGGTAATACATCATTCTTCTTTTTCTTGATTGAAACATTACTACTTGGAGCATAGGATGAGATTTTGCCAGAATATATTGCTCGTGGCAGGCATTGCCACTCAAGTAATCTACAAAAGGACTTAGTGGATTTCAGTAGTGAGGGATCTGAATGGAACTCCCAGATGGACTCAAGTTTGATGATTTTGAAAGACCGAGGGAAATAATTGTTAACTTTATCAAAGACTATGTATCTCAGGCTAGGGTTAGGGGGGTAATCTTGGGCTTGAGTGGCGGCATTGATTCAAGTCTTGTTGCCACCTTAGCCTGCGAAGCAATAGGACCTGAGAGAGTTCATGGTATTATGCTACCTGTAGATGCAAAGAAAGATGCAGAAAACATTGCGGATGCAGTTGATCTAGCTGAAGCCCTACAAATGAAACATGAGCTGTTTGAGCTTAAAGGGGCTATAGCCGCATATGACTCTTTATCACTTGATGGTGTAGCACTCGGGAATCTCGCAGCTCGGTTAAGGATGGTAGCATGGTATGCTAGAGCAAATCAAGAGAATCTTCTTGTCTTAGGAACAGGTAACAAAACAGAGTTGATGATAGGATACTTCACAAAGTATGGAGACGGTGGCACAGATATTCTTCCTATTGGGGATTTGTATAAAGAGAACGTATGGAGTCTATCGCGTTTTATGGGAATTCCCAAAAAAATCATAGAAAAAGTACCTTCGGCTGGTCTCTGGAAAGGTCAGACTGATGAAGGAGAAATTGGGATATCCTATGCAGAACTAGACAGTATACTCTACCTGTGTCTCGAGAGGGACATGAGTGAGGGAGAGATAGTTGAGTGGGGTATTGACAAAATCAAAGTTAAAAAAGCTCTCAAGATGATGAAGAATTCAGAACATAAAAGGAAACCTTTACCCATTCCTAGAGTGCGTGTGGAAACTCTTGGATGATTCATATGCACACTTGTTCCTATTCGCAAGACTTCCAAACACAGGCTCAGAAATATCATTCCAATTTGAACGTGTTTCAACCATGATCTGATTTCAAATCAGACTTGCAGAAATCGGAACTAGTCATTTCCGATTTTTACATAAAACGATGTGCCGCGGGTAAGAAAAAACACCAAGATGTACACACGAATAGATATCCTATTTCGTTGAGGAATATCTCGGTGTAACTAAATTGGCATTCGCAAAGATTAGGAAAAAAATCAGTGTTGAACCAGATCTGAAGGAGTTCCAACAATTCAAGTCACAAGTCCGTGTTGAAGTTTATAGAGCCTCCTTCCAGAGGTAAGGCACATGTCATTCATCTCGATAGAGATAACCATAGGAGCGGCATTGGCTGTGCAATATGCTCGGCCACTCTCCCTTTATTTGAGATATTTAGATTTTAACAACTTTTGAAATCGTTCATCTGATTTTATGACTTCAAGGTCGATATCCTAACGAGCCCACTCTTTCATTGATTCATCCTTTTGAAATGCTCTATCAAGATATTCTAGTGCTTCATCGAATTTATCAGCAGAGTAGTTGTAACATGCAAGGTTGTAGAGTGCAGAACCAACTTCATTGGGTTTTTTACCAAGCTTCGTTGCTTTCAGAGTTGTGTGATTGTTAAGGAGAACAAAGAGAAAGAGCTTCTATACGATCGGTGTCTTTCACAATTGTTTGGTTAGTCTATGATTTCTTCCTACAGAAGAATGAAATAGAATTGAGAGTTGGCATCGTTAAATAAGCCAACTCATCATATTGGTTCGAATTTCAGGGCTCAAATGTATAGGATTCAAAGTGCCTAATCCAGATTGGAACGCAGTCTGAACACTCTTGTATCTCATCAGTGTAGGCGCCTACAAAGATTTCTGCATTGAGATTTGTTGTGTGTATAGGTACGAAATATTTGGGTTGTAATTTCGCAATAGCATCTACGACCTCTAGACCAGTCATCGCCTGACATCCTGGACCGAGTGGTAGCAGAACCACATCCATCAGTCCTGAGATCTGTTCATATTCAGTGATGTTCTTAGAGTCACCAGCATGAAATATCTTGAATCCATTAATATCAACAATGAAGCTTGTCCAGTTTGCTTCAGGAGGATGACTTGCATACCTAACATCATCAACCCAGACCTCGGTATACATGTAGTAGGCAGTTATGTTGATTCCTCCCACCTGGACACTATCAAGAGGGTTAATACCTACGCCATCATGTAATGCGATTTCTGATGACATGTTATTTGGAAAGATGCTCACAGTTGTTGTCTTCTGTAGCATCTCTATATACGTGCTGTTGTAATGGTCACCATGAGGGTGTGTGATCAAAACAGCATCAGCAGGGAGTGAAGAGTAACTCGATGGCAGATTGATAGGATCAATGTAGATTCTCATTCCATCAGCTTCAATCATCACACCAGCATTGTCAAGAACAGTTAGAATGATTGTGAAATCTTCAGGAGGCGATGAGGGTGTGTTTAAGAGTGTATATCCAGCAAAAGCTCCTACACCCATGATAGCAATCAAGATTGTGATAATAACAATAGTTTGGGGTTTATTTGAAGGACTCATGTTTCAAAATGAAACATGAAGCATTGTATTTAAGATAAGGTTCAACGCAGCTTCTTACCCTTCAGGCAGATTTGCGCACATCCAATGTATAATAGTATTCAAACATGAAGATACCACAGAGGTGCTTTGGTTGAGTAGTTCTTCTTCAAAAAGTGAATTGGAACCAAAGACATGGGGTGGATTTTGGGACATCTTTGGTGAGAATCTGGTGACCCTCCTCGATATTAAAAAGGGCGAGAGGATTTTAGATATTGGTACTGGTGGTGGCTCAGTGTTATATCCTCTCGCAAGGAGAGTTGGAGAAGCTGGTTATGTCATTGGTGTTGAAACATGTGAGCATTGTGCAAGAACAACCAATTCAGAGATCAAGAGATGTAAAATAAAAAATGCAGAAGTGCATTTCATGGATGCCCGTGAAACTAATTTTGAAGAGCATTCATTTGATTGTGTCACAGCAGGATTTATTGGTTGGGATGACTATTTTGATTTTAAGACGCTTGAATACAAAAAACCAGACGATCTGATGGCGTCCATATGCCGACTCTTAAAATCTGGCGGCAATTTTGGCATTAGTACTTGGCTCATGCAAGAGGATCTTGATTGGATGCATGAATTTCTCACATCGCAATCTATTGAGAGTAGACGCAATTATAGCGCTGAG
>LRSL01000079.1 GCA_001563335.1 Candidatus Thorarchaeota archaeon SMTZ1-45 | reverse complement strand
CAAGACAGCCCCGGTTTCAACCATCTCAGGGGTGATTCCCGCCTTCTTGTATTCCTCTCTGCAGAATTCGACAACCGCATCGATATCAATGTTGTATCGATCCAGCAATGGTGTGAAGATGATCGAACTCTTGTATAGTATCTCGCGATTTACTAGGTTGAAACGATTTGTGATGTTGAATAGACTAATTTCTCGTTTTAGAGTCAGTCGCGAAAAGATCAGATGCGACGTGGATGAACCGACGTCTATGCCCACGCTCAGGACCTTTATGTATTCAACATTCTCAGCTGCAATATGCTGCATCAATAGTTCAATTGGTTCAATTGTTTCTTCTTTCTCAACCAAAGACGCTTTGGGCTTTTCTTGCTTCTTGGAGATTCGAATCGTAACAGGCAAATCGCAATGAGTCGGAAGCTCGACTTCATCCTCTGAATTAAGTAGCTCCATCTTCTTCTCATAGGGCACATCGACAACTTGTTCGCATACAGAGCAGAAAAAATCGATATTGATTGATTGGTCACTTCCTGGCATGACCGGTCCTTTCTTTGTACTGGCAGGTTTCATCTTTCTCCGATGTGCCCCTTTCCAGGGAGCCTTAAGCATGAACTGTATCATTGTCATGAGCATATCGAATTCTTCGCAAGGTTCTAGAACCAAAGAGAGTGAAGGTTTGAAACAGATGATGAGGTTTCTCATCGCCTCCACTTCAGAGGCTACTTCATGCTCATTCTCTTCCACCAGAGCAATGTATCGTTCCTCGAAGTCTCTACTCAGTTCTTCTGACGTGTCAGGAAAGTGCTTCTCGAAGAAACCCTTGACAGTACGAACTATGTTGAGTTTCATGTTCTTGACACGGTCATCGATCACACTCATCCATCATCACTCTGAACTATGCATTTCACCAAATCCAATCCGCATATAAACAATATGTTTATATATTAAATAATACAATATTGTATTATGGTAAGGAAAAGACGTAGAACCCTAACAGAACGTGCTCAATCAATCTTCAGGTTTATCGATGCACAACCAGAACCATTTCCCAAGTCTGAGTTCCAAAGAATTGGCCTCAATCCGACTACTGCTGAAACCTGGGTGCGACTCATTGAATACATCCAGGGTCAACCAAGAATCAGGGTCACCAAGATGAGATCATCAACCTTCATTGAGAAGATTGAGAACAAGTATCTCAGTATGCTGAGGAAGAGAATTCTGGATTCAAGTCTCTCACTGAAAGAGAGAGAATCTACGATGGATGATTCAAATGGTTCTGGAGAAGTTGATTATGTCAGAAACCCGAATCCATCATGAGGACCTACGTATCTTCGCTCAACAAGTAATTATGAAGATGGGAGCTTCGGAGGAGGATGCATTCTATGTTGCAGACAATCTTGTGACATCGAATCTTCGAGGGATTGATTCTCATGGAGTTGGCAGACTCAAGAGATACGTTGAGGGCATAAGAACAGGATATATTCTTCCCCAAGCAAAACCACTTGTGGTAAGAAACAGCCCTGTGATTGCAAACATCAATGCCATGAATGGACTTGGACAACCATCTGGTGTCTTTGGGATGAAGGTGGCCATCGAGAAATGCTTGGGGGCAGGTGTTGGCATTGCTACAGTCTTTGATTCTAACCATTATGGTTTTGCTGGATATTATGCAATGATGGCTCTAGAACACGACCTTATTGGGATCTCGATGACAAACTCTGAGCCTTTGGTCGTTCCTACATTCAGTAGGAATGCGATGATTGGCACAAATCCTATTGCTTTTGTAGCTCCGACAAAGACCGAGCGAACCTGGGTGATGGACCTTGCAACAAGTGTTGTTCCAAGTGGCAAACTTGAGGTGTATGATCGAAAAGGTCAGAGTATTCCCTTGGGGTGGGCAACCGATGAAACTGGTAAAAGTACAGAGAATCCTTCGCAGGTCCTGAAGAATCTCTACAGGGGTCTTGGAGAAGGAGGCATATTCCCATTGGGTGGTGAGGGCGAGCTTCATGGCGGTCACAAGGGATATGGACTAGCCACAATGGTGGACATTCTCTGCGGAGTAATATCAGGTGGAAATTACCTTAGGGATTTGAAATTCTTTAAAGAGGGTAAACCGAGTCATCCAAGAATCGGACATTTCTTCATGGCACTGGACCCATCATACTTCATTGATATTGATTCATTTAAAACCAGAATGGATGACATGATTGTTCGTTTGAAAAATGCTGAGAGAGCAGAGGGACAGGGTAGAATCTTCGTTCATGGGGAGAAGGAATTCGAAGAACAAGATCTTCGTGAGGAAAAGGGAATTCCTCTTGATGAGAGGACAGTAGAGAGTCTTACTGAGTTCTCTCGCGAATTTTCTATTGACTTGAAATTCATTGAATCAAACTAATTTGAAATGAACAAAGAGTCAGTGGATACATAAGTCAGAATAGCATCAGGGATTGAGAGGAGGATTGAGTCTATCTTGTCGCGAAAGAAGAAACCCTCGATGATGTCCCGAGTCTGCGGAATGATTGTTGCTTTAATCATAATCATTGTCGCAGTGTGGATCGGTCTTAATGCACAGCAAGAGGGTTTTGTTCTTGTGATGTACTTTGCGCTCGGAATCGCAGCACTTGCTTTTCTTTTGTGTATCGGTGTGGCAATGGGCAAGGTGACTCCAAGGACCTACATGGGACCACTGAACATTCTCTATATCATCTTTGAACCCATCAGCCTTGTTTACTTCATGATTGTGATATCATTGGGATTGTATTCACCGTAACAATTCGATAGTACAATGAACATTCAGATTACATTCCATCTATTATGAGATATACGTTAACAACTATGTCAATTTGGTCATATCTCAAGAGAAAGGTCGGATATGCTTTCCATTTGCTCTGAGGATAGCGATAGCTTCATCGCTCCCGCATTCTGCTCGACTTGGTAGGGTTTGCTAGCACCAGGAATTGTGATGATTGTGTCACCATGATAATTTATTGTCCAACTCAATGCAACTTGTGCAGCTGTGGCATTGTGCTCTGAACCTATTGCTTCGAGCAAATCCACCAGCGCTTGGCTTTTACGAAGATTTCCACGAAGTCTTGACCTCCTCATCCTGGGCATTGTTTCAAGAAGCTCGGGATTGGCATGAAGCTTACCAGTCAGTACCCCTTGACCTAAGGGAGTGTAGGCCATGATTGTGACTTCGAGTTCTTTTGCAGTATCCAATGTGCCATTAAATTCAATTCCACGTTTTAGAAGGGAGAAATGAACCTGGTTGGCTGCTAGTGGGATTCCTCGTTCTGCAAGAGCCTCATGAGCTTTAATCATTCGCTGGCTTGAGAAGTTACTCACCCCAACTGCACGAATCCTTCCTGAGTCAACCAGGTCAGCCATCTCATTCATCTGTGACTTAATCGAGGAAACGGAAAGAGGCATGTGAATAAGATACAGATCTATAGGGTAAGGATCAAGTCTACTGATACTATTTTTGGCAGATTTTCGAATAGACTTCGCCCTCCTAAATAGGGGAAACCACTTGGTAGTGATTACAACATCTCCTGGAGATTTACCTGCAGCTTTCAGACCACGGGCAACGGAGCATTCTGAATATCCAGAGCCATAAATCTCAGCTGTATCAAAAAGATTCATGCCTGCATCGAGAGCAACCTTGATGACTTCAATTTGGACTTCTGGTTCAACAGGTGTGAACATATACTTGAATACACTCTTCCCTCCAGCAAACTCCATTGAGCCGAAACCAATTGGTGCGACTTCAATGTCAGTCTTTCCAAGGGAGCGTTTTACAATGTCCTGCATTATCTATCATTTTGGTTTCTCTATGACTGCTTTTAATCGCTCATATGTGTCCCCTGCGTTTGAAAAGGGACAAACCTTCACACAAATGGAACAACCATAGTATTGTGCGAAGTATTCGAAGCATTCTCGTTGTTTGATGTTGGATTGTCGTCCTGTTTCATGAACCACAGATTCTTCGAGGATTGCCTGAGGTGGACATTCCTTTATACAAACACCACAGGTCTTGCAGTATTCATCAATCCATTCATGGTCATTAGAATCCACGAAAGGCAAATTCTCAATGCTTGTGTAAACCGCTGCGAGTCTTACTCTTGGTCCAAACTCAGGAGTGATCAAGAGACCGTGCTTACCAATCCAACCGATACCAGCTTTCTGTGCAAGAGGTGGGAAGAGAACCAGACCGCCAAGAGGATGATCCGCCTGAGCTGCGTATCCATGTTCTCGCAGAAACTCAGCAATGCGATTGGCAGCTTTACCAAGGTCATCATACGTCCCAAACACCATGTTCATTGTTTCTTGACTAGCAGCCTTGTCGATCTTTTCCTTACTCATCTCCATTGCCAAAACAATGGCATTATCAAAGAGTACACCCATGTTCTGGAAGATAAGGTCTTGTGGAAGCTTGACGAACTCCAGGAGATTAACACCATGAAACTTCGCAAATTTCCTGAGCTTTTCTTGGAATTCGGGTGATGTTTGTGTTGAAGCATTGATAGGATTTTCAGATATTGAATCGACTGAGAGATGGATATTTTTTATGACCGAAAGAAGGCGTCTCACTGGGAACATGTGCCGCATCTCAATGTCATCTCGAGTTTGGATGAGATTCAGCATCTCGAAGGGAATCTCAAACCTGATTGGAGAGTTCGATGTTGGAAGCAGTACTCCGCCAATTTCTGAAGTAGACCTCTGTTTAGCGATTAGTTTCTCAATTCTAGGTTTACCAAATATCTTGACGAAGTTTGCTGTTATCTTGTGCCTAATACCCATGGATAGAAGGGTCTCCGGTTCATATATTCGTTAAACAAGAAAATCATTCTCACTTTTAAGTCAGTAGTCTGACTTTGAACACAACAACGAGTTGTAAGGAGAGGAAATGATGGGACTGGTCAGGTCCAAAGAGGAAATCAACAAACGTTTCAAACAATATGAGAAAGGTTACCAGCTACTAGATGTCAAATTGCTATATGCTATGTACACGACAACAATGGAAACAGTTGAACGATTATTACCACCGCCACTAGGACCAGCAGACATACTTGCGTGCAAAGCATTCGTTGCTGAATATCATAAAACAAACTTCATTCCACCTTACAATGAAGCAGCTGTCTACATCCCTTGTCAGTACAAAGGTGAAATTGGCAGTTACTGTCTTGCAATGCCTGTGACTACTGATATTGCTATGATAGGTGGTAGAGAGGTCTATGGGTATCCAAAGAAGATCGCAGAATCAATCTCAATCACACGAGAAGGGAATGAGGTTCATGGACTCTGCATACGTAATGGATTTCCAATAATCGAGATAAAAGGAACCATGACAGGCATTCTTGAAAGTACTGAAGGAGCCCAAGGTCCTGATTTCCTCATCAAGTCAATACTGGATGAGAAAGGAGTGGGTGCAAGAAGGAACCCGATTCTTGTCAGACAACAGAACTATTCCGATTTCGAGAAGATAGAGGTTGGAGAGGGTTCAATGAGTTTCGGGGAATCCAAATATGACTACTTACATGAAGTGCCTATCGATCAAGTTCTGGCGATAATGTACATGGAGAATGGTATTATCACAATGCCACCTGGAGAGGTGATTGCTGAGGTCGATGCTGAAGATTATGCGCCTTACCACTTCATCAAGTATGACTGGGAACCATAAACCTCTAGATCAATGTCTTCTTGCACGAGCCCATAACACAATTGCTATACTGATAGTCCCAAGACCGATACCCAAGAATATCATAACAAAACCATCATCCAAATCTTTAGCCCCTGAAATTGAATAGATATTGAACATCAAGTTGATCCAAGTTCCGTTATTTACACTTGATAGAACATAGATTCGATTGTTACTCGAAATTGCTAATGAGCATGGCAATAATGATTGATTGGGAAATTCTAAATTCATTCGTGGGTTAACAAACTCTAGTTTTTTATCATCAGTCTGTACAAGAAATCTCAGTGGTTCATACCTATATGTTTCAAGCATCGTAATAATTGACCCATTCTGTGTCAGCGCGGCCGCTTGGCAGCTTAAATACTCGGTCCATTTGGTGTCATGAATGACAGAAAGTGTAATTCGTCTTGTATTTTCCTCCTGTATCTTCCAAGCGCTTACAGTGAAATGTGTGTGATTATTTGATGTTGTATACACATCTTTTGCACCATCAATAAAGACATCATGAAAATACTCAACAGAAGTTGTTCTATTCCATTGCTGAAAACCGTTCAAATCCCATGCACTTATTCGATATGGTTCGATGATGTAGATAGTTTCATTATCAATTGAGATAGATTGGCCAATTTGAATACCATGCCACCAAGGTAGATACCATTCTGCTATTGTCTTGTTCCATATTAGTGTGCCATCTACTGAAAACTTTCGAATCTCACTTGTCATCGTATAGATCAGCTCACCTACCTCCAAATAGAACATGCCAACAACAAAGATTGAATGATCGTCAGCCACACTAACATCTAGTTCAAGTACATTATAATAGTCACCCCAATATTTTGACCAAACTAGCTGTCCTTGATAATCCCATTTTGTCAAGTAAGCTTGCTGGGAATAAGACGATGTGTTACGAGTAATTCCTACTGTGTATAAATTAGTCATTTCTGATTCAATACCCATAGCGACTGCAGAACCATTTCCATACCATAGATCTGTTACGAATTCACTAGTATCGGGATTAAGTTTCACCAGCATCTGCGCGTACGTATCAGAAGGATTATGCCAAGTTCGAGGTTGTATTGTTGCAAGACCATAGATAGAACCATCATCTGTCACTTCAAGATCCTTTGTGAATGTATACCCTTCAATTCTTGAGATTAAAATCGAAGATATTGGAGAATGAATATCTTCTTGACCAAATGGCTCAACTAACAATGTTTCGACACTGAAACTCTGTATAGTCAATCGCACTTCACCATTATAGTGAAGCCAGGCTTCGAAGTCCACCCAATCCTCGAATCTGTAGGTTGGTGAGAGTGCAATTACAATCTCAAAGCCGGAGATTGTTTCACCATCATCATTGAAACAATCTTCGAGGACCGCATCCCAGGCATAGTCGATTGATGAAGCAGATAGTTCACGAGTTTCAATGGTGAACTCATTTGCGGATGTCGGAAAATGGAGAATAGGATACCAATCAGATGGGTTTTCAAATGTTTTTACATAAACTGCACAATCAAACATCCTCAGACCATCTTCTTGGATAGCAAAATCACCTGTTGCTTCCACCATGGCGTCCATAGATACAAGTAATCCATCCGGTTTCTTGTATTCAGACCAAAAGACATCCTGAGTAAGTCGGATATGGTCTAGACAATCTGGCCACCCAAACCCTTTGGAACCCCAATCAAGAGATGTACCAGCAGTGTGTTGCCATACTAACTCAGCAGTTGTATTTTTTGCATCATACGAGTAATCGAATTCTCCTGATGTTCCCATAATAGTGATGTTTGGTGTTTCAGTAAGGTTTGGATCTGGAAGAAGTTGAGCAGTTACAACATCTGATAGTGTTGAAGACTCTTCTTTAGGATGAATAGCGTGAGCTGGGAAGGTCAAAATGGAAAGTAGCAAGAGAGGTATAATGAATAAGCTGGGGAGTTTAGCACGCTTCAACATTCACGATTCCCCCCTCAGAAAACATTGGTTTCATAGTATTCAATGTGTTGGTGTGCTGCAAGACACCTCAGGTTATGCTAAGATTGCGGCTGAATGCTACAAATTGGTATAGGAGGGGGGGAAACATTCCCCTTCCCAATTAACAGCTTGTTGTGATGTAGACATACCATCCGAATGTTCCAGGCACAGGATCGGAGCACACATAGCCAAAACCATATGCATGGTCATTGATAGGATCATCCTGCTGAGGATTCAATGGATTTGATGATTTCGATGCGTAGAATACAGCTGAGAGGATGTCACTGCCCTCTGTTTCAGCACAGGCTCTGAACCATGCATCCTTAATTGTGAGGGCAGGAGAAGTACCAAAACCAGTCATGTATAATCCGAATTTAACACCCCTTGTTTGAACATTATGACTAGTTGTACCAAAGCCACAGACCATGTGAATTCCCTGCATCGTGGCTGCCCATCGCTCAAATACAGTGTGTCCAGTCTTGTTCTCCCAAGCTAAAGGACTGCAAGCATCGATGGCTATGGTGTCAAGATCACCATCACCCCATCTACACTCCCTAAATAGGAGTGATTTGTCATCATTGTTTCCTCTGAATGTCACGCCATCAGGACCTCCATGGTCTTGATAATAGACAAAGTCTACTGCATCAACCCATTCACTATCAGTCCCACCAAATGCTTCGTCTTTGAAGTCCTCTTCCCAAGCGCTATATTCACCCCAGTTGAACTCTTTACTGTAGCCTCCGATTCCTCCCATCCAATTATAGAAACCTTCTATGTTTTTCTCGGTATTCCAAAGTGGTTTCCAAACTGACACGCCACACCATTCAATACCGACCTCCTTGACTCCGTCATCATAGGCACCTGTTGGTGCACTTGGACTGAAACTCCTGAGATCATTAACGTCACTACTCGCAGAAACAATTGGTATAATTGCAAAGGCGGATACAAGCATGGAAAACATGAGAAGCAACAAAAGCAACCCCATAGCTCCGCGCCGTTTCAATAAAAGAGCTGCTGCACCGACTACTACGATAAATCCTCCGGCTGCAATAGCAATTGTTAGGGTGGTCGGAAAGGTGGCTATCGTTCCAGGTTCTATGAATACAGCGATATAATCAAGACACCACCTATCAATGGAGTCCTTAACTCGGACATGTATTGTGTGAGGTACTGGAACACCCTTTTTATCAACTACAGTAAGAGTAGTAGAAGAAAAATTCTGAGAATTCGATATCAATCCATCGAAGTCGGAATACCAAGCGTATGTAAAAGGTCCAAGTCCATTCGTCACAACACACTCGAAAGTTATATCCTCATACTGTGTAAAGGTCAGATAATGACCTGGTGAAACTATTTCGACCTCTGGGTCAAGAAAAGCAGCATTAACCACGAATATACTAAAGATATCCTCATCGTCATCATCCTCATTAAGTGTAATTTCATAGACGGGTTTTAGTAGATTGGTTTCCTCGGATGAATCAGCACGGTATACTAGTCTATAGTCAACCACGTCATCTGGCGAAATCCCATAATATTCAAGAATCGATTCGTACACGATGATTGGAGAGGTGGCATATGGCTCTTCTTTGATCTCACGGTGATTCCAGTTGAACCCAACAATCTCCCCTCCTTCGCCAATCATGACTGTTATTTGTTCCCCAGGTCCAGTTACAGGAGTGTCACCAATAAATATCTCATAGTTGACATGCCACTGTAAAACCTTTTTTTGTGAAGCCCCAGCATCGATATTCCAAGCAGTGACATTTGTTGATCCAAAATTGGCAAAGACATAGTTGGGCGGAAGTAATCCCTTTTCATCAAGCCAAGCGTCTGCATCAGCTTTGCAGTCTAGCGGAGTTGGCACTTCAATTCCAAGAGCTACATTCCATAGAAGATCATAATCAGCAAACCACATTGACCCATCACGTGCATCCATTTCAAAGGTCTTGTTTCCAGAGTTTACCACATAGCGACCTTCAATCTCTTGAGCGGATGAATCCCTAAATCCGAAGAGTGAGTATGCCATATTCTCAGCAAAAGTCAGATTCACCTCTGGAGGTATAATCTCATAGATTGGCATCTCTACATCAGAGAGAACAAAGTCAGGTCTATCAAACATCATAGCGTTTGTTGGTTCTATAGCTTCGTCAGTGACTGAAACAACCAACAAGAACATCACCAATAATAGAATTGCATCCCGCTTCAAGTGTAAAACTCCCTTTTTTGACTAGCGATAATCAGGATTTTCATTACACGTATTGCACCATAAAAAGACTCTCGAATTATCATCCTCGATTGAGGTTTCCCCTAAATCTTCGTAAAATCACAACATAGCCAACAGATACTGATAGAATTATCAACTCAATTAAAAGAACTGGTGTCCAAGGGCTTTCGAAGATGCTACCTTCGCCAGAAGTTGTAGGAGTTGTGTAGTCCTTAGGAGAGGAGATAGTTGTGGTGGTCATGGAAAGCTCCAAGAAACTGATTATGTTATGGATGTTAATCTTGAACCATCTGACAGGACAAGAAACAACGATGTGAGTTTCAATTCTCTCAATCGCAGTCAGAAGATGAGCTATAGCTTCTGTTTCATTCCCTGTTACAAGAGAATTTCTTGCAAATAGTAATGCATCATTGATTAGAGCTTTGAGAGTGGATGGTGTACCTCCATCTAGATAGGAATCAGGAATCGCTATGACTGACGATCTGCAGTCGTCAATTACATCCAGTAAGTCAGGAGGAGTAATGGGAAACTCATTTGCTATGTGCTCTGCAAAAACATTTACGACACTAATTGTAATGAAATCTTGTCTGTTTCTGGTATCAGGTGAATAGATTCGCTCAAAGTCGGTTATTGAAAAATTAGAACTGGCAACTGTATACCATGTGGAAGGATCAAATGAGCCAATAGCAGTAACTACATAATTGCTTCCTATTATCGTTTCGACATCATTTCCTTTCAATTCCAGTGTTGCAACGAAGTTGAAGAATGGTTCCATTTTGTAGATATCTCGATATGTTACAAACCCTCGGTCAATCGATGCACGAATCCCTCCAAAATTGTATGTTCCCACGTCAGCACCAGTGAATTGGTAGATTGATTCGGCTAGCAGAGTACCCAATTCGTTAATACTATGGTCTTCATCAAAATACCCAACAGAAGTATCAAATTCAGCCGCAAAAGGTTCATTCCATTCATCAATAATCGACACAATGGTTTCGTCGGGTCTTATTGATGAACCAAGAGAGTGGGAGGAGAAGCTATAGCTGTCGATGGTTCCGTCTGTTGTTTCCACAGTCAAATCAAGGACACCTATGTGACTAGCATCAGCTCCGACAGACGGAAGCACAAGTGTGTTGTCAATAGTTTCCAGTGAGCCACCTTTAACAATCAGATCTAATCCAGGTACACTAGAAGCCAATGAAGAAGATACACAACCTAAGAGGATGATAAACTCAATACCCAATCCCTGTAATTCAGATACTGCATTATTGGCGGCTGTCACCAAATTATCAAAAACAACCTCAGGTGGAGAATACCAAAACGATGGAGTAAGTCCAATTATCCCGATATCATAACCAGCTATCGTTTCAATTGAATAGGGAAGAGGTTTGGGGTCACCGGGCCAGTCGACATTCGCGCTAAGGATCTCAAAATTAGCTGTACTAATCATATCTTTGAGAGCTGAAACTCCTGGATCAAATTCATGGTTGTCAAGAGCCATTGCATCATAGCCAATTGCATTCATCACTTCAATCATAGGGATACCATTATTGTGATCATTTACAGGAGCTCCTGTCATAGCATCACCACAATCTAGAAGCAGTACAGGTCTAAGAGCTCGTAATTCTTGAACCTTTGTCGATAGAACAGTCATCCCACCGCTACACGATGAACCTGTCCATTCACTATAGAGATGACTATGTAGATCGTGAGTATAAGCAATTGTGATATCTATTGTAGTACTTTGAAAAGAACTACCATAGGCTGTAAAGGTAGATAGCATACAACTGCAAACTATGAAGGTCACAACAATTGAAATCCACTGATGATTCATCTCTACATCTATAAAACAGATTCAAATTCTTATCTTAAAACTGTGTGCAGAGGATTTCGAAAGACAATAAAGGATGCCAGTTTTGAAATACTTTGCAATGACTGAGGACCCATCCTATTTTGATGAGAAAAAAGAGATTGAGAAAAGAGTGGAGGATCTCCTATCAAGATTGACCTTGAAAGAGAAATTCATGCTTCTAGCAAGTCATGGAAGATTAAGACTCTACTCTACTAAACCAATTAAGAGACTAAATATTCCATCTTTCAAAATGACTGATGGTCCTTTAGGAGTTGCTATGCATTCAAGTGGATTCAAGAAGAATACGAGATTTCCAGCACCAGTTGCACTAGCAGCCTCCTGGAGCAGGGAATTGATGCATCAAATTGGAGTTGCAATGGGGAAAGAGGTCCGAGCGGTAAATCGGCATGTTCTCTTGGCACCTGGAATGAATATATGTCGGACTCCATTGAATGGTCGAACATTCGAGTATTTCAGTGAGGATCCATTCCTGACTAAGGAATTGGCTATTCCTTTTGTAAAAGGTGTGCAGAGCCAGAGGGTTGCAGCATGTCTGAAGCACTATGCAGCTAATAATCAGGAAATAAATCGAAGAAGTTCTAGCTCAGAAATCGATGAACGAACATTGCATGAGATCTATCTTCGTGCTTTCAGGGGAGTGGTAAAAGAAGCTGCACCATGGGCTATAATGACATGTTACAACATGGTTAATGGTGTCTATGGTAGTGAGAACAAGTATCTTCTTCAGGACAATTTGATGGATAAATGGGGATTTGTTGGACTTGTTATGACTGACTGGTTTGCTTCTCGCCCTATAAAGACCACAGAAGGCTGTATCAATGCAGGATTGACTCTGGAGATGCCTTGGCCAAGTAAGTATAAAATAAAATCACTTGAAACAGCATATCATTCTGGCAAATTCACTGACGAGATATTGAATGATCGTGTTCGAAGAAACATACGAGTGATGATGCTTACAGGGCTCTTCGATAGTCCTGAATCACTCCCAAAGGGCGATCGCAATACTGAAGAACATCAGGATCTTGTTCGTCGCGCATCAGAAGAAGGAATGGTCCTTCTGAAAAACAAAGGGAATGTCCTACCTCTCCATATGGACAATCTCAAGAGCATTGGTGTTTATGGTTCCAATCTGAGTAAGAAATTTGGTAGGATATTAAGCGGGGGATCATCTGCTGTATCTCCGCCCTACGAAGTAACGCCCTATGAAGGATTGAGAAAGAAGGTCAAAGACAGAGTTGAACTGGTTGCAAGTGAAAAACCGACAGATGTTGCGATTATTTTCGCAGGGCTAAATCATGGTCGCGGAGGAGACTCAGAATCTATGGACAGGGATTCTTTACGCCTTGATGATAGGCAGATAAGGGAGATCAAGAAAGTCGCGAGTGAAAATCCAAAAACTGTAGTATGTTTGATTGCTGGCAGCCCGATCGCAATGAATGAATGGATTGATGATGTGGATGCAGTCCTCATGTGTTGGTATGGGGGAAATGAAGCAGGTCATGCAATAGCCAATGTCCTCTTTGGAGAGGTGAATCCTTCAGGAAAACTGCCGCTGACATTTCCAAGGCGCTTGGCGGATTCCCCAGCTCATATTACAGGTAATCCAAGGAACTACCCTGGTGATGAGGACAAGAGAGTCTACTATGATGAGGGGACCTTTGTGGGATATCGCTGGTTCGATGACAAAGAGATTGAACCATTATTCCCATTTGGATTTGGACTATCCTATACGGAGTTTAAGTATGAGGAACTCGAGGTAAATAGACAATCTCTTGGAAAAGATACTGACGCCTTGTTGGTCAATATCGATGTAACAAACATTGGCGAATGTAAAGGTTCAGAGGTTGTACAAGTTTATGCAAATGATGTAGAGGCATCAGTCAATCGACCACCATTGGAGCTTGTTGGTTTTGAGAAAATCAGATTGGACCCTGGTGAAACAGCAACGGTTGCCATCACTGTGAAAGTTGAAGACTTTGCCTTCTATGATATAACAAGACACGACTGGGTAATTGAACCTGGTGAATTCAAGATACTTGTTGGGAAATCCTCAAGGAATATCCTTGGAGAAGCCAAGTTTTCCTATAGCTAAGGAAAAGGTGTATAAGTAGCCAATAGATAGGCCTCGGTTCGGGTGCTTTATTGGGCAGGATTACTTCATACTTTGGATTAAAAGATGCCAAACATGACGTGGTCAGACTCGCGACACTCTACACGGGACTCTCACTGTTCATGCAGATTGCTTTTGTAATCTCAACAACATTCTATCTGATTTTTGTGGCTGAAGCTTTGGGGAACAATGACTTCATAGTAGGAATGACCTATGTTGGAGTTCTTGTCATAATCGAGATGGTTGTTCAAACACTCTTTGATTATCCAACGGGTGTGATTGGAGACTGGTTGGGACAGCGCTATATTCTGGCAACAGCTTTCATGACTTATGCAGTTGCATTTTTTTTGGTATCATTGGTTACAACATCTAGTCCTTTTGCACTCCTCATCCTCATCTATGCATTGATGGGATTTGCTGGCTCTCAACAAAGTGGGGCACTTGGAAGTTGGTTTGATAATAATTGGCGAGTGTCTATGCCTGAGGATGAAAGCCGAAAGGAGTATGGCGTGTTCTTAGGGAAGTTAGATATGTTAGGTTGGCTCACAAACACTCTGATCCTGATTCCAGGAGGTATCCTAGCAACAATCTTCAGCAGAGCGTGGGTATTTCAGCTCCAAGCAATCATGTGTGTGGTAATCTCTATCTTGTCATTGAGATTAGTTCGCAACCTTCCAGAAACAAATGAACTTGACCAGAAAAGACCAACAATGGATGAATACTTTTCACTTCTGAGAGAGGGAGTCCAATATCTTTTCAGCAGTGATTATGTGAAGTACCTTCTTTTAGGTTCAATGTTAGTCAATAGCTGCATTAGTGTCTGGTCGAACCTTATCCTCTTCCCAATGTATTATAGCTATATGTTGACTGATGTAGCTGTTGCTAGTTTTCGAACCATTGTCATGGTCCCGCTTGTTGTATATTCTGAAAGGTCAGGTGTTTGGGCTAGAAAATATGAACCTAAGAAGTGGATTCCACGATTTCGTTTTCTTCAGTCTGCTGGTGCATTGTTCTTCTGGATATTTGCAATAATCATGATTGTGTTTCCAGTACCTCCACCAGAGTCCCCGATGATTGATGTCATTCTCCCAGGGACTGAAGTGTTGATTATCAGAGTCCCTGTGGATTCACTTATGCCAGTAGCTATTATGATATTGGTCTTTTTTGTGATGGGTATATTTCTCCAACTTGCAGGCATCCTTACATCCAGAGTTTTTGTCGATGCAATTCCAAACCGTGTCAGGAATGGTGTCTACTCACTCTTCCCTACAGTTGTACTACTAATGAGCATCCCTCAGATTGGATTCTTTGGATGGCTTATCTCAGTTTCAATACCCCTAACCTTGGTTCTAGTTGGTATAATCTCGACTGCAGGTTGTTTAATGATTCGAAAGGGCTTGCAATATCCACATCCATTAGAACTAGAAAATGAAATTCAGGATTCGGACAACATTGGATTCGAACCAATTCTTGATGAGCGCGATGATTTTGAAACCTAGTCATTGCTCATGAATCGAGTTGCCTGTCTGTAGCGTGTGTCCTTTACATAATCATATGATGCAATCTTCTTTGGAGTAATTATGACAGCCACCCATTTTGTGAGTTTGAAGAGACCCTCACGGTAGTCATGCGCTCTCCCGCTGTCCATTCGACGATTGAAGATCTTTAATGCGATCTCATCCATATTCTCTTCGGAAATCTCTGCCTCCCCATAAATAATAACTCCACGTGTAGGAGGACCTTCAGAGTCTACCAGCACTGTTACGCGATTATCACGTCTAATGTTCCTGGCCTTCACACTCTCGTCGGGAGTGCCAAAGATAAGTTTGCCAGCCTCATAATAGAACCAAACAGGTGCTGCATGAATTGTACCATCCTTGTTATGTGAACAAACGCGTGCGACGCTCACATGGTTTAGGAACTCAAGGACTTCATCCGGTGCGAGGGGAGGAGATTGAGTATATGACATGATTTTCACACACACTGGCTTTTTTCAGTGCTTGTAACATTTACATGGCCAAGTATATGCGTTTTGGATTGCTGGAAGAAGTCATATCTCCTTCTCAAGATTGGTAATTTGGCAAGAAAGAGTGAAACCTACCTTTTCATACAGAGCTATCGCTCCCTCGTTGGCTGCAGGGGTCCCAATTGCAGCGTATTCACAGCCATGTTCTTTCAAAGTATATAAGATTTCTTTGATAAGATGCAGTGCAATGCCCCGTCGTCGGTAATCAGGTAGTATTGCCACAGGTCCAACGACTCCGGTAAGAGGTTTATACTTCGATTCTAATAAGAAAGCACTGACAAAACCAACAGGAATTCCCTCAGCCACGGCTATTTTCCTGAGATCATCTGGGGAATAGCCATAAAATCCCTCAGCCATCCGCTGTAGTAACGCTGTAGCTTGAATATGCTCTGTCACAGTCTTATCAAACCCATGTATCTCTCTCTCTTCAGGTGTTGAGGTAAAAGAGTTGACGACAATACTAGCTAGCTCCTCAAATTCGTATTCCTCACCAGTCTCCACATATACCCCTTGAGGTGTCTTTGAGGGATGAATCACATCCCTAAGGGATGTTATCAAATCTACAGAATCTGGTCGAGATTTTTCAAAATAGGTTTCTCTATATAGATCCAGATGATGACTAAAGGAATCACCCATGCTGACTGGGTATTTGATTAGACAACTAACACTCTTTATGCCCATGGACACCAAGTGCTTGATAGCTTGATTAAGCAAAGACTCCGCAGCACTTGATTTTAAAAAGGCAGGAATGACGGCTGGCTCCCATCTCCTTATTCGGGCAGTTGTGTTTCGATACCTGAGACCCAATACACCAATGACTTCATCTCGACCTTGTGTTTTTGCAGTCAGAAACAGATTTCCAGGTTTATCGAAGTCGGTTCTCATTTCTTCGAGCTCTTCATGTTTG
>LRSL01000078.1 GCA_001563335.1 Candidatus Thorarchaeota archaeon SMTZ1-45 | reverse complement strand
ATCAGTGTCCCAAGACGTTGGAGAGGTCAATGAGAAATATACTTCGAAGTAGTCATCGAGTCCATCAGAATCGCTGTCTGTGCCGCTTGGGTCAGTATGATAAATCCAGTACTCGACATAGTCACTGAGCTGATCATCATCGCTGTCCTGATCCGTGGGGGAGGTTCCTGATACATAGACCTCAAAGCCATCGTTTAGTCCATCTAAATCACTATCTGGAGCCGTTGCGTTCGAGTGATATCCATAAATCTCCACTGCATTAGATAGTCCGTCACTGTCATTGTCAAGATCACCATCTAAGGTACCATTCATGTTGGTGGATGGTAACAATGGGTCTGTTCCCAGATACTCGATTTCCACAAAGTCATCGAGCTGATCTCCATCTGTGTCCTGAACATTGATGTTTGTGCCATAGAACAGCTCATCATCATCTTGAAGTCCATCACCATCGCTATCACTCGAGAGCGGGTCTGAAAGGTAGATGAGTACTTCATATCCATCTCCAATGTTGTCATTGTCGCTATCGAAGTCTCCAGGATTTGTATCGTAGATATCAATCTCATCTCCGTTCGTTAGCAAGTCCCCATCACTATCAATCATGTAATGGGTGTGAGTTCCATTGTACCACATGTTGTTCGGGTCTGTATTGGTAAGCTCGACCTCTATGTAGTCAGAAAGAAGATCAGAGTCAGAGTCCTCATTGAGGGGGTTCGTTCCATAGTCATTGACTTCCTCTCCATCAAGAAGTCCATCATTATCGCTGTCCTCATCCAAGGGGCTTGTTCCGTAGAGGTACTCTTCGGCATCGTCCAAGTCATCAAAATCGCTGTCAGCCTCAAATGGTGATGTTTCACCTACATTGACCACACCATTCGCGTTGACGTCCTCTCCGCGCTCTCCAAGGAGTGGTTCATAGACACCATTAAGATTGCCATCATTCCATCCATCATATAATGTGTCGCCATCGCTATCAGGGTTTGTAGCATTGAGACCAATATCAATCTCAAGTCCATCTCTAAGTCGATCTCCATCTGTATCCCACAGAGTCACATTGGTATCGTAGGTCCTAAGTTCCTCAATGTTAGTGAGACCATCATTATCTTGGTCATCCTGCCCATCGAGAATCCCATCATCATCATCATCACTGTCTGTTGGGTCCGTGTGAGTGTAAAGGACTTCTTCTCCATCAGTCAGTTCGTCTAAATCTGTATCAGCAGCTAGTGGATCACAATCATGTAGAAACTCCTCGAGATTCGTAAGTTCATCATTGTCAGAGTCCTCCTCCCAATCGAACGTTCCATTATCATTCGTGTCATTGTATAAGGGGTCTGTCCCAGTCATCTCCACCTCAAACCAGTTGGGTAGGAAGTCCGCATCCTCATCATCATCATAGTCAGAGATGAAGTCATTATCCGTGTCTGCATCATCATGCAGAGTCTTTGTGATATACAACTCTATTCCATTGCTAAGCCCATCACCATCAAAGTCCTCATCATAGTCCGATACACCATTATCGTTACTGTCTTCATCGTTAGGATTGGTTCCGAGAACATTCCATTCATCTCCATCCTTCACCTTGTCAGAATCACTGTCCGGGTTTCTAGGGTGCGTGAAAACCACGTATAATTCATCATAATTGTTCAAACCATCAAGGTCGCTATCTTCAAGATCATCAGTGAGTGGTAACCCTCCAGAGTCCACAAGCGTTGGGTTTGTGCGCGTTAGGTAAATCTCCTGATAGTTTGTGAGTCTGTCACTATCGAAGTCCCAGTTTCCATCCAAAGTCCCAGCATCGAAGGTATTAGGATTCGTTGGGTCCCAGCCATTAGCAAGATACTTCACCTCGTCTGGGTCTCGAAGCAGGTCAAAGTCTGTGTCAACTAAAGAGGCGTTTGTTCCATAAGTGAGGACTTCAAGCCCATCTCCTAGAGTGTCACCATCTGTGTCACTATTTGTCACGTTTGTGTTCCAAACATAGCACTCTGCAAAGTCATCAAGATTGTCAAGGTCTGTGTCAGCTGAGTTCGGGTCTGAGCCCCAGAAATTGACCTCTAGTCCATCCTCAATATTATCAGAGTCAGTGTCATTATTCAGGGGATCCGTGAAGTAGGTATTGACCTCGTCTCCATCATTCAAGTTGTCATCGTCACTATCACTGTCCAAGACTCCAGTACCATAGACAACATATTCATCGTAGTCCGAAAGACCATCCTCGTCTCCATCGGCTTTGAGTGGGTCTGAATGGACAATCACCACTTCCTCATAATCAGTCAATGAATCTCCATCTGTGTCTTCATTGAGTGGTGAGGTCTTGCTCGTCTTCACTTCATACCCGTCATTCAAGAGGTCGTCATCGCTATCAGGATCATAGACTCCTGTTCCAAGTTGTATCTCTTTCCAGTTTGCTAAGTTGTCTGCATCCTGGTCATCATAATAATCTGAGATTAGGTCTCCATCCGTATCCACATCGTTAGGATCTGTCTTTGTGATACGAACTTCTTGGATGTTGGTGAGACCATCACCATCATTATCATCCTGTGCATCATTGATATCATCAGAATCACTGTCTGGGTCAGTAGGGAGTGTCAGAGTGATATTATTTTCTTCATAATCAGTAAGCGAGTCCGAATCTGTGTCCGCTTGATTCGGATTTGTACCGAGGTAAACCTCCTGCCAATCAGTGAGTTTATCGGAATCTGTGTCTGCAGAATTGGGATTTGTTCCGTGTGTAATTACCTCAGCAAAGTCAGATAGCTTATCATTGTCCGAGTCGGCTTTGAGCGGGTCTGTGCCATATGTAAGCACTTCTTGCCCATCGTTTAGATTATCGTTGTCGCTATCGGAGTCATCGTAGAACGTACCCTCCATGATAATCTCACGAGCATCAGCCAGGCCATCCTTGTCAAGGTCCCTGCCATACACTGACACGCCACCTACGTTCGTACCAAAGGCATATTCCTCCCCACCGAAGTTATCAAGGTCTCCGATACTCAAAGCGCCCGTGAATCCATTAGCAGTGAACTGGTTCACACGCCAACCAGTGGTGTTGTATGTCGTGAGTGTATTAGGAGTACCAACGAGGACCTGTGCATTTGCAGTGGCTCCGATGTTGGGGAATCGAATGTCATTGGGTTGTCCACCCATGGTCTTGTTCCAAGACAGTACGCCAGCTGATGTATATACTCGTAGTTGGTTTGATGCAGTGCCTAGAGCGAACTCATGTCTTCCTCCAGTCACAAGGTCTCCGACTCTCAGGGCCGATATGCTACTCTCAACCTCGAGCTTGAATGCAAGGGCTCCAGTATCGTACCAAACATTGAGAGTTCCATTGCTGTTTCCATAGAGCACATCCCAGTTCCCTGCTGTGGTGATATCTCCCATTGCTATGACTCTGATATCTGTCGGGCTTGACTTTTCGAACACCATAGTGCCTGTGTCCTGCAAGAGGGTGAACCGCTTCCCCTCAGAAGCCACAACAAACTCAGTTCGAGTGTCTGCATCAATATCCGCACCAGCGATCAGACGAACCCTGCCATTACTCAGATAGCTCCAGAGCGGAGTCGTGTCAATCTCAAAAGCATAGACATAGAAATCGTCACAGCCCACAACGACCTCTTCAAGACCGTCACCATCAAGATGACCACCTCCAACAGCATGGACTGGTTCTGGCAATGACATGTTCATCTGAACTGTCTTATCAGCTCCGACCACAAGGACACCATAGTCTGTTCCTATGAGTATCTCTTGGCCTGAAGCCGCAGTACCATCCATGGATGCGAGAGCACGTGGTGTCGAGCCAAGCTTCAGTCTCCACAAAAGTGTGCTATTGTCATCGAAGAGGTACAGAGTACCATTCTGGGTGATGACCGCCACCTCATCTCGCGCATCTGCATCGAAGTTATCAACAACAAGGTCCACAACCTGGTTTCCCGTTGTGGTAGACCATACAATAGCCGTGTTGAATGGTGCAATCTCCGCGAGTGAGTGTGGAACCTCTTGAACCTGTGGACTCGTGATTGTCACGGGTGTCATACCCGTGTCTGTTGTCTGGAGCTGCAGTCCTGCAAGCGTGCAGACAATCAATAGGGCTATAATCACATGATATGTCTTCATGATGTGGTTCCTCCTAGCTCACTAGGAATATGTTTCCAGGGTTTGACCTGGAAATAATCAAAGAAGTCTGCCTCAACAAGACTGACCTCCTCGAATGGTAGTTTCATTTCATTTAGTTTCTTGATGATTGGCAGCAGCTGCTGATCCGGATTATCTATGAATAGCTTCATTGCGTTCCTGCCAGCTGGTGCAGTGTATTGTACTCTTGGGAGTGAATTTATCCGCTTGATGATTTCAGGAGTCAAAGCATGCATAACAACACGTATGCTCTCTCCTCTTCCAGGTAGTGTTGAGATCAATTCCTCTGGAGTCCCGAATTGACTCACATCTCCTTCTTCTAGCAGACATACTCGTGTACAGTAATCGACAATCTCAAGGTCATGACTAATGATGACCATTGTTGTGCCCAGCTCGTAATTTAGCTCCTTCAGGTAGTTCAGGGTTTCATGTCGTAGATGGGCATCTAGCCCGGTGGTGGGCTCATCGAGCAAAAGCACAGGGGGATTATGGATCATCCCAAGACAGATTGACACTCTCTTGCGTTCTCCGCCTGAGAGTCTTTCTATTCTTTTTGTGATTAGTTCCTCATCAAAGCCTAGAATTGTGAGGATATTTCTCGCTCGCTCTTCAATCTCCTTTGGTCTGAGACCGAACATCCTTCCGAAGAATTGAGCGTTTTGAAGTGCATTGAAATCATAGTACAGACTCAGATGTTCAAGTTGAGGAACATAGCCTACGAGAAGACTAATCAGCTTTGCCTTCTTTGTGACATCATATCCGCCAACGAATGCTTTTCCACTAGTTGGGTCAATTTGTCCTGTGAGTACTCTAAGAACTGTTGTTTTACCAGCTCCTGAGGCTCCAATTATACCAAGGAATTCTCGCTTATTTGCGAAGAAAGACGCTCCTTTCAAGGCGTAGAAGTCACCAAACGCCACTTGGAGGTCGATGATGTCAATCTCACGATGGGTTTCTTTGACATCAGATTTTCCCACATCACACACCTCCTACTTTATCGCTCACGCGTTCGAACATCCTACGTCCTTCTTCAATATCTTGCATGAGAACGCGGAGTGCCTCAACTTTCTGTATTCTATCAAGGTCTTCTCTCTGTATGAGGTCCTCTAGTTGCGTGAAGGCTGCCAATAATGCCATTAGTGTATTATCTATCTCTCGAACGAGCTCAGGTTCAATCTCAGGAATCCTGAGACGTTTTTTCATTCTTCTTCGGTTCCAGACCAAATATCCAATGAGTCCACCGAAAATCCCTAAAGATGTAAGAAGTGCAAGTTCCGCCATAGTAAGGAGTCCAATTGTTGGTTCGGTAGGTATTGTGGGTTCAATCTCGAACAAATAGAAGCTTACACTAGCATATGTCATGGCATAGTTCTCATCACCAAGAATGAGGAAAATACCGTTTATTCTCCCCTCTGAACTCCAGTAGCTAGGTGCAAATTGTGATGAGTAGAGACCGTCTTCAACGAAACCGGCAATGAAGAATGTCAAACTTCCGTTCGGAAGCTCGTACGCGATTGCGACGAATAAGTCATTGACCGGATTTCCATAGTAATCTGATATCTGTAAATTGACATAGACACTTCTGCCCGCCTGATAATACAAAGTGTCCTCTGAAAGACTTGTTGATGTACTCAGAGTGTTTCGAAGTAGGAATTGATTCAGATTGTCTAGTAGAATACTATTGTTGCATTTCACAAGATTCTTGTTCATGAAGATTTTCGATGAGCTAAAGATAGCGAGTTCCGGGTCTGTGGAATCTAAAACCACGACGCTGTTTCCATCAAGTCTAACGTTAGCTTGAGATTGATTGTTCATAATGTATGCTCCGCCACCCAGCCAAACACAATCCAAACCGAGACCCAATGGTTTCGTTGTCACAATATCTGTTGTATTCTCTTTATCATGACTCCCTGAAAGATAGTAACCATACTCCAAAAGCAATGGATTGAGTGCAGTTGTATTTGCGTTGTCATCATTGTCACCAAGAATGACCAATGTTCCTCCATTGCGTGTGAACTCTCGGAGAATATCTATCTCTGTCTGATTGAACTCTTCAGTTGGAGCAATTATGAAGACAGTCGAGAAAGTCGCAAGTAGATCTTCGTCTAACTCCACTCCCGGTGTTTCTATCAGGTCAAGACCCACATCTGCCATTGTCTTCTTCATATTAGATAGCCCAGAGAATGTAGTCATTCTAAATGAATCAAAGAGACCAGTGATGGATCCCAGACTATCAAGATCATTCAGGCTGAAGTCCATCCCCATTGTGTCATCATCTGATGTGTCTTCTTGGGCTAGTGGAAAGCCGATTCCAGTATCCCCAGTAAGGTTCCCTGTGTCACCCAGACCTCCTATATCTCCCATGAGCGACCCAAACCCACCTCCATGTGAAGTATCTAAGAGCATCATCGCCCGAGGATACTCTAAAACTCGCTCCAGTGTTATGTTGTCACTCCATCCTGCTTCTGTTTTGAGAACATAGTCACACCTATGATACCCGTCCATTCCAATGGGTGGTGAAAGCAAGAATAATGAGAAGTCATAGAATCCTTCAATTGTGTCTGCGCTGGTCAGTGACATATTGCCCCATTCTGAGGCATTTCCGTAGTTTGTAATGGTGAGATTTCCAAGTGACTCAGTAGTGGACAAGACAAAGCTATAGAGACCAAAATCTGCTGGGAATCGGATGTCAAATGGAGCAAATGGTAGTTCTTTTGGAAATACTGATGTTGATGATATCGGAGTGATGATGAATACATCTCGAAGTATAAAATCATCCAAGATTCCGACTCCTATGGTGAGTAGTAGTTCTGCAGGATTAGAAACAAGATTAACGATTTGATCTAATCCCGTTGAAACAGCCCAAGCCGCAGTTCTCACACCCTCTGTTTCTGGCCGCCAATCTGTCATTAGCACTTTAGCTTTGAAGGGTTCTATCACATCATAGGAGAAATATCTTGCAAATAGAGTTCCCTCATCTGCTGACCCCTCAACTACCATCATAGCTCCGATAGCTGTGGAGTTTTCCTCTCCTATATTCATAATTACAGCTCTTGATTGATATGTTTGACCTGCTTTTGCTATTCTTGGAACATCAGACTCTACAACAATGAGGTCTCCTTGAGTTAAAGCACCCGCGGGAATATCATATTGCCACATGGCATCAATTGATGCATCAAGAACTGATCGATTTTCACCAAAACCCATGGCTATTGTTACATTGGCAAGATCATCAACATCTAGAGCTCCAAAATCCCACTGCATTGCTAAACCAACATCGCCATCAAAGACAGTAGAGCCTGTCAAATTGTTGTCTGACACATGGTTGGCAATGTTGGATGAGTTACCGACCTCAAACGCAGAAAGCGGGATACTTGAGTTCATTCCTACGTAAAAGTTACCATAACTCTCTGAGAGACCATATGCAAAGAGCTGTTGATTGTCAAGGTCATATTTACCATGGTCTGACTCACCATCAAGATAGAGGTCCAATGAATAGGACACATACAGACTCACATTCTCAATCGGTTCGCTCCCAAGGTTGAGGATATAGGGTGTAATTCTGAGAGCAGTTAGAGGTAGAGGCGAGTAAGTTGTAAGATTATACGATTCAACTTTGAATGTGACATAGATTGAGTCATTATATGACAACACACCAACATAACGATTGTACGGTGTAATAGCTGAAGCTGAAACCACTTGATGTAACTCACTTTTGACATCAAACATCATCAGATTCATTGGGTTTTCATTGTTCCACTTTATAGAGAACATACCCATCATCAGATGGATTCCTGAATCCTGAGGATTACGTTCATCAAGAGCTACGAGAGTTGTTCCGAAGCTACTCATCAGCAAAGTAGTTGATGCATCTGTTCCACTTGCTGTGATAAGTCCAAGTGCAAGAAGGGGCAAACTTGTTGCTCGCGTGTGTGGATCTCCAGGAGTTTGTTTAGTACTTAGATAATTGAAAGCAGCCTGCAAATTGAGAAGTCCGGCTCCACCATCATTAGCACCGTAGCCAATGGGAGTTGCAGTGTTTCGAAGAACATTAGCTAAGGTTATTGGAGTGACTCTATCAAACGCTTGTAATAGGATTGCTGCTGCACCTGCAGTGATGGCTGCTGAAGCAGTGGTCGTGTCTGCAATTGTATAATTCTCATCTATGGTTTCACCAAGTGAACCTCCAAGCAGTCCACCAAGTCCACCTAAGTTTCCAAGATCACTAAGTGATATATCTCCAAAACCAAGACTAGAAAGACCAACACCTGCTTTAGCTCCAACAACACCCACTCCTGGAGCCACCAAATCCGGTTTTGTAAGTAGTGAGAGCGAGGGACCTCTCCCAGAGAAGTCAGGTATCTCCTGTTTTTCGGTGTCATAGGCGCCTACACAGAATGATGCTGCATTTCCACCAGGTGACATAACAGTTAGATAATCCGGTCCGTCATCTCCTGAGGCAGCAATGACAAAGATGCCCTTATTGGCAGCTATCTCGATTGCCTCAGAAACTGCATCATCGGGAGCACCCAGAGTGTTGAATGGAAGAAGAATGATATCTGCACCTCGACTGCTAGCCCATTCAATGCCCGACACAATCCAACTTGGAGCTGCAAAAAGTCCTCCGAGGGTCACCTTCGCAGAGAGCAGTGTTGCACCTGGTGCAATTCCCGCATATATTCCTTCAGACATGTTTCCGGAACCTGCTGCTATAGAAGCTGCATATGTTCCATGTCCAACAAGGTCTAGAGGTAAGGTGTCTGCTTCTACAAATGATGCAAATGCAGATACGCTGAAGTCCGGATGAAGGGGATCAACACCTGTGTCAAGAACTGCAATAACAGTACCAGTTCCATTATATCCAGCATCCCAGAGGTCTCTTGCACCAATTCGGTCAATGAGAGGTACATAGTCTTCTAAAGATGATGTGGCATCTGTAGTAATCTGTATTTGTTCAATCGTTGCGACTTCGTTCGACCATATCCTTGTGATGAATGCCTCTTTGGCCAAGTCAACAATAGATGAACCTAACATCTTTACATGGAGCATACCAATAGATTCGAATGTATCAATCAATTCTGCGGTATGGTCTGCAAACAAAACTGCATTCTTGGCCTTGATTTCACCTGCTTTTTCATCATACCCTACAAGTACATCAAGGCGCTGGTCCAGGGAAGTCTGATTGAGTAGTGAATCATCGATTTTGTTCATGGGTTCTGTCACATAGGGGCTTATTCCAACAACAGGTGGGAACACGGAAAGTCCACTAACAATTATGATGTATACCAGAAAGTATGCCGCTAGTTTCTGGATCAGATGCATCAATGTTTGTTTCAGACCTGCCATCGAATCACTTCTCAATTGTACCTTGAATGAGCCCTCGAGTTATAGCGACATAATAGTCAACCATATCCGCTACCGACTTTGTTTTTACAATTTTGACTACAATGTCTTGTTCCTTTAAAGCTGTCACGCATTCCTCTGCAATTATTTCCAAGGGCTCGTCTGTGAATACTTTTAGAAGCTCCCCTCGCTGAAGAACAAAACGAACTCCCTTCACAGTCTCAAGTGTCCTTCTTGCTCTTGGGTCCACCTCTTCAAGTACAATCCCAACTGCAAATCCCCTGGAGGGCATAGACTCCTTTAGTGAGGCTGGACTTCCAAAAGCAACAAGACTCTTTCCACGCATAAAGACCGCCACCTTATCACAGAATTCAGCCTCAACGGGATAATGCGTAATGACAATTATCGAAGTTCCGTACTCTTGGTTGATATAAGATAGATAGCTCCATAGCTCATTTCTATTATCAGGATCAAGACCTGAGGTTGGTTCGTCCATGAGAAGAACCTTTGGTTTATGTGCGAGCGCAATACCAATTGAAACTCTTCTCTGTTCCCCTCCACTCAGCTTTTTGGTTTGGTTGTTCCCTTTCTCCAGTATCCCGAAATCTCTTAGGAGGGTCTTGCCTCTCTGAATGAGCTGCCACTCTGGAATATCATATTGTTTTCCAAAGGCTATGATGTTCTCAAGGGGAGTGAAAGTTTCGTACATGTATGAAAGATCCTGTGGACAATATCCAAAGAAATGTCTGACTTTCTGGGTCTGCCTTGAATCAATCCCTGCTATTCTTGCCACACCTGTGCTTGGAATGTCCCCGATTAGCGCTTTCACAGTAGTTGATTTTCCTGCACCGGACTCTCCAATAATGGCTAGCATTTCTCCCTCTCGTATTGAGAATGACACATTCTCTATGAGTTTCTTTCCACTCTTGATAGCCACTGTCAGATTTCTGGCTGCTAGTACATCTCTATATTCAGGAGCTTGTTTCCAAGCGAAAGGCATGATGTACACTTTGTTCGCGAGAATTGTGAGGTTTGGATTATAACTAGGTCCGATCAGAAGCTGGGGTTGTGCAACCATGTAAATCTTAGGGTCTCCAACCTCCTCTTCTGGAGCGACTCGTACCTCAAGAGTTCCCTCTGGAAGAATCGGGGCTGGTCTGGTTGATGCACCAACAATTGTTCCCTTAATCATAATCAATGTCTTATCAGAACCTCTTCTACCCCATACCGTGCACTCGACCTCCTGACTTTTCATTTTTTCAAGGTCCTTCACAGCTTGTTGGAGGTCCCGACCATCATAATATAGGTCGTCAGCCATATTCCTCTTCAAGTAGTTCTGGACAGTGATTTGCGTGGCTGCAATATCATCCTGACTTGAACCCTCTCCACCTACAGTGAGTACCTTGTCAAGTTCTCCTACACGTTGTCTACGGAGGTCTTCTTCTACATAGACAGCAATCTTACGTGTAAGAACACCCTTTTTGACTTTCAAGATTCGACCTTTGAATTTCACATCCCTGCCAGTTATTGTAAGCTTTCCCTCTACCTCGCAATGCAACTCACGGGTCTGTCTTGTAATACACCAATCAATAGCTTCGCTCAATCTAGCCCCTGAGAAGTATGCTTCTTCGACAAAAGCTGGTTTTTCTTCTTCAGGAAAATCCGAGCGGTCTGTATCTAATATCATCTTCATCATCACCTAATCCAATGTGGGTTTCCTTGAGAATACGAAAGTTGCAAGTAATATTGCAATGGCAGAGAAACCAAACAGAGTTAGAATTCTATCAATTACTTGTAGTAAGGTTAGTCCCTTGAATGCTGTATCAATCAGAAGGTTAAGTCCTTGGTTCATTGGGAGTATTGAATCCAAGATTCCAACGTTAATGAAAAAGCCTGAAAGAATAAGAGTGCCAAATAAGACAAAGAGGAACATCTGATTAGCCTGTAATCTTGTACCTGCAACAGATGAAATCAAAATCCCTGTGGCCGATCCTGTGAGCGAGCTTAGACTCATGATGATTACAAGAGAGATAAAACTTGTGTTGAGATTTAGATCAAATGCTAGTACCCATAATGTAACTAACAAAAGTGATTGGAAGAAGCCAATAATTACATACCCAATGACCTTGGCTACAATAACTTCTAGCCTATTGGTTGGTGTAAGTAACATTCTCCGAAGGGGTACATCACCAACAATTGATTGAGCTGAAGTCATCGCAATCCCGAGGTAACTTGAGAATATTACAATGAACCCTCCAAAGACGCTCTCGAGGTAACCACCTTGAGGAGTGAACTCAATAATTATACCAGGAAAGACTTCTGAGCGAATCCAGAGCTTTGATGCTCTAAATAGAATGGTTCCCGCTTGTATGACTCCTTGGATGGATGCTGATGCTAGTAAATCATTTCCATCGTAGTGGACTTCGATATATGTTGGTTCATTTATGGTGAGATTGGCTTCAAATCCATCTGGAATCACGATGTAGGCATCAATCAGTTGGTCATATAGTGCTCTGTATGCGTCTGCAGACGAATTATACATAGTAATATTCGCCATTTCATCAAAGAACGCAGTCAGGTTCTCAGAAAGATCTTCTCCATCATAGGTTCTGGTTGTATCTAAGTCCACAATACCTAACTTGATCCCACTATCTGTAGTTGTTTCATTACCTATATCATCGCCGCCACCTATTGCTCCTCCGCCACCAGCCATCATCCCTCCAAAGCTGCTTGTTTCAGTTACATACCAGAGCATCCCAATTAGTGCAGCAGGAAGTAGGAAAATCAAGAGGAGGGCGACCTTGTCCTTGATTATTAACCGAAGTTCTTTCATTACCATGTTCCTGATGCGTCGCGATGGTTTTGCAAGAACTTCTGCCATTGTGTTTCCCTCTTTTTATGGTGGCACCAGATTCAACTAAGTTTTCTACAAATTATACTTGACGAAGGCACCCTTTGGTTGTACTCTATTAAGGGTTTAGCACCTATCATCCAGCTCATGGATAGGGGCTCACTTCGTTTTTTCGCTAGCTAGCCTAAACATACAAATAAAGGACCAAAACTGTATTCAACTCAGTAATTATTCCGCACGAATACATTGCCAAAGAGGTTCTTTGATTTGGTCATGGATGATCTTGCTCGTTTACAGCGTTTCAGACGAGTGGCTCAGAATTATGGAAAACCACTCCCTGAAATAGACATACCAGCTGATACTGAAATTGAGCGGCTGAGAGCGCAACTAAATGCATCAGTGTATCTTGAAGCTGCACCATGGATGCTTCCATCATGGATTGACCTTATCATGAAAGCCATTAACAAGGAAGAAACCTTAGTTACAGAACTAGCAAACAACTCGTATCGTAACTGGTCACTAATAGGTGGCGTGGGGTCAAAGAAGTTTGGAGTATCTGACTCTCGAGGATTAGTTATGGCAATTCCAGGATGTGGCTCAATAGATATCTGGGTTCTGGGAACCGATGGTATCATCTTTCCCGCACTCATGGGAAAGGATGGTCCCCAGTTAAAATTAATCTCATCAGAAGATCAACTTTACGAGTGGAAAACAGATGTCCAATCAGTTGAATTCACTAGACTGATTTATCATGTGGAACAGCAAGGAATGGAATATCTTTACAATGAAGTGATTTTGAAGAACATCGCTCTTGAGGAAGCAACAATAACTTTCTATGTTACTCTAAGACCAATGTCTGTTTTAGGCTTTGAACCAATTGAAACTCTTGAATTTGACGCTAAAAATAACCTAATCTTTGCCAATGACCAGCCTGCGCTTCAAGTTGATATAGATCCATCTGCAGTCTATCTAGTTGAAGCAAACGACATCACAATTCCAGAAGTCATTCAGACTGACAAGACACGATATGATTACAAGTTATCCTCCAAAGATGGGTTTGGAACTGCTATTCTAAAATTCATTATCACTCTTTCACCTGCTGGAACAAGGAAAATTGTTTTTAGTTCACCCCTTGAAGTATTGTCAGATAGGGAGTCCTTTACAAAGTATAGACCTGATAATCACAATCGAAACCTATCGATTGGAAGATGGTATTCATTTACTAAAAAACGCGGCGAAGCTTTCTTTCCTGATGAGGAATTAGATCAAGTACTTTCACAGGCTGCAGCTTCTCTTGCAATACAATCACATTCTGTCATGTTTTCACATAACAAAGATTGTTTTACATCATCTTTGAATTGGCGAGACCGAATTAGAGTTCTACTTGCATTAATCAAATCTGGTGGGATTGACGTAGCCAACAAAATAGCCAACAAGTTATCAAAAACCTATCAAAGTTCAGAAGTTGCTATTGACACTGCAATGTTCAACAGTGCACTTTGGGGGCTTCTAAAGTTGCAAGGCTATTCCTTGCAAAGAGAATCATTGCAGGACATTCACAGATTCCTTGTTTACTTGGCTGAGAATATGATTACATTACTTACTGCAGAGCATCCTAGGCAGAAACCTACTGAACAATTTTCCAATGAGCTATCTACTGATGAGCTTGAAGATTCACCTCTTGAACATTACAGCGTTTTGAATCCTTCAATGTTGAAGAACTTCAATGAATCACTATGGAACCTCGCAGCTCTCCAGGAAAGCGTGACATATTTCACACTGACCGAAGTAGGTCTGGTTGCAAAAATCAAAGATAAGGTCTCTATTGTTGAAAATCTCGCACAGGAGCAATTCGAACAAATACAGAACGCACGTTGGCCCCGTCAAAAAGACCCTAAGATGTTTGAAATTGATAGAGCTATCCTTGACATCTTAACAAGTATCGTTCAACTCAGAATCGATGGGTTCGATAAGAAATTCCTTCGATTATTGTGTAAGAAAGTTTCTGAAAGACGAATAATTCGAGGTCTCTGGAAAACTCGTCATCCTGAGGAGTCCTTTTCCAGTCATCTAGCTATGAGAATTGCCCAGTTTCATGTTTGGGATAAACAACGGGATGTCGCAGAACCTCTTCTCCGAAGAGCTCTTGAATTCCTTTCAGAGGATTATCTATTACCAGAATATGTGAGTCCTCGAACCTTTGGAGGTGGCGGAGGGACTGGTTCGAGTGTGTTGGCTGCAGCAGACATCATTCTTCTTCTGAGTGACATGCTTGTTCATGAGGACAACAACAATCTGGTCTTCCTAGCTGGAATACCTAGTGAATGGTATACTGCAAAGAAACCCCTAACTATCAAAGGACTTCCAACGAGATTTGGAAAGACTGCTATTGAAATAGGACAGTCTGCGAATCAACATCAAATTGAAACTGGAATGGAAATTCTTCCAGATGAAATTGAAGTCCATGTGCCAGAAACTGTTCCTTTGAGAATGGTGAAAGCATATGGAGGAAGTATAATAGACAGAGCTGTAAAAGATCGGTCGCCTCACCTGAGGTTAATCCCCCTATCGAATGATGTTGTTCTGACCTATCATCGATAAATGAAGAACTGTAATAATTTGCGTCGGATTCATCCAAATGTTAAATCATGAAACCTCAAAGGTATGACAACTTGTTTATATTTCCTCATGAGATGCTCAATACATGACTCCCACATCAGAAGACCTACTCGCAGAAGCTACACGCCTTCATTCAGCTGCGGACTTTAAGAAATGCATGAAAGCAGCTGAAAAAGCTCGGAAGAAGTTCCAGAAGGAAGGGCGTGTTGATAGGGCTATTGAAGCACTTCGAATTATGGGTGATTGTGTTGTCAATACGCATGAGCTCAAGAAGGCTGAAAAACTCTATAATAAACTCTTGGAGGAAGGGTTAAGCATCTCGAATAAGTGGTATCAAGCAGCTGCGTATTGGGGTCTTGGACAAGTTTCGTTTAGAAAAATGGATTATCGAAACGCTGCGAAACTCTTTGAGAAAGGTTTGGAGCTTGCCAAGAGCGTTGCTGATAAATGGTATACTGCTTGGAATGCTCTCGGGCTTGCCTTAGCGTTACGTGGTCTTGCTCGACTTACAGAGGCAAAGCCACTTCTACAGGAGGCGATGGCTCTCTTCAAGGATCTTGGTCAATCCTCTGCACAATCTTGGGCTGAGAAAGCGGTTAAGGAGATTGGTGGTGAGATGGAGGTTGAATCAGACACTGCGGATGAAATTCGAATTTGGCTATGTCCACTATGTGGATCAAAATTTAAAGAAAATCAAGTTTCATCTCTTAAATCAGGAAAAACCACTACTTG